>NZ_QOSD01000019.1:0-171587 GCF_008368905.1 Bacillus sp. SH5-2
AGGTCCAGTAGCACCAGTAGGTCCTCTGCCGAACGAAGCTGAATTAACTAGAGTAGTTTGTAACTCTGCAATTAATTTAAGAAGCTCTTGAAGTGTGCAAGGATCAATTCGAAATAGCTTTGTAATGTATAGTAAATAGTTAATCAAATTTTGAAGCTCAATAAATACAGCACTTGCTACGAAAGTTGGATTTTTTAATATAGTTATTAAATTTTTAATAATAGCTAACCCTTGTGCTTTCAGGGAGGAAGTAGCGTCTAGTGAACAAATGAATTTGCTTAGTAGGTTCAGAGTATCGATTAGATCTTCAATATTTTTTGGGGATGGATTTGCAAAAAGTTTTGGAATTATTTTTGTTAAATCAGTAATAATTGCGCGAAATGTTCTAAGTTGTGCTTTAGAAATTGGGATGGATGGGATGTTCGGGATTCGTCCGGCGCTACTTGGAAAGCATGGTTTGGAGTATTTATTTTGATTGTCGTTACAACGAGACATTAAATCTCTCCTTTCTAATGAGAATGTGAACGCAACTCATCATAGTAGATGCAGGGAGTTGTTAAATGGTCATAGTAAAATTGAGTGTTCCGAAAAAAATAAAAAAAACGCCTTATAATAGGGCGTTTTTTTTATTTTCAGAGTATTGATAAAATCGTTTTAGCGAAATTTTTGATTTGAAGCCAACTAATTTTACGATTTCTGGCTCTGGAGTTTGTTTTTTTATTAGACGTAAAATAAATGTATTCCGGAAATGTTGTCCGGAAATGCCTTTGCGTAAATTCGCTCTTGCTACTTCAAGTCGAATCATTTTTTGGATAGCGATTTCCGTTAATGCTTTTGGTGAGTCGTTTTCATATACCCATCTGTATGTCCCTCGGTTAAAATCAAATGCGACGAAAAAAGGATCATTACTATGGTATTTAGGACGAACAGGTTCTGGAATGCTTTTGTAATATTTGTAAAGCTGTTTTTTGTCTTCGGTTGCTAAAGTGATTGTTCTTGCTACTCCTGCAGTTGCTGGAATAGCAAGTGTATTAGTTTCAAAATGAACGTGTTGCATAGTTAGTGCTGTGAGTTCCTGTAAGGATAGTCCGTAGTCGATTAATAGGCTTAAAATAGAAATATTACGATCCATTAATAACGGACGAACAGGACGTTGTTTTTCTGAAAGTCCTTCTAATGACGTTGCTATATGCTTTAATCTTTTTTCTTCATCGGATGAAATGAAATCTTCATCGCGCAATGCACGGTTTGGTTGAATTGTTATTTCCATATTCTTCAATGGATTAGGAATATTTAGGAAGTGATGCATTCTATTTAATACAATAAATACACGATGCATTGTTTTCTCTGAGTAATGTCGATTCTTTTTTAAGTCGGAAAAGTAATCTTCATAGTCTTTTGTACAAAGTGTAGCCCATATATTACTGGAAGGGAGCTTTTTGTTTTTTTCTAACCAATGTCCGAAATCTTCAATGTCATAAACATAACGCTTAATCGTTGAAGGTTTTCGGCCTTTATTCAATAAAAAAATGGAAAAGGCTTGTATTGTATCATGGAATTCCGTTGTCTCCATAGTCCCACCACCTTAATTATTTCTTTTATTATAGCAAACTTTTCTGAAAATAGGCATTTGCAAAGGGGACAGGAATAATAATATTTGGTGAGTGGATAAAGTGAAGCTTTAATCAGTGGGGATTTTGTCCATCCGTCACTGATTATTAGCCTTTACCAATCGGGTATTTACGGACAGATATCTTCTACTGAATTTCCTCGTATTTGCTGGGTTTTGAGGTGGAAGTCTTACTGCCTGTTAATACGGGATAAAATGAGGTGATTGAATGGAACAATCGATGCGTAAAAAAAATAATAATCAAATTAATATTGTGTTAAATCATCGGAAAAAAATTTCTTTACCGGCATCGGAAAAGAAAACGGTAATTTCAAATGAAACTACTACTAAACATGAAATGTTACAGAGAATTGAAGAAGAGATGGGGAAACTTGTTGGGATGGATGATATAAAAAAGATAATCAAAGAAATATATGCTTGGATTTATGTGAATAAAAAAAGACAAGAGATGGGATTGAAGTCAGAGAAGCAAGTGCTTCATATGTTGTTTAAAGGAAATCCGGGCACAGGAAAGACAACTGTAGCTAGAATGATAGGAAAGTTGTTGTTTGAAATGAATATTCTATCCAAAGGGCATTTAGTTGAAGCGGAGCGTGCGGATTTAGTTGGTGAGTACATCGGACATACAGCTCAAAAAACAAGAGATTTAATAAAGAAAGCGATGGGGGGGATTTTGTTTATAGATGAGGCGTATTCTTTGGCACGAGGGGGAGAGAAGGATTTTGGAAAGGAAGCAATTGATACACTTGTAAAGCATATGGAAGATAAACAACATGGTTTTGTATTGATTTTGGCAGGGTATTCAAGAGAGATGAATCATTTTCTGTCATTAAATCCAGGATTACAATCTCGTTTTCCGTTTATAATTGAGTTTACGGATTACTCGGTCAATCAGTTATTAGAAATTGGGAAAAGGATGTATGAAGAACGTGAATACCAATTATCGAAAGAAGCTGAGTGGAAATTTAGGGATCATTTGCACGCTGTAAAGTATTCGTCGCAAATTACATCGTTTAGTAATGGACGATATGTACGGAATATTGTTGAAAAATCGATTCGTACACAAGCGATGCGCTTGTTACAAGAAGATACGTATGATAAGCATGATTTAATTGGAATATCAAGTATTGATTTAATGTTGGAAGAGGAGACGCACAGTACATAAACTGTGCGTCTATTTTTGTATACAATTTCGTTTGTTATTTTTTTGTTTTCCCGCGATAAGATTTATGGAAACGTTCCATTTTTGCGCTTTTTTCGTGAGCGGAATTAGGATCGTGTCCAATTTGGTCTACTGAACTTTTTTGAGCGCCTTTATTAACATGGTTTGTCATTTGTATTCACCTCACTTTGAGGATTAGTATAAACATTATGTGAAGAAAAAATCGTTAGAAAAGAAAAACCTCTTTACGCTATGTAAAGAGGTTAGATTGCTATTTATGCATGGAGCGTTCGTTTGTATCGATACGTCTATGCGGTAAATGCCATTTGTAATGAATAGAAATCATTCGGAAGCAAACAATTAAAATGAATAAGGTGTATAGAGCCCAATCGCTAACGATAATTTGAGCGCCGATTAAGAAACCTGCTAGAATCGTCCAGAATGCATATACCTCAGCTCGAAGGACGAGTGGTTTTCTGCGGGCTAACAGATCGCGGATGATACCACCGCCAATACCAGTTAAAACAGCTGCTACGATTGTAGCGCTAATTGGTAAATTTAATTTTTGGGCATATAATGCTCCTTGTACGGCGAACGCTGACAAGCCAATAGCATCCGTGATGTTTTCCCACTTCTTCCAATGTCTAATTAATTTATTTGGAAAAAGAAAAATAATAGTCATTGATAATAGTGCGATTTGGAATAACATGTCTTGTTGCCAAAACGCGACAATCGGATAACCGATTAGTAAATTACGAAGGGCACCTCCCCCAAATGCGGTTGCCATTCCTAAAATATACACCCCGAAAATATCATAATCTTCTTCCATTGCAACAATGGCTCCGCTTAGTGCGAAAGCAATTGTGCCTATGATGCTAAAAATCTCCCATGCCATGAATTTTCTCCCCCGCTAACTAGATGAAATGTGCTTCCTCTGCTATTATATTAGAAGGTTTAAATTTCGAAAAGGATGAGTGAACATATTTGATGGAAGAAAAAGAAAAAGTCATATTGGTAGGGTGTCAATTGCCACAAGATGATGATGAAAAATTTATGCATTCCATGAAAGAACTTGCATCGCTAGCGAAAACTGCTCGAGCAGAAGTGTTAGTGTCAACAACGCAAAAACGCCCGAAATTTCATCCGGCGACTTATATAGGAAAAGGTAAGTTAGAAGAACTTACGATGCTAACGCAAGAATTAGAACCAGATGTAATAATATTTAATAACGAGTTAACACCGAGTCAAATTCGAAATGTCTCCTCAGTACTAGAGGCGAGAGTAATTGATCGAACGCAGCTCATACTAGATATTTTTGCGCAACGAGCGAAGTCGAGAGAGGGTAAACTTCAAGTAGAGTTGGCTCAATTACAATATACAATGCCACGTCTTATGGGACAAGGTCTGTCGTTATCGCGCCTTGGGGGTGGTATTGGTACGAGAGGGCCTGGGGAGACGAAGCTCGAGACAGATCGTCGTCACATTCGATCTCGTATTGATGAAATAAAGAAACAACTTGCGGTTGTTGTGGAACATCGGAAAAGATATCGTGAGAGAAGGAAAGATAATAAAGTATTTCAAGTTTCGTTAATTGGGTATACAAATGCAGGGAAATCTACATTGTTTAATAGATTAACGGAAGCTGATACGTTTGAAGAAAACTTATTATTTGCGACGTTAGATCCGACAACAAGAAAGATGCCGTTACCTTCGGGTTATACCGTACTTTTGACTGATACGGTTGGTTTTATACAAGATTTACCTACGTCATTGATCGCTGCTTTTCGGTCGACATTAGAAGAAGCCGGTGAAGCGGATGTTATTTTACATGTAGTTGATTCGGCAGATCCTAATTATATAGGTCATGAGCAGACAGTAAAACAATTATTGTCGGACCTTGAAATTAATCATATTCCTATTATTACGTTATATAATAAAAAAGATGAATTACATCAAAACTTTATCCCATTTCCGAAAAATGACTTTTTAATGACTAGTGCTTTTGAGGAAAGTGATTTATTACACATAAAAGAAGCGATAGAAAAGAAAATGAAAGAAGAAATGGGGCGTTATCAAGCGGAAATTCCTCCGAGTGAAGGTAAGTTGTTAACGTTATTAAAAACGGAAACACTGTTAACAAAGATGGAGTTTCTAGAAGATAAATTTGTATATGATTGTACAGGATATATATTTGCTCATTCGTCATTTAATGGGCAATTAAAGAGATTTTTAGTGGAAGAAGGAGAAAATAAAAATGTTTGATCGTTTGAAAAATGGAGAAAAAATTGCTCTAATCGTAAAAGAAGTAGAAAGTCAAATTACTGAAGTACATAAGCGTGCGGATGAGGTAATCGAAAGTAATCAATTTCGTGTATTAGAAAGTTTTCGTAAACATAAAATTAGCGATTCGCATTTTATTCCAACGACAGGTTATGGGTATGATGATATTGGTCGTGATACGTTAGAAAAAGTGTATGCTGATGTATTTGGAGCTGAAGCTGGTCTTGTGCGTCCTCAAATTATTTCGGGTACGCATGCTATTTCTACGGCTTTGTTTGGTATTTTACGTCCTGGTGATGAATTGTTGTACATTACGGGGAAACCGTATGATACGTTAGAAGAAATTGTTGGTGTGCGCGGAAAAGGTGTAGGTTCATTTAAAGAATATAATATTGGCTATAATGCAGTTCCGCTAACTGAGGAGGGGTTTGTTGATTTTGGAGCTGTTGCAGCTGCGATTCATAGTAATACAAAGATGATCGGTATTCAGCGTTCAAAAGGATATGCTACTCGTCCGTCGTTTACTGTTTCGCAAATTAAAGAGATGATTGCGTTCGTTAAAGAAATTAAACCTGATGTTGTTGTATTTGTTGACAACTGTTATGGTGAGTTTATTGAAGAAAAAGAGCCATGTCATGTTGGTGCGGACTTAATGGCGGGTTCTCTTATTAAGAATCCGGGCGGTGGAATCGTTAAAACTGGCGGTTACATTGTAGGGAAAGAACAGTATGTTGAAGCTTGTGCGTATCGCTTAACATCTCCAGGGATTGGTGCGGAAGCGGGGGCATCTTTATACAGTTTGCAAGAAATGTATCAAGGTTTCTTCTTAGCGCCGCATGTTGCGGGGCAAGCGCTGAAAGGTGCGATTTTTACAGCTGCATTTTTAGAAAAGTTAGGGATGAATACATCGCCAGCATGGAATGCGTCAAGAACAGATTTAATTCAGTCTGTTCAATTTGATGACAAAGATCGTATGATTGCGTTCTGCCAAGCAATTCAATATGCATCTCCGATTAATTCTCACTTCACTCCGTATGCAAACTATATGCCGGGTTATGAAGATGATGTGATTATGGCTGCAGGAACGTTTATTCAAGGTGCGAGTATTGAATTGTCTGCGGATGGCCCGATTCGACCACCTTATGTTGCATATGTGCAAGGTGGATTAACATATTCGCATGTTAAAATTGCGATTTGTTCTGCAATTGATGAATTAATGGAAAAGAATTTGTTAACAATTTCTTAAAGGGAAGCTGTCGATTTTGACGGCTTTTTTTTCGTATGAAAGTATTGATTTGTGCCATTAGAAAAAAGAATGAAAAAATTTATAAAAAATCATGTAAGAAAAGCTAACATCTATTGACACTAAACATAACATGATATAAAATGAGAAGCAGTTAAGGCGAAGGAGGAACTGAAACGATGAAAGAAGATAGACGTTCTGCCCCGCTGTTTCCTATTGGTATTGTTATGGATTTAACACAATTGTCTGCACGTCAAATTCGCTACTATGAAGAGCATAATCTTGTTTCTCCAACCCGTACAAAGGGGAATCGTAGATTATTTTCATTTAACGATGTAGATAAGTTGTTAGAGATTAAAGATTTATTAGATCAAGGCTTGAATATGGCTGGTATTAAACAAGTGTTACTAATGAAAGAAAATCAAACAGAAGCAGTGAAAGTAAAAGAAGAAACGAAAGAAATTTCAAAAACCGAGCTTCGCAAAATACTTCGAGATGAACTACAGCATACAGGTAGATTTAATCGAACTTCATTGCGACAAGGTGACATTTCAAGATTTTTTCACTAAAGATAACTGATTCTGAAGGTGTTTAGAGGGACTAAGGAGGAATTTATAATGGCTAGGTACACAAAAGAAGATATTTTCCGTTTGGCGAAAGAAGAGAATGTAAAGTATATCCGTTTACAATTTACGGACCTTTTAGGAGTAATTAAAAACGTAGAAATTCCAGTGAGCCAATTAACAAAAGCTCTTGATAACAAAATGATGTTTGATGGATCTTCTATTGAAGGTTTCGTGCGTATTGAAGAATCTGATATGTATTTATATCCAGACTTAGATACTTGGGTAATTTTCCCTTGGACAGCTGAAAAAGGTAAAGTAGCTCGTTTAATCTGTGATATTTACACTGCAGATGGTGCTCCATTTGAAGGAGATCCACGTAACAATTTAAAACGTGTATTAAAAGAAATGGAAGCTTTAGGATTCTCAGATTTCAATCTTGGACCAGAGCCAGAATTCTTCCTATTTAAAGTTGATGAAAAAGGAAATCCAACATTAGAATTAAACGATAACGGTGGATACTTCGACCTTGCGCCGATGGATCTAGGGGAAAACTGTCGTCGTGATATCGTTCTTGAGCTTGAAGAAATGGGCTTTGAAATTGAAGCGTCTCACCATGAAGTTGCTCCAGGTCAACACGAAATTGACTTTAAATATGCAAATGCAATTCGCTCATGTGATGACATTCAAACATTCAAACTTGTTGTAAAAACAATTGCTCGTAAACACGGTTTACACGCAACATTTATGCCAAAACCATTATACGGTGTGAACGGTTCAGGTATGCACTGTAACTTATCACTATTCAAAAATGGTGAGAACGTATTCTTCGATCAAAACGGTGATTTACAATTAAGTGATGATGCTCGTCACTTCATCGCAGGTATTTTAAAACACGCACCAGCATTTACAGCGGTAGCAAACCCAACTGTAAACTCTTACAAGCGTTTAGTACCTGGATACGAAGCTCCTTGTTACGTAGCATGGTCTGCACAAAACCGTAGCCCATTAGTACGTATTCCTGCATCTCGTGGTATTAGTACACGCGTAGAAGTACGTAGTGTTGACCCGGCTGCAAACCCATATTTAGTAATGGCTACATTATTAGCGGCAGGTCTTGACGGAATTAAAAACAAATTAACTCCACCAGCTGCAGTAGACCGTAACATCTACGTAATGACAAAAGAAGAGCGCGAAGAAGCAGGTATCGTTGACTTACCAGCAACATTAGCGCAAGCATTAGTTACATTACAAGCGAACGAAGTAGTATGTGATGCACTAGGAGCTCATTTACTTGAGCATTTCATCGAAGCGAAAGAGATTGAGTGGGATATCTTCCGCACGCAAGTTCACCAATGGGAACGCGATCAATATATGTCTCTATACTAAGAGACTTAAACCCTTGATACAACTGGTATCAAGGGTTTTTTATTTCTCTTTTGTTATAACGTCATGTGGTTGCCAAATGAAAAACAGCCACAAAAAAATATTCTAAAACATTGTTCATGTACTTTTCAAATTCGGAAATATAACATGTTGAGGTTTTTGTATTTATCGAGCATTTTTATTGGAGCAATATAAATGTGCTAATAATTATGAGAAATGAATATCATTTGAAAAAGTGATTTATTTAATATATACGATCTATTTCGATGGGGAAAAATACCTTGCTGAAATCGGTTTCGATACAAAGAAAAAAAGCCCTGATACTACGGTATCAGGGTGTTTTCGTCATTTATCTACAGTGGATTATGAAGAATGTTGTCGTAATTTTTGAGGTGTAATTAAGAAGTGATTAAACAAAAATAATTTATATTGACTCGTTCTATATAAAGAACTAAAATGGCATTAATTAGAAACGTTTGTATATTTGAAAAATAGAAAGTAACAACTTTGTTTTTGGTTTTTTATGGAATATTAAACTGGAATCTCATTGGTATTAAATGAGGAGGAGAAGTAATGAATAAGGAAATAAATTTGAAAAATCTGTTTAATGTAATATGGAAAAGGTTGTGGATACTGCTATTGTTTACGACTCTCACGACGGTAGGAGGAGCTATGTATAGTATGTATATGAAAACGCCTTTGTATGCCTCCTCAGCAAGGGTTATTATTCAAGCTAATGCCGAAACGATGAATACATTGAAAGCGATGGTAAATGAGCCTGTAATATTAGAAAAAGTAGCTGCTGAATTGAATATTAACAGATCTGCAGGTGCATTAAGTGGACAAATAAGTACAGAAAGTGTACAAGGCTCCCAGATTATGAGGATAAATGTAGTGGATATAGATCCTGTGCTTGCGCACAAAATCGCGAATACTACAGCGGCTGTTTATAAGAAAGAAGTAGCGAATATACTGAATTTTAATAATGTGAGTATATTGCCAGAGGATCCAGTTCAAAAATATTCGATGCCAATAAATATAAATCACTTTAAGACGATACTAATTGCATTCACATTAGGTATGGTGCTCAGTATCGGTTTTATTTTTTTATTGGATTCACTTGATGAGAGAATCAAATCAGAACGACGAATTGAACAATTGTTAGATATCCCTGTTTTGGGTGGGATTTCTAAAATGAATAAGAAGAATACGAGAGATAAATTTAGTGGGAAAAATACAGTGTTATTGAGGGAGGGAACGGAGTGGCATACAAAAATAGACGAAAAACAAATGAAGTTAAAGGAGAAAGTATAATTTCGTATACCGCCCCAAGATCGAAAATTTCGGAGCAGTATCGTTCGCTTCGAACGAACATTCAATTATCTTCATCTAATCACAAAAGCAGAACGATAGTTGTTACTTCACCGAGGTACGGTGAAGGGAAATCAACGATTACAGTAAATTTAGCAGTCTCAATAGCGCAAAAAGGTGAGAAAGTATTGGTGATAGATGCGAATTTACGAACACCAATGATTCATGAAATGTTTGGAGTAGAAAATACAATTGGATTAACTGATATATTGAACGGAACAACAAATCTAGAAGGTGTTGTGAAAAAAACAGAGATGGAAAGTCTGGATGTATTAACTAGTGGTCCAGTACCATTCAATCCATCTGAAATACTTAGTTCCGATGCGATGGATATGTTAATTCAAAAGGCAATGGGACGGTATGATATCGTATTATTTGATTCTTCACCTGTATTAGAAGTGACGGACACGAGTGTATTAGCCGATAAGTGTGAAGGCGTATTATTGGTGATCCGATATAATCGTACTGTGAACGAAGATGCACTTGAAACGAAAAGAGCACTAAGTTTTACGAAGAGTAGAATATTGGGTGCAATTTTGAATGGGAAAGTATAAACGTAATTTAGAGTATTTGATTTAACTGTTGTGCATATAAATGTTCGTTATAAAGAATGATGATAGAACTGTGATGTGGTGATGTCTCCTAACCGCTATCAATGGAGGCACTCGATTATGCTGTGGGTTGTGAAAACAACCTTAGATGCCAGTCATCAAAAGTGTAATGTGAGGGAGGGTTAGATGCCCATGTTTTATTAAAGTTTCTAACTATGTGCTTTTCATAAAGAGAATATGGTTAGAAACTTTAAATTTGAAAGAGTTAAGTAAGGGATTGATTAAAGGAGGAAGTTACATGACGTATCGTCGGAGGATATCGTTATTGCTTTTAATGGATTCACTGATTGTATTAAGTGCTATTTTTTTTAGTTATTTTTTTGTAAATGCTAGTTTCAGTGTTATCACCTTATCATCAGTTGTTAGCTCTATTACTTTATTAGTTAGTCACCATCTATTTGCTTTTATTTATAAACTGTATAAAAAAGCTTTGGAATATGCGAGTGTAGGAGAGTTGTTAATTATATGCAAGGTCGTTACATTTTCTATACTTACTACCGCAGTTGTGCAACAATTGATCATGCAAAAAATGTATTTTCGATTGCTAGTTGTAACTTGGATGATTCATATTTTATTAATTGGTGGTTCTCGCTTTATTTGGAGAATGTACAGAGATATTTATTATGTGAAAAAGGGTAATAAGAAACGAACGTTAATTGTTGGTGCTGGATCAGCTGGGACAATGGTTGCAAGACAGTTGTTGAAGAATAATGCCACAGAATTAATGCCGGTTGCGTTTATTGATGATAATATCAAAAAACATAATCTTGATATATGGGGGATTCCGGTAATTGGTGGTATGAATCAAATTGATTACGCTATTAAAAAACTGAATATTGAAATGATAATTTTAGCGATTCCTTCGTTAAATAAGAGAGATAGAAATGTTATTTTGAAAGATTGTCTAAAAACAAATGTGAAAACTCAAATTCTTCCAATGCTAGAAGACTTAGTAACAGGTAAAGTTTCAGTAAATGAATTCAGAGATGTTCAAGTAGAAGATTTATTAGGACGAGACCCTGTAGAGTTAGATGTGGATATCATTTCAGATTATATAACGGATAAAGTCATTTTAGTTACTGGTGCAGGAGGATCAATTGGCTCTGAAATTTGTAGACAAGTTGCGAAATTTAAGCCGAAAAAATTGGTTTTATTAGGACATGGAGAAAACAGTATTTATTCAATAGAAATGGAATTAAATGAAAAATACAATGATAAGAAAGGTATATTTATTCCAGAAATCGCAGATATTCAAGATAAAAAGAAGATGTTTTTAATAATGAATAAACATCGTCCGGATGTTGTATATCATGCAGCTGCACATAAACATGTACCGTTAATGGAAAACAATCCTGAAGAGGCTGTTAAAAATAATGTAATTGGGACTATGAATATAGCAGAAGCAGCTAGAACAAATGGGGTAGGAACGTTTGTTATGATTTCGTCGGATAAAGCAGTGAATCCGACGAGTGTTATGGGTGCGACAAAGAAAATAGCTGAGATGGTCATACAGCATAAAGATAAAATAAGTCATACTAAGTTTGTTACTGTACGATTTGGAAACGTGTTAGGAAGTAGAGGGAGTGTTATCCCGTTATTTAAGAAGCAAATTCAAAAGGGTGGACCAGTTACAGTTACGCATCCAGATATGGTTCGTTATTTTATGACTATTCCGGAGGCATCTAGACTTGTAGTACAAGCTGGTGCATTAGCTAAAGGTGGAGAAATTTTTGTACTGGACATGGGAGAACCAGTAAAAATAGTTGATCTTGCTAAAAATCTCATTCGATTATCAGGAAACTCTGTGGATGAAATAGGGATAGAATTTACTGGTATACGCCCAGGAGAAAAACTGTTTGAAGAATTACTAAAAGAAGATGAAATGAATGAGAAACAAGTTCACCCGCGAATTTATGTAGGTCAAGAAATGAATGTTCGTATAGAAGAAATAGAGAAAATAATTTCTGAATATACAGAATTAAATGAATTAGAGTTAAGAAAGCGATTGTTACATTTAGTGAATCAGCGTAAAACTTTAAAACTATTAATACCAGTATCAGGTTAATAACAAAAAAATATTATAAGACGGGTGCGTGGGATGGTGTCTAAAAAAGTTCTGTTTTGTGCAACTGTAGATTATCATTTTAAGGCTTTTCATTTACCGTATTTGAAATGGTTTGCAGACCAAGGCTGGGAAGTACATGTTGCAGCGAATGGGAATATACATCTTCCGTACGTAACTCAAAAATATAATATTCCTCTTCAAAGATCACCTCTTAGTATACAAAACCTTCACGCATATAAAGAACTAAAATCAATTATTCATCAAAATAAATATAAGATCATTCATTGTCATACACCTATGGGAGGGGCAATTGCTCGTCTAGCTGCTCGGAAAGCACGGAGGGAAGGGACAAAGGTCATTTATACGGCGCATGGATTTCACTTTTGTAAAGGAGCATCATTCATAAATTGGCTTCTATATTATCCAATTGAAAGAAGTTTAGCAATCAATACAGATTGTCTTATAACAATTAACCAGGAAGATTACAATTTAGCAGTTAAACATCGTTTTCAAGCGAAAGATATTAAACTCGTTCATGGTGTAGGGGTAGATATAGAAAGATTTACCCCAGTAACTGAAACGGAAAAAAAAGCATTAAAGCTAAAATTTGACTATAATCCACAAGATTTTTTAATGTTTTATGCTGCTGAATTTAATAAGAATAAAAATCAAAGTTTTTTAATTCGTGTATTAGCACAATTAAAAAATGAAATTCCGCAGGCGAAGCTTTTATTTGCTGGTGAAGGGCCGCTAATGGAAGAATGCAAAAAACTAGCTACTCAACTTGGGGTGAGTAATAAGGTGCACTTTCTTGGTTATAGAAATGATATAGCCTCTTTACTTCAAATGTGTGACCTTGCAGTTGCATCGAGTTACCGAGAAGGTTTACCCGTTAATATTATGGAAGCTATGGCTTGTGGACTTCCGGTTGTAGCTACTGATAACCGGGGGCATAGGGAGTTAATTATTAATAATAAAAATGGTTGGATTATAGATCGCGATGATATACAGGCGATGTCTGAAAGTATAGATTCTATTTCTAAAAATACTAAGTTACAAGTAAAGTTTGGACAGTTTGGACGTACTAGTATTACAAATGAATATTCAGTTAATAAAGTATTGAAAGAGAAAAAAGAAATTTATACAACATATATGGATGAAATGGAGGATTTAAATTGGGCACTCCATTAAGGGTATTACATGTAGTCGTAAATATGAATAGGGGCGGAGCCGAAACTTTAATTATGAATTTGTATCGTAATATAGACCGCTCAAAAGTACAATTTGATTTTTTAACTTGTAAAGAGGGGGTATTTGATGAAGAGGTAGTAAAGTTAGGCGGAAAAGTTCATCGAATTCCATACGTTACAGATGTTGGTCATAGAGGATATATAAAAGCACTAGATACTTTCTTTAACTCTCATCCACAATATAAAATCGTTCATTCACATATGGATAAAATGAGCGGTTTTGTACTGCGTTCAGCTAAAAAAGCGAAGGTGCCAGTTAGGATTGCGCATAGTCATAATACTAGTAGTGAAGGTGGTACTGCTGCAAAAATTTATAAATGGTATGCAGGACAATCTATAGTTACATGTGCAACGCATTTGTTAGCATGTTCAAATGCTGCTGCCAGATGGCTATTTGCGGATAAAGCCGATGTAGCTAGAATATTAAAGAATGGAATTGATTGCGATAGATTTTTGTTCTGTTCAGAA
Organism: Bacillus sp. SH5-2; assembly: GCF_008368905.1. Classification (NCBI taxonomy): domain Bacteria; kingdom Bacillati; phylum Bacillota; class Bacilli; order Caryophanales; family Bacillaceae; genus Bacillus; species Bacillus sp. SH5-2. The sequence goes on from NZ_QOSD01000019.1 coordinate 14,030, forward strand.
ATGCGAAGACAAGTAAGAGAAGAATTACAAATCGAGCAAAATGCTATTGTTATTGGTCATGTTGGACGGTTTGCTCACCAAAAAAATCATAGCTACCTTATAGAATTATTCGCGCAGTTAACTCGATTTAGGCCAAATTCAATGCTTTTATTAGCTGGCGAAGGGCCACTTCGTGTGGAAATTGAAAATCAAGTAAGGGAATTGAATTTGGAGAATCATATAAGATTTCTTGGGGTACGAGCCGATATAGAGAGGATACTTCAAGCATTTGATGCATTTGTTTTTCCATCCATACATGAGGGATTACCACTTACTCTCATAGAGGCGCAAGGAGTTGGTTTACCTTGTATTATATCAGATGCAATTACGAAAGAAGTGGACTTGGGAATGAACCTAGTTGAACATGTTCCTCTAACAGATAAAAAGGCTTGGATAGAAAAAATGAAAAATATAGAAATTAGTAATTTTTCGAGAAAAATACCAGCTCAAGTATTTTTAGAAAATGGCTACGATATAAAACATACAGCAGAATTAACTCAAGACTATTATTCAGTGCTTTCGAGGTGAGGAAGATGGAGAAGTTAACGATTTTCACCCCTACTTATAATAGAGCGTATTGTCTTACAAATTGTTATGAGAGTTTAAAACGTCAAACATGTAAGAGTTTTATATGGTTAATAATAGATGACGGATCTAGTGATAACACAAAAGAATTGGTGGATAGTTGGATAGCTGAAAAACATATCAAAATTATGTATCATTGGCAACAAAATCAAGGGATGCATGGTGCTCATAATACTGCATATGAAATGATTGAAACGGAGTTAAATGTTTGTATTGATTCTGATGACTATATGCCAGATGATGCTGTAGAAAAAATCCTTTCTTTTTGGAGTCGCAATGGAAATGATGAAGTTAGTGGAATAATTGGACTGGACTTGTATACAAATGGGCAAATAATTGGCTCAAAGTTACCGGAGAACCTTAAATACTCCACACTTTTTGATCTTTATAACAAATATGGTGTCACAGGTGATAAAAAATTGGTCTATCGCACGGAATTGACTAAGAAATATCCATACCCCATTTTTAAAAATGAAAAATATGTAGGGTTAGCGTATAAATACTATATGTTAGATCAACAGTATAAGATGTTATTGATGAATGAGGCACTTTGTTATGTGGAATACATGGCTGATGGATCATCAATGAACATGCTAAATCAATATCGTAAAAATCCAAGAGGGTTTGCTTTTTATCGCAAGGAACTTATGAAATTGCCATTTGCTAATCGACTATTTAAGTATAAGCAAGCTATACATTATGTATCTAGTAGTTTCATAGCAAAAAATAAGAGATTTATACAAGAATCACCATGTAAAGGACTAACACTGTGCGCACTACCATTTGGGGTGATCCTTTATAGTTACATTACAATGAAAACAAAAATGAAAGTAAACATATAGAGAAGTATTTAGTAAGTAAATGAGAGGGAATAATAATGACTATACTTTGGATGAATCTTGCTATAGTATTCATACTCGCATTTTTTGCCAGGTATTTTGCTATACCTGTTACTAATAGTCTTACATCGATAAAGCCGAATCAGTTTTTAATTTTGATGGCAGCTCTATCTCTTATATTAGTGTCAGGGCTTAGAACTAATATTGGGGATACTTATTTTTATATGCATGCATACACATCTACGGAGTTTAATTGGGAATACATCCAAAATAATAAAGATATGGGATTTAATATTTTGCAAATGATTTTACAAAAGTATACCGAGGACCCTCAGGTCATGGTTTTTGTTACGGCATTGATAACAAATGTACTAATCGTATTCGTTCTATATAAGTATTCAAGGTTAATTGACTTAAGTTTATATGTCTATATCACGTCTGGGATGTACTTAACCTCAATGAATGGGATTAGGCAATATTTAGCTGCTGCTATTGTTTTTGCTGCGACCAAATATATTCTTGATGGTAACTGGAAAAAATATATTTTTATTGTTCTGCTTGCATCAACATTTCATCAGAGTGCGCTTGTTCTCATACCAATATATTTTCTAATTCGCAGAAAAGCTTGGTCAACAACAACGTTTATCCTTCTATTTTTAGCGGTGCTTATCGTTATAGGGTTTAATCAATTTTCTGAGATTTTCTTTGCAGCGATAGGGGATACTCAATATGGTCATTACAAAGATTTTCATGAAGGTGGTGCTAATATACTTAGAGTTGTTGTTGAGGCTGCACCACTCATACTTGCGTTCTTGGGTAGGGAAAGACTGAAAGAATTATTTCCAAAGAGTGATTATATTGTAAATATGGCATTACTAGGTGCAGTTTTTATGCTTATTTCAACACAAAATTGGATTTTTGCAAGGTTTGCTATTTATTTTGGATTATACCAGTTAATATTAATTTCTTGGGTTGTAAAGCTGTTCACTGAAAAAGATCAGAAGTTTGTCTATTATGCAATTTTAGTATGTTACTTTGTTTACTTTGTATATGAGCATGTCATTACTTTGCGGATTATTTATAAGAGTCACTTTTTGGGATAATAAAGGTTCAATATATGGAATTGATTATAGGATTGGGGTAGGTTTCAATGGTTAAGGCTAAAAAGGCCACAAGAGTTTTGCACATTGTCAGTGCTATGAATCGAGGTGGTGCTGAAACGCTACTAATGAATGTATATAGAAATATAGACAAATCAAAAGTTCAATTTGATTTTGTTTCACACAGAACTGAAAAGTGTGACTATGATAAAGAAATTGCAGTATTAGGTGGTAAAGTTTATAGAATTCCAAGTCTAGGTCAAGTAGGGCCTTTTGCATATATTAAAGAACTTACAAAGATAATGTCTGATAATCGATATGTAGCCGTACATGCACATACCGATTATCAAGGTGGCTTTGCTGCAGTGGCTGCGAAAATGGTAGGTATAAAAAAAAGGGTTTGTCATTCACACAGTAATAATTGGTCTCAAGGAGTTGGAATTAAAGCGCAAATTACTCTAAAAGTTTTGCAATTGATTATTAAATATGCTGGAACGGATTATTGTGCATGTAGTATTGAAGCTGCACGTTTTTTATTTGGTAAAAGAATAATTAATGATAATAGGATAGAATTAATCAAAAATGGAATAGATATTAACCAATTTACTGATGTGGACATGAGGGATGTTGCCAGTGTGAGAAAAGAGCTTAATATACCAGATGAGGTGAAAATAATAGGTCATATTGGTCGGTTTTCAGAATCAAAGAATCATATTTTTATCCTACAAGTTCTAAAAGAAATATTAAAGAGTGATGTAAATTTTATCGCTGTTTTAGTAGGTGATGGTCCGTTAAAAAGCTCTATTGAATTGAAGGCAAAAGAATTGGGGGTTAACAACAATATAAGATTTTTAGGTGTGAGGAAGGATATACCGAGACTGTTGAAAGCATTCGATGTTTTCTTATTTCCTTCTTTATTCGAGGGTTTCGGTATTGTAACGTTAGAAGCGCAATGTTCAGGTACACCTTGTATTGTTGCGGATACAATACCTAAAAATACTGATATGGGCTTAGGGATAATGTCATTTATTAGCTTAGATGAAAAGCTTCAAGTATGGTCTGGAGAAATTAATAAAGCTTTATTAAAAGAAAAACCTGAAAGATCAAAGATAATTAACAATATATCAAAATTAGGTTTTGATATTAAAAATAATATTCCTGATTGGTTATCGTTATATGGAATAGAGTGAGAGGAATATATAAGATAATTGTGTTTCATCAACATGTTACATAAACCAATCCGGATTATATTTGTAAAGAAAAATAGGGGGCTATCATAAGGAATGATAGAAGTTGATAATTAATTTTGTGAGGTATTTGATGATGAAAAAGAAAAAAATATTAATCACTTCTTTTGACATGGCAATCGGTGGTGTAGAACGGAGTCTGATTGGACTACTAAATAAAATTGATTACAACAGATATGACGTAGATTTAATGTTATTTAAACATGAGGGGGAATTTTTCTCGTTATTACCAAAAGAACCAAATTTATTACCAGAAATATCTCAATACACTACATTTAGAAAATCTATTGGGCAAATACTGCAGGAGGGTAATACATCTATGGGGATCATCAGATTGATAGCAAGGGTGATGGGTACTTTACATGGTAAGTGTATAAAGAGTGAAGAACCAGGATACTTGGTTATTCAATACGGGTGGAAAATGTCCCTATCATATCTTCCGAGATTAGAGGAAGAATATGACGCTGCAATTAGTTTTTTATGGCCTCATTATTTCATAGGAAGTAAGGTTCGAGCGAAAAGGAAGATTGGTTGGATTCATACAGACTACTTAAACATACCGCTGAATAAACGTATGGAGTATCAAATGTGGAGAGAAATGGATAAGGTCGTAGCGGTTTCTGAAAGTTGTAGGGATTCATTTCTTAGTACCTTTCCTTATATGAATAAAAAAGTAGATATTATCGAAAATATTATATCTCCTGAGTTTGTACGTGAACAATCGAATCAAGATGTTACGCATGTAATGCCATTAACTCCTAATCGCATAAAGCTTGTAACTGTAGGCAGGCTTTCACACGCTAAAGGGATTGATGATGCTATATATGCCTTTCGGAAATTATTAGATCAGGGATACGATGTTGAGTGGTATATTGTAGGGTATGGCCCTCAAGAGATTGAGCTTAAAATATTGATAAATAAACTGAAAATTCAGGATAGATTCTTTCTGCTGGGCAAAAAGATTAATCCTTATCCCTATATAAAAGCGTGTGATATATATGTACAACCATCTAGGTATGAAGGAAAGGCTGTGACAGTTCGGGAGGCACAGATTCTTGGGAAACCTGTACTTATAACTAATTTTCCAACTGCTAAAAGTCAGCTAGAGGATGGAGTAGATGGGTGTATTTGTCCAACGGGTATTGATGGGATTATCGAAGGGATAAAAAAACTGGTTGATGATGTCGATTTTAGAAATAAAATTGTAAATAATGCTAGTCAACGGAATTATGGTAATGAAGCAGAAGTAGAAAAGATATATAGGCTAATTGAGTGATAATAGTTTAAGTTATAAAGTTAAAAATCTTTTATTGATTTTTAAAATATACTTGGAGGTATTATTTTCATGGATAATGTTTTAGTGTTAGATACGTCGGTCGGTTCTCTTAACAAGGGGGATGACATAATAATGAAGTGTGTAAGGTATCAGTTGTCTGATATAACTAAAAATGCATATGTTTTAACACTACCGACTCATGTTTCACCATTTCATTGGTATCAAGTAGCAAGAGGATCACATAGGGTAAAGCTTTATAGTAATGCTAAATATAAATTTGTAGGTGGTTCAAATTTACTTACAATGGACATGCTTACTCATTTCCCACAGTGGAATATTAATATGTTCAATTACGGTCCTTTGAAAGGTAGTATTCTAGTTGGTGTAGGTGCAGGGAAAGGTAATAAGATAAACGCATATACAAAAATGTTATATAAAAAAGTTTTATCACATGAATATATACATAGTGTTAGAGATGAAAGAACAAAAAAAATTTTAGAAGAAATGGGGTTAAAGGCTTTAAATACAGGTTGTGCAACAATGTGGTCTCTTACACCTGAGTTCTGTAAAGAGATTCCAACCGAAAAATCAGATTCAGTTATTTTTACACTCACTCATCATTCGAAAGACCTAGTAAAAGATCAATTATTAATAGATGTACTGAGAAGAAATTATAAAGATGTTTATTTTTGGATACAGGATGCGAGTGATTTTTTATATTTTGAAAGTTTAAGTCATACAGAAGATATAAAAGTTGTTCCACCTAATATAGAAGCTTATGAAAAAGTGCTCAATACAGATATTGATTATATTGGAACAAGATTACACGGTGGGATATTTGCGATGCGACATAAAAAGCGCACAATCATTATCTCTATAGACGAAAGAGCTAGAGGGATGAGTGAGACATATAATCTGAATTTAATCGAAAGAGCTGATTTTGATAATCTTGAAAAAATGATTAACTCAAAAATAATAACAGATGTTAAGGTGAATTTTGAAGTGGTAGATCAATGGTTAAAACAATTCTCAAATTAATAATACTCAAGAATTTGAAAGGTAACTTATTAGGAGGCTAAAATGAATACTATAATTCTTGGTGAAATTGTTGTAAAAAATAACAGGGTTGATTACTTTTTTAGCGTTAAAGGGAATTTACAAAAATATTTTAAAATAAATAATCATATGTTCCTTGAATACAACTATGATATATCTGATATTCCAAATAGTATTTTAGCTATTCCATTTGTTTCAAATGTAATTCCTCTTGTGTGGATCACTGATTCAACAATATTGATAAATGAATTAGATGAATCTTTTTATGAATGTCTCAATAATATAAAAACTGCATATCAAAATATGTTTCCTAGTGTCAGGTTTAAGGGTTCTATTGTTGTAGATAAAATTATTGATAATACCTATACTCCTGAACTCGAAGCAGCATCTTTATTTAGTGGAGGTCTTGATGCACTTACTACATTTATAAGAATAAAGGACAAAAACCCATTATTAATTACTGAATACGGATGGCATGAAGATAATATAGAGGAAAGTGATGTGTGGGAGGCAGACAAAGAAAACGCTATAAATTTTGCAAAATGCCAAGGATTAGAAAACATCCTTATACAATCTAATTATGGTACTTTTATAAATGCAGGAAATATTGATCATGACTTTAGGTGGAAATTAGAGGATACATGGTGGCATGGATTACACCATGGCTTAGCAATAATATCTGCAGCTATCCCAATAGCTTTCAAACTTAAGATAAAATGTATATACATTGCAAGCTCTAATTCTCCTTTATATGAAGTTACTTGTGCATCTGACCCTACAGTGGACAATGAAATAAGGTATGCATCAGGTCAGGTTTTTCACGATGGATATGAACTCAACAGGCAAAATAAGGTTAAGGTAGTTGTTGATCATTATTCGACCATTAAGGAATTGGTTAATATCAGAGTATGTTTTAAAAATGAAGAAAATTGTTGTAAATGTGAAAAGTGCTTGAGAACTATTATGGGAATTATCGCTGAAGGTCAAGATCCTCGAAGTTATGGCTTTAATATTCCAAATGATCTTTTCCGGTACATTAAAACTTCTTTGGATAATGAGGTGAAGTTTTTTACAGATACATTCATTGTTATTTATTGGAATATAATTCAAGTTCGAATGAAGGGAAATTATAATAATATATTATATAAAGATTTACTAGATTGGTTTTTAGATTATGATTTCAAAGCACAGCGAAGAAAATCATTACTTAAGTATAGAGTAATAAAGTTCTTTCCTATTTTGAAGAGGAAGATTGGTACTAAATTAAGTAGAATGTTTGCACAAAACAATTAGAAGTAGAAGGTATTATTATGAGAATACAAAATTCCCTGAAAAATATATTATTCGGTTTGTCGGGCCAAATAATTAGTATTAGTATGGGTTTCATTGTTAGAACCGTTTTTATTTATACACTAGGTATAGAATACCTAGGTGTGGAAGGACTTTTTACAAGTATATTAACTATGCTGTCATTAGCTAACTTAGGTTTTGATACGGCTATAATTTACAGTTTATATAAGCCCTTAGCTGAGAATGATAGTTGTAAAATACAGGCATTAATGAACTTATATCAAAAGGCATATAGATTAATAGGATTAATCGTTTTATTGATAGGATTATCGTTATTACCATTTCTTCCTCACCTAATGAATGGCGAGACGACAATTAGTAATATTAACATTATCTATCTGCTATTTTTATTGAGTTCGGTTTCATCATATTATTTTGTGTATAAACAATCTATTATTATTGCTGATCAGCGTAATCACATTATTTCCAAAATACACAGTATATTTACAATTATGTCTCACTCTTTACAAATCATTTTATTAATAATCATCGGAAATTATATTGTAATATTAATGGTCCAACTGGTATTAAGAGTAATTGAAAATATGTATATTGCGAATAAAGCGAATAAACTATATCCGTATCTACAAGAGGAAAATAAAGCGAAATTATCTAAAGAAGATAGAAAGCTTTTCTTTGAAAATTTGTATGCCCTATTGTTATACAAAATTAGCGGTGTGGTAATTAATGGAACTGATAATATTGTTATCTCTAAATTTATTGGGATTACTTGGGTTGGTATTTATTCGAATTATCTACTGGTTTTAAATACACTGAATACTTTATTGGGTTATTTGTTTTATTCTATTACTGCCAGTGTTGGAAATTTAAATGTAAAAGAAAATGAAGATGCACAATATTTTATTTTTCGCGTACTTAATTTTGTTAATTTTTGGATATATGGATTCTGTACTGTTTGTCTTTGGAATTTAATAAACCCATTTATAACTTTGTGGTTAGGTGAGCATTATGTGTTTAATAAGTATATAATATTTGCCATAATATTGAATTTTTTCACTGCTGGAATGCAAAATGCTTCTACAACTTTTAGAGAAACCACTGGTTTATTTAAAAAAGGAAAATACAGGCCTATTATAGCGGCTGTTATAAATATTGTAGCTTCTATAATTCTCGCAAAACAAATAGGAATTGCAGGTGTATTTTTTGGCACTGTTATCAGCAGATTGTGTACCTATTTTTGGTACGATCCATATGTTATATTTAAATTTGTTTTCAAAAAATCGGTAAAATTATATTTTGTTAGATATAGTTTGTTTGGATTTCTGGTTTTTGTTTCTGTAATCATAACAGATACTCTTGGCAACATCTTTTATACCGATATATTTATAAATATAGTAATACGCAGTATTTTGTGTCTTATTATTCCAAATGTAATTTTTTTAATTACGTTTAGAAAACATGAAGAGTTTAAATACTTACGGGATATAGTAAGACAAATTGTAAACAAAATTTCATCTAAGTTATTAATAAAAAAAACTTATTCCAAAAATATTAAAAATAGTTGAAGAGTGATATGAGGAATAATAGCTTTCGGGTATAGAAAATGTAAATGAATAAACAAAAAATATCTAACTTAAATTAGTTCTCATGGTTTTATATAGTGAACGTGTGGATTTAGTCAATTTATTTTAGTGGAGGAAATTATGAACGAATGTAAAGGTATGGAGTCACATCTAACTGAATTTTCTGGATTATTTTCAAAGAACCGTATTGAGAATACTACGGTTCCGCATACAGCATATATCTTACAAGTCCACAAAAATCCAGATCAAGTAAATGGGTTTATTGACCAAATTATCTCAGAAGAACAAGCCGATGTATTTGTTCATATTGATAAAAAAACACACAATGAGTTATGTAAGAAAATATTAAACAATCCTAATGTAGAAGTTTTGGATGAGAATATAGACGTAAAATGGGGTGATATAAGCCAGGTAGATGCTACGATTTTGTTGCTAAAAAAAGTATTAGATAAACAAAAAAGTTACGATTTTGTGTGCCTAAGGAGTGGTCAAGATTTATTGGTGAAAAACGGATTTAGAGATTTTCTATTAAATAATAAAAATAAAATATTTATGACAGCAACTCATATTGAAAGGAGTAATTCAGATGTTGCTTTTCAGAATATCAGTTGGCCAAAGGTAGCAAGGAAACAATACAATGTATTTCATCCTTTTAGAGTTTTTAGAAGAATAATTATGCGTTTGTATGGTTGGGGATTTAATATATTTCCCAACCCATATAAGTTGCCTGAAGAGTTTTCACTTTATCACGGTTCATCCTGGTTTTGTATCCCTTTGGATATTGCAAGATATATTATAGATTTTTTAGAAAGAAATGAATGGTACTATGATGCTTTTAAAAATGCTTTATGTCCAGATGAATGGTTTTTTCAGACAATAATAATGAATTCGGAGTACAAATCACAAGTTGTAAATAATAATTTAATATACTTGAGGTGGGGCCAGACTTTTAAAAACCGAAATCATCCGATTACCTTCACTTTGGAAGATATCAATTCAATAGAAAGCTCAGATCAATATTTTGCAAGGAAATTTGATCAAAACTTTGATAAATCAGTAATAGAGTATTTTATAAATAGAATAAAAATGTAGCATGTAAATCGGCTATCATACTATACGTCTTTGTTCTTGTTATTTTAACTTTTCGGCTGTTTAACGGTAAAAATTTGAGATATAAAGTCACTTTATGTTCAGCCGTTTTTATTTTTTTCTCTATAATTAATATCCAATCAATTTACCTCACTAAACATAATATATAGAAAACAAGAAAGAGGTGTAATTTGATTTGGCTAATCTGGGAGAACTTAGTGACGTAGATGTAACGAGCAAGATGCCTTCGAATAATGATATTTTGACTTATGATAGAACAAAATCAAAATGGGTTCCAAAAGGCCCAGAAGATACATTTAAATCAAACACATATTTGCTTGAATTAAATAGATGGAATGCTAAAAATGATGGGACTGATGCCGTTAACACTTCGCAAGGTATTAATAATGCTTTAAAGTGGGCATCTCAACAAGGATATACAGAAGTTGTATTACCAAAAGGAACGTACTTGATTGATAAAAATAAACCAATTGAACCACAAAGCTACCTAACGCTAAATTTGAATGGTGCAACTTTAAAAATGGAAACAAATAACTTGACGGGATATGCGATTGTGAGCTTCTGTAAAAATCAAGTTTACTCTAGGGTTACAAATGGTATTATCCAAGGAGATAAAGATACGCATGATTACACTAGCGGAGGAACACATGAGGGAGGGTACGGCGTTGCAGTGGGGAGTTTTACTCAGGTTGCCGATGGAGGGAACAATACAAGATTTGTATCTTTAGATAATCTAGAGATTTTGAATTGTACAGGAGATGCTATTACACTTAACAGTACTTTTGGTCAGATTTCGCCATTTCCAACATCATTAGCTAGTTCATTTGAACAAGGCTCAATCAGTACAACAGATGGTTCGTTAGTAAGTAGTACGACAAAGATACGCTCCAAATTACAAATTGATATGAAGCAAGCGGCTATTGTAAAGTATGGTTATTTCGGTCTTTATGGGAATGGCTTTGGCGGGTTGGGTACCGATATAATATGTGATTATTATGATGTTATTTTTTATAATTTAAGTAACGCATTTATATCTGCTAAAATTAATGTGCAATTTTTTGATGAAGTAGAAGTTCCTAATGGAGCAAGCTATGCTAAAATTGTTCTTCATCAAAGTACTGTTCCTGCTTCCGCAAATTGTTTAATAAATGTTCGGGTCCCTTCTTTTTCTCAATATACTTATATTGAGAAATGCAACTTACATCATTGTCGTAGACAAGGGATTACTGTAGCTGGCGCAAAGAATGTGTATATTTATGATAATGACATTCATCATATCGCAGGTACTGATCCACAAAGTGGAATTGATATTGAAGATGGATATGATTTGAACCAATATATCTATATTGAAAGAAATAATTTTCATGATAATCAAAAATATAACATTATTGTTGTCAATGGGAAATTTATTTATATAGTAAACAATTCCCTTATGAATACTCTTTCAAGTGCTTATGTTGGGGTATCGATTAATGGTGGTGCAGATAGAGTAATTGTAAGCGGGAATAATATCCGACTAGCAAAGGTCTTTTTAGCAGGAGATGTTATTTTCTCTAATAATTCTGTGTATGGAGCACAAATAAATGCTCAAGGTGTATATGCAAACAGATCTATTAATATATTTGATAATGTGTTTTATAACAGTAAAATGATTATTGATACACCATTCCCATATGTAGTTAGGGTTGATTCTTGTCGCTTTTTTAATGATGTAGATAAACTTAACTCCTTGTCAACGATGTTTCAATGGACTCTAGAAGTGAAAAATGAACCACAAACGATATCAAATTGCGTATTTGAAGGACAAGATGTATTATATTTAAATTATTCAACAGCAGGAACATTTAAACCAGGATGGATTTTTGAAAATACAATATTTAAAAATGTGAAAACTCCAACTTTATTTGCGGGAACGTATACAAATTGTTTCTTTAAAGACATTGTGTTTTTAGGCGCACAATCAAGTACAGTAAATTCGTTAGAATTAAGAGAATGTAAGATCATTAGTACGGATATAAATAATACGTTACTTACAGTGAATAATTTCAAAACATTCAAAATGATTAATTGTTACATTGAAAAAACAAATGGAACAGTCTTAAATATTCAAAATGTGTCTGATGATATTATATTAAGTGGGAATGTTATAAAAATTACAAATGATACTCTTTCAAGAGCTATTATTATTTTAGATGTAGCTTTTGCGGGGAAACAAGCGGTAATTCAAAATAATAATGTAACTGCTACGAACTTAACACAAGTAGGAATTGATAATAGAACAGCAAGTAATACTCTTCAACTTGTAATGAAAAATAATGTGTTAAATAATGCAACAATGATGATTACAGGAAAAGAATTTCTGCAAGGAAATATTGTTTACGGTGTGACGGATCCATACTACCGAATGTCAAGTATTCCAACATCAGGTTATTATAGATTAGGACAAGAAGTGAAAAATTCAAATCCGACTGCCGGGGGATATGTCGGCTGGATTTGTACGACAGGCGGATATGCAAATAATCAAACATGGGTAGCATCTAAATATTATTCGAAAGGTAGTAGAATTAATTGGGGTAATCATGTATATGAAGCGTTAAATGATGGTACGTCATATACAAATGTACCTACCTTTTCATCAGTTTCCAGTAGTGTAGTTACTGATAATAATATTATATGGAAGGAAATTGGGTCATTAGCAGTATTCAAAACATTCGGATTTATAAACGAGTAATGTAGTTATTCATTTTTAGTTATTAATAAAAAAAAGAAAAGCTATTTTTTTCTTTTGATAAGCTGAAGCGCACCTCAAATGTTAGCTACATTTTAAGAATTGGAGGTGCATTTTTTTTATGGCCAATCTATATGTTTGTTATATGTCAATTTTTCCAGAACTTATATATGTATCTAGATATCCTATCTTAATTTTTAATTGGTCGATAGTGCTTTTTCTTAGTTCATCATACATAAAAAATGATTTGTTTTTAATAGAATCAAGAGTGAAAGGAAGAGAAGCGGTAGCCCTTCCTTCTTTTTATTTATTATATTGATATGGTTTAGGAAAACGCTCTGAAAAATTTGAATGAGGGGGATAATTATATATGAAGAGACTTTTTGATTTGCTAGTTGCTTTGTCATTGTTGTTAATTCTCTCATTGCCTATTCTAATAGTAGCTATTTTAGTTAGGATTAAGCTAGGCTCTCCGATCATATTTAAGCAACAACGTCCAGGACTATATGAAAAAATATTCTATCTTTACAAATTTCGTACAATGACCGATGCAAGGGATAAGAATGATAAGCTCTTACCTGATCAAATGAGGTTAACCTCGTTTGGGAAATTTCTTAGAAAATATAGTTTAGATGAATTGCCGCAGCTTATAAATGTTGTAAAAGGTAATATAAGTTTAGTAGGACCGCGGCCATTATTAATGGGATACTTGCCTTTATATTCTAATGAACAAGCTAAAAGACATCATGTAAAGCCTGGAATCACTGGATGGGCACAGGTAAATGGAAGAAATAGCATTTCATGGGACGAAAAATTTAAACTGGATGTATGGTATGTTGAGAATCAAAGTTTTCTTCTAGATTTAAAAATTTTATATTTAACTGTTAGCAAAGTCTTAAAATCAGAAGGCATACAAAATGGTAGCCACGCAACTATGCCAATTTTTAAAGGGAGTATTAAACATGATGAAAAATAATATGAATATCTTGTTTACTAGTTCTGGTAGGAGAGTATCTTTAATAAAAAAATTTAAGGAAGTTTTTGAGAAAGAAAAAATGAATGGGAACATCATTACTGCAGATTTAAAAGAAACTGCCCCGACTGTTCATTTTAGTGATAAGCATTTTATTGTTCCGAGAGTAATAGAAGAAAATTATATAGAAGAGCTATTACAAATATGTCAAAAAGAAAATATTGGCTTAGTTATTCCATTAATTGATACGGAATTGATTCTTTTAGCCGAAAATAAGCGGGTTTTTAAAGAACTTGATGTAAAAGTATTAGTTTCCGGGAAAGAATTAAATGAGATTGCTAATAACAAAAAATACACGTATAACTTCTTTGTTTCTAATAATATCCCCACACCTAAAGTATATAGTGATGAGGAGATTGAAAGAAAAGAATATCAATTTCCACTATTAATTAAACCTTATGATGGCAGTTCTAGTAAAGGTGTAACAAAAATAATGAATGAAAAGGAATTGGAATTTTTTAAGGGATATATACCTAACGCCATGATACAAGAGTACGTTTCAGGAGAGGAATACACTATAGATGTCATGGTAGATTTTTATGGGAATATAAAAACGATCGTACCTAGATTGCGCATAGAGACACGAGCTGGTGAGGTAAGTAAAGGTATGACCAAGAAGGATATTGAAATCATAACAGCAGCAGAAGCTGTAATAAAAGCTCTTCCTAATCCTATTGGGTGTATTACTTTACAATGTTTTAAAAAGAAGGATGGACAAATTACGTTTATTGAAATAAATCCTCGTTTTGGTGGAGGGATTCCGTTATCGATCGAAGCGGGAGCGAATTTTCCATTATGGACAATTGAAATGTGTCAAGGAGAAATGTTTACGGAGCAAGATTTCAATTGGAGAGAAAATTTAACAATGCTTAGATATGATGAAGCAGTTTTTACGGAGAGTACTTAACATGGTGATTAAAGCAATTGTTTTTGATATGGATGATACTTTGTATAAAGAAAAAGATTATGTCGTAAGTGGCTTTAAAGCAGTGGATGATTGGATTAAAGAGGACTATAAGAAAATTGGATTTTATAATATAGCAATTCAATTATTTGATTCGGGAGAAAGAAAGTTTGTGTTTAATAAAACACTTGAAAAGTTAAAAATTGCGTATGATGAAAAATTGATTAGTAACTTAATAGAAAAGTATAGGCTCCATAAACCGGATATTCAATTATTAGATGAAGCGGATTGGGTGCTGAGTAATTTAACGAATACCGTAAAAATAGGACTAATTTCCGACGGATATTTAATTACCCAAGAAAGAAAAATTAACGCATTAAAGTTAAAAGAGAGATTTCATTCGATTATTCTCACTGATAAGCTTGGAAGAGAATATTGGAAGCCGAGTCAACTTCCTTATGAAAAAATAAGCAAGGAACTACAGGTTCCACATCAGCAATGTGTTTATATAGGAGATAATT
This sequence comes from Bacillus sp. SH5-2, assembly GCF_008368905.1. NCBI lineage: Bacteria > Bacillati > Bacillota > Bacilli > Caryophanales > Bacillaceae > Bacillus > Bacillus sp. SH5-2. The sequence continues at coordinate 29,362 of NZ_QOSD01000019.1, forward strand.
TAAGTAAGGATTTTATTACTGCGAAAAAATTAAATTGGATAACGGTTCATATTAATAGAGAAGATGGAATTTACCGTAATCTTATAGTTGAGCAAGATTATAAAGCGCATTACACAATAGATAATTTAAGAAGACTTCCTGATATACCTGTATTAAAACATATGTTTTTAAATACATAATATTTTAAATATGTATAGAGGATGTGTTTACATGCAAACCATTCAACACAAAAAACGAATCTATCTCTCTTCGCCACATATGAGTGGACATGAACAGAAATATATAAAAGATGCCTTTGATTCAAATTGGATTGCACCTCTTGGTCCAAATGTAGATGAATTTGAAAGAGAACTAGCTTCTTTTGTAGGAGTTAAAGGTGGTGCTGCGGTTAGTTCAGGTACTGCTGCCATTCATTTAGCTTTACGATTATTAAATGTTCAAAAGGGAGATACAGTATTTTGTTCAAGTTTCACTTTTGTAGCGAGTGCAAATCCGATTGTTTATTTGGGGGCTGAACCAGTATTTATTGACTCTGAATCGGAAACATGGAACATGTCACCGCAAGCTCTAGAACTTGCGTTGCATGATGCTGATAAAGCTGGGAGATTACCTAAGGCTGTTATTCTTGTTCATTTATATGGTCAGAGTGCTAAATTAGATGAAATTCTTTCGCTGTGTAATCATTATGATGTTCCCATAATTGAGGATGCAGCAGAATCTCTAGGTTCTACATATAAAGGGAAAGCAAGCGGTACATTCGGAAAGTTTGGTGTTTATTCATTTAATGGAAATAAAATTATTACAACTTCGGGCGGTGGAATGCTTGTTTCTGATGATGTGGAAGCATTAGAAAGAGCGAGATTTTTAGCGACACAAGCAAAAGATCCAGCACTACATTATGAGCATAGTGAAGTAGGATATAATTATCGAATGAGTAATATACTAGCTGGTATTGGAAGAGGACAATTAGAAGTGTTAGAAGACAGGGTGAAAGCTAGAAGATCTATATATAAACGGTATTACGAAGCGCTATCTTTCATACCAGGATTTTATTTTATGCCTGAATTAGAAAATACTCGTTCAAATCGTTGGCTCACTACATTGACAATTGATGAAAAGGAATCCGGGATCTCTATTGGAAAAGTGTTGAGAATTTTAGCAGAAGAGAATATTGAGGCACGTCCTACGTGGAAGCCACTTCATATACAGTCGCTCTTTAAAAGGAAGAAGTATTATCCACACAGCAAAAATGAAGATGTGTCGCAGCACCTATTTCAAAGTGGTGTTTGTTTGCCTTCAGGATCTAATATGTTAGTTGAAGATCAACAAAGGGTCATTCAAGGCGTTTTAAAAGCTCTAGAAGGAAAGAAATAAAAAGTAAGTAAAAGTGGAATTTGATTTGTAAATGTACGAATAAAAGTTCTTTATAATGAATTTTTTGTGAAAAACATTTGAGAATACTCAGTTTAAATTGACATAAAAAGGATATGGTGCTAGGTTTTAAATATCAAAATCTTAATCTACAAGCAAATTAAAGTAAATAATTGAGACGGTAATAAAATAAGTGGTTTTGTTCTTTAAAAAGAATGATAAAGAGGCATGTTTAACGAATTTAATATATAAATAGTATTTGTATTAACTTTTCATATATTAGGAGGGAAAAATGAGCGCTATAACTGGCATTATTCACTTTAATAATGAACCTGTATCAATTGAACAGGGTACACGATTAGTGAGTGACTTACAAAAGTACCCTGCTGATGATATTCGAATATGGCATAAAGAAAACGTTTTCCTAGGATGTCACGCACAATGGATTACACCAGAGTCAGTTGGTGAACAAGTACCCTTCTATAATTATGAAAAACAACTGGCAATTACAGCAGATGCTATTATTGATAATCGTGATGAGCTGTTTGAAAAATTACAAGTAGATTATGTGGATAGAAAAAACATGACAGATAGTGAGTTGATTTTACTCTCTTATGAGAAATGGGGAGAGGCATCACCGAAATATTTGGTGGGCGATTTCGCATTTATGATTTGGGATGAGAAAAAACAAATTCTGTTTGGAGCTAGAGATTTTTCTGGGAGCCGAACCCTTTATTTTTATCGTAGTGAGAACAAATTTGCTTTTTGTACTATTATAAAGCCCTTATTTACTCTACCATATGTTAAGAAAAAATTGAATGAGCAGTGGATTGCTGAATTTTTAGCTATACCTGTAAATTTCGAATCAGTAGATCCGCAGCTAACAGTCTATAAATATATAGAACAGGTCCCTCCATCACACACTGTTTTGGTAAAGGATGGAAAAGTTGAATTTTCGCGATACTATATACCAACTGCTGGGAAAATGCTTAATTTAAAATCAAATGAAGAGTATGAAGAGGCGTTTCGAGAGGTGTATCAAAGTGCAGTGAAGGCACGTTTACGAACACATCACGAAGTAGGAGCTCATTTGAGCGGAGGGCTAGACTCAGGGTCTGTCGTTAGCTTTGCTGCAAAAGATTTACGCGCTGAAAATAAAAAATTACATACGTTTAGTTATGTTCCAGTAGAAGGATTTGAAGATTGGACACATAAAGGTAGGATAGCTGATGAAAGACCTTTTATTCAATCAACTGTAGGGCATGTAGGGAATATACAGGATTATTATTTAGAATTTCCGGAGAGAAGCCCACTATCGGAAATTGATGATTGGCTAGAAACAATGGAGATGCCATATAAATTTTTTGAGAATACTTTTTGGTTGAGTGGAGTTTATGAAAAAGCATCTCAGCGTGACATAGGAGTACTCCTTAGCGGCCAAAGAGGTAATTGGACGGTATCGTGGGGGCCTATGTTAGATTACCAGGCAATGTTGTTAAAAAAATTACATTGGATTCGTTTTTATCGTGAACTACATTTATATAGTAGAAATCTAGGAGTGAAAAAAGCACGTGTTTTTGAAGTGGTAAGAAGAAAAGCTTTTCCGTTTTTTCATCAGTTACTTTCTTCAGAGGAACAAGATGTTTTTCCTATAATAATCAATCCGGAATTTGCAAAAAAAATGAATGTTTTTGATAGACTCAAAGAACAGAATGTTGATATAACAGGTAATTCTATCTCAACTGCATATGACATGAAAAGAGAACAATTTGAAAAACCATATTATTGGAGCATAAATGGAACGTATGAAACGAAATTATCGTTACGTTATGCTTTATGGGATCGTGATCCTACAAATGACTTACGGATTATTCAATTTTGTTTGTCAGTCCCAGAAGAACAGTATGTTCAAAATGGTTTAGATCGATCTCTTATTCGCAGAGCCACAAAAAATTTCCTTCCGGATAAAGTACGATTAAATCAACGCGTTCGAGGTGTACAGGGTGCAGATGGTGTTTACCGTATGACTCCATTTTGGAACGAATTTATTGAGGAAGTTCAAGAACTTAGTGTAGATCCAATAATCTCTGAATTTCTAAATGTAGAGGTAATTAAGAAAGCTATCTCAAAAATATGTAAAGAACCTCGACCAGAATATGCATTTGATTTAGATTTTAGAATTTTAATGCGTAGCCTAATTTTCTATCGATTTATAAAAAAAATAATATGAAAGGGGGTGATATGTATGAAAAAGGAATGGAAACAACCTGTATTAGAAGTACTTAATATTAATATGACTATGGCGGGGCCAGGACATAAAACTCCTGACGCAATTCAACCTGATCCAGATGATCCGGTGAAGTATAGTTAAGTCGTTGAACAAATAAAGCTCTTATATAGTTTTATTATATAAGAGCTTTCAAAAATTTGACAATGTGGGGTGAATAGGATGATCGATTCGATGGGAAATGTGTTATACAAAGCCTTCGGGTTAAAAATAGTAAGTGAAATCCCATTACCCGAGTTGTCTCAGCTGAATGAAAAGAAAGAGATGGCAGATGTTCAAATTGAAATAACTGATTTATCTGAACGGTGGGATAGATATGACGAATCACAACAAAAAACCATTGTAGTGGAAGATGATGTAGTGATGTTTCATGTTCCTCAAACTGCAATATTTTCTATCCAAGCGGGCGAGAAAATTACTTTTTCACCTATGCCAGAGGCGAAAGAAGATAAAATTCGATTATACATTCTGGGAACTTGTATGGGGGCACTTTTAATGCAACGGAAAATACTTCCATTGCATGGAAGTGTAATTGCCATAGATGGAAAAGCGTATGCATTAATCGGTGATTCAGGAGCTGGAAAATCAACGTTAGCCTCGGCTTTTTTGAATGCAGGATATCAACTTTTAAGTGATGATATAGTTGCTGTGTCTCTTTTGAATAAAAATACTGCAATAGTTCATCCTTCTTACGCACAACAAAAATTATGGCAAGAGAGCATAAATGAATTAGGAATGGAAGTAACGAAATTTAGTCCTTTGTTTGAAAGAGAAACGAAGTATGCTGTTCCTGTGAATTCTCAATTTTCCCCTGATCCATTACCTCTTGCAGGTGTTATTGAATTAGTAAAAACGCAGGGAGAAGATATTGAGATGATCCGTATAGAAGGTCTCACACGCTTGTACAAGTTATACCAACATACTTTTAGGAATTCTTTGATTTCTAAATTAGGATTGATGGAATGGCATTTTGAAACTTCATCTAATATTGCAAGTGGAATGGAAATGTTTCAATTAAGACGACCGGTTTCGAGATTTACAGCCCATGAGCTTGTGCAAGTAATTTTAAATTCTATACAGAAAGGGAGTATGGTTGATGGTTGTTCATTCGAGAAACATATCATTAGAACATAACGTTGTACAGAGTGAAGGCAATATAGTAAGCGATATGGATGGAGAAAAAGTTATGTTAAATGTCCAAAAAGGAAATTATTATAACTTAGGTGAAATAGGCGGAGAAATATGGGAGCTTATTGAAAAGCCGATAAAAATTAAGCAGCTTGTTATTATGTTAGTATCTAACTATGATATTGAACAAAAAGATTGTGAAGAACAAGTTCTTTCCTTTTTAGAGTGCTTATTTCAAGAAGGTTTAATTCAAATAAAAGATCAATCTAATAGATAGATTCGTAATTTCAAGAGAACTATTAGGAGGGGATTAATGAATATTGTGAAAAGAATAAGGTTATTTTTATCACTGAACACGGAGACAAAGCTTTTATTTTTAGAGGCTTTTATTTTTTTAGGGTGGGCGCGTGTACTAAAAAGTATTACCTTTTCCAAAGTTGCACCTTCTTTAGGGGATTACATGAACGAAACATCAGTTTCCCAAATTCAGCCACACGGGGATACACTAAAGAAGGTGTCTGAAGCTATTTCTATTATGAGTCGTTATACTTTTTGGGAAAGTCAGTGTCTTGTTAAAGCTATAGCTGGGATGAAAATGCTCGAAAAACGTCACATTGAGAGTACTCTTTATTTAGGAACTGCTAAGGATAGTCATGGGGAATTAATTGCGCATGCATGGTTACGGAGCGGTTCTTTTTATGTTACTGGATCAGAAGGAATGGAGAAATTTACTGTCGTTGGATCATTTGCAAAGAGGCTAAGTGAGGACACTATTAAAGGAGAATAAAATGGAGAAAGATTTTGGTCTGAATGTAGAGTTCATGTCTAAGGAATTGAAACTTCTTTTTGCAATTTTGAAGTTACAAGATGACGAAACAGTACAAACTTACAGTAATGAATGGTTTTCGGATATTGATTGGGAGGTATTTCTTGAGCAAGCTGTGCATCATCGCGTTTATCCGGTGGTATATCAAAAACTTAAACAGGTGGATGAGGAACTAATTCCTTTACATATTGTACAAACCTTAAATAGGAAATATAAAAAAAATACATTTCACATGCTTTATTTAAGTGCTGAAATGGAACGAATAAATAAACTATGTAATGAAAATGAGATTCGTATGATTTTTCTAAAAGGACCTGTACTATCTCAAGATTTATATGGAGATATTTCTTTACGAACATCCTGTGATTTGGACGTTCTAATTCCAATGCAAAATTTAGAAGAAGTAGAAAAGCTACTTTTAGAACAGGGGTATGTAAAAGATGATTATATTCAAACGATATTAAATGATTGGAAATGGAGGCATCATCATATAACATTTTTTCATCCAACAAAGCAGATTAAGCTTGAGATTCATTGGAGGTTAAATCCCGGACCTGGTAAGGAACCTGGGTTTGAAGAACTTTGGAAGCGAAAGAGAAAAAGTACCCTTACGAGTAATTCTGTATATATGTTAGGTGAGGAAGATTTATTTTTATTTCTTGTATCTCATGGTGCTAGACATGGTTGGTCCAGATTACGCTGGTTAGTAGATATAAAAAAAATTGTCGATCAAGAACTTAATTGGAGTGAGATTCATAAGTTAATGAGAAAATATCAAATGCTTCATTTAGGAGGACAAGCATTAATTTTAGCAGCTCAATTGCTAGGTGTACGACTAGATGAAAGGATGATGGGATTAGTAGGGAAAAAACATTCAAAGCAGTTAGCTCAAGAGGCGCTGTTTTATTTCAAGCAAATGATAAATTTGCATACCGAACCTGTCCCAGAAGAAGTATTTATCTATCATAGTCGACACTTATTTTCACTAATGTCTAATCAGCAAAAGATTTTATATATTATGAGCCAATTATATCCTTATCCAATTGATGCAAAAACATTACCGTTACCTAAATTTCTTCATTTTTTATATTTTCCTTTACGTCCGTTTTTATGTCTTTGGAGGAAAACAAAGAAGCTTGCTTTGTTATAGGGGGAACATCGATGAATCATGTTATATATTTTATGAAGAAATTATATTCTTCAGCGGGAAAAATACTGTATGTGAATTTATTTGGTATGGTTTTAATAAGTTTACTTGAAGGGATAGGTATTATTTTATTAATTCCTATGATAAGTATGACTGGAATAATGAATATAGGCGAGGAGACTACTTTTATTGCACCTGTCTCTAGATTTTTGCAGGATTTTCCTAAAACAACAAGTCTAGTTTCTATTTTAGGTATATATATACTAATAGTGTTAGGTCAAAATTTACTACAAAGAAATATAACGCTAAGGGATGCGAGAACGCAACAAGCTTTTGTACGAGACTTAAGAATAGAAACATATAGTGTGATTTTAAAAGCAAAGTGGAGTTTTTTTTTAGAGAAAAGGAAAACAAATCTAATAAATATATTAACTACAGAATTAGCTCGTGTAAGTTATGGGGTTAATTTATTTTTACAATTGTTAGCTGCTATTCTGTTTACATTTATACAGGTGGGAATTGCATTTTTATTATCTCCTCAAATAACTATATTTGTTTTGGTCTTTGGCTTATTATTCTTGGTAGCTTCTCGTGTTTTTATAAAAAAAGCACGAATACTAGGCGGTAAGACCTCAGAATTGGCAAAAGACTACCTTTCTGGTATAACAGATCAATTTAATGGAATTAAAGATATAAAGAGTAATACTTTGGAAGCATCACGTTTAGACTGGTTACAATCTATAACAACAAAGATGAGTAATGAGCAAATGGAGTATATGAGAATAAGATCGAGCTCGCAATTGTTTTATAAAGTTTCAATGGCTATATTAATTGCATTTTTTTTATTATTGTCAGTAAGTATGTTTCAAGCGCAATCCACCCAATTATTATTAATCATTCTCATTTTTTCTAGACTATGGCCGAGATTCATGACAATTCAATCAAATTTAGAACAACTGGCTGCAAGTATTCCTGCTTTTAAGTCATTATGGGAATTACAAGAGGAATGTAAGGAAGCAATTGAAATGCAGGATATACATCAGCAAAAACATATAACGCCGATTTGTATAGAACAAGGTATTGAGTGTAAAGATGTTTACTTTCGTTATAATAAGCAAGAATCTTTATACGCACTTCAAAATATTAATGTGCAAATTCCAATAAATAGTATGACGGCTATTGTGGGGCATTCTGGTGCTGGGAAGAGTACATTAATTGATGTTTTAATGGGCTTGATCCAGCCAGAAAAAGGTCAAGTGTTAATAGATGGTACGCCTCTTACAACTGATAATTTATTGTCATTAAGGAGGGCAATTAGCTATGTACCACAAGATCCCTTCTTATTTAATGCAAGCATTAGAGAAAATTTATTAATGATTGAACCGAATGCAAGTGAAGAACAAATTTGGGATGCATTAGAGTTTGCAGCTGCTGCTGAATTTGTACGAACGCTGCCAAATGGGCTTGACACACTGATTGGAGATCGGGGAGTAAGACTTTCGGGTGGTGAACGCCAACGGCTTGTACTAGCACGGGCTATTTTAAGACAACCATCCATTTTAGTACTAGATGAAGCTACGAGTGCATTAGATACTGAAAATGAAGTGAAGATCCAATCAGCAATAGAAAGATTGAAAGGAACAATGACTATTGTTGTTATTGCGCATCGTTTATCTACTATACGCAATGCAGATCAAGTTATTGTCTTAGGAAAAGGTGAAATTGTCCAAAAAGGTGAATTTAATCAATTGGCTAAAGAGAGAAAAGGTGTATTTCGGAATCTATTAGGGTCACAAATGGAAGTTGGTTCATAGTGGAGAAAGAGTGGGGGGAGTTTTGTATTCATACAGTTCAAATCGAATAAAATCCCGAATAATGCTCAGTTATATTATGACCTTATTCGGGATTTTATTTGTGCGTTTTCTAAATTTAGGGAATAAACATAAATGAGTACCTTGCAATAAATAGTACTAAATGGTATATTATGGATAAATAAGCTACTGTTTATTGAACAGTACTGTGGCGAGAAAGGAGGACTGCAATTGAACGTTCAGTTTAAAAAAGGTGTGTTAGAACTATGTGTTTTAGCACTTGTGAAACGTAAAGATAGTTATGGTTATGAACTTGTTCAGCAAATTTCAAATAAATTTTTAATATCGGAAGGGTCTGTGTATCCTTTATTACGTCGTTTAACGAAAGAAGGGTATTTTCAAACGTATTTGAAAGAATCTACCGAGGGGCCGCCTCGTAAATATTATCAGTTAACAGAGCAAGGGGAGATACAACTTAAGTTATTGGTAACAGAGTGGCAAGATTTTGCGAGAGGTGTACAAGAAATTATTGAAGGGGTGAGTTGGGATGAATAAGGAACAGTTTCTCAGGGAATTATCGAATCAGCTTAGAAAGCTACCAGAAGAAGAGCGGCAGGATATTTTGTTTGATTATGAAGAGCATTTTCAATTTGGAATAGAAGAAGGGAAAACTGAATCGGAAATAATAAAAGGGTTAGGTTCTCCGAAAACAATTGCAAAAGATTTACTTGCAATGTATCGATTTGATGAGATGAAAAAAGATCCTTCAACTTCAAATGTGACAAGAGCTGTCATGGCAGCGATTGGACTTAGTTTGTTTAATTTTATTATTGTTTTAGGTCCGCTAATTGCAATTATTGCTTTTATATTTTCCTTTTGGGTCGGTGGTATTGCGAGTGTAGTGACACCGTTTTTCGTTATTGTAAAAGTATTTATGGGCACTTTTATTTGGTTAGATCTTTTCGTTAGTATAACATTTGTCGGAGTAGGTTTGTTGTTATGTATTATCGCTTATTATAGTACGAAGTGGTTTAAGAGATTATGCGTACGATATGTGATGTGGAACTTCAAAATGATAAAAGGGGAGTAGATGATGAAAAAAATATTGTTCGTAGCAATTGCTTGTATCATTGTTGGGGTAATAGGGATTTCGCAAACATATAAAAAAGCAGTAGCAAATGTAGAGAAAGGAAATAAGGAAGAGGTTATTAAAAACGAAGCATTAAAAAACGTAGAAGTTGACTTGGATGCTGGAGATATTGTTATCCAAAAATCTCCGGATTCCTCTTTTTATGTAAAGCAAACAGGAGATGTGCGGAAACAGGAGATTCGTATTGCTGAAGAGGGTGACGTGTTAAAAATTATAGGGGGAAGGGAAAAGGGCGATTCGTTTGATTTTTCATTTTACAATTTCGGATTTCAAACACCTACATTGACTATATTTGTACCTGAACGTTTTTACGAAGAGATAAAAGTAAAATCATCCGCTGGACAAATAGAAATCAGTGATGTGAAAAGTGACCGTGTAAGTGTCGAGACGCTTGCTGGAGAAGTAGATTTGAAACATGTCACAGCTAAGAGTGTGGAGGGATCAACGAAAGCTGGTGAGCTGAGTTTTAAAAAGGTAATAGGGAAAGTAACGGCGAAAACGGCTAGTGGGGAAGTGCATATTATGGATCATGATCCTAAATATGATATAGAGGCAAGTTCAACTGCTGGAGATGTAGAGATTACTTTATTAGAAAAACCACAAGATGCCGTTATTAGTGGGCAAAGCGCTGCCGGAGATGTAACAATTTTTAATGAAGAAAATAAAAACGTAACAATTGGTAATGGCAGTAAAAAGATTATTGGTAAAACCGCTGCTGGAGATGTTACTTCTTTTTATTATTTTTTAATGTAAATCACGATAGACACCAATTACTTTTCCGATAACTGATACTTGTTTTAAAATGATAGGCTCTAATGAAGAATTTTCCGGCTGTAGACGGAAGTGGTCTTTTTCTTTATAAAAGCGTTTAACCGTTGCTTCGTTATCTTCTGTTAAAGCTACTACAATTTCACCGTTGTATGCAGACTGTTGTTGGCGAACAACAACTAAATCACCATCAAATATACCAGCGTCAATCATACTATCTCCAGAAATACGTAACATGAACACTTGATCTGCTCCAGCAACAATGCTAGCTGGAAGTGGGAAGTGATCTTCTACACTTTCAACTGCTGTAATCGGTAATCCAGCAGTAACTTTTCCGATGATAGGAACTTGAATAACAGATTGTGTTTCTGCATCCATTCGATCGTCACCTAAAATTTCAATTGCTCGTGGTTTTGTTGGATCGCGTCGAATATATCCTTTTTCTTCTAGTCGTGATAAATGTCCGTGCACTGTAGAACTAGAAGCGAGGCCGACTGCTTGACCGATTTCACGTACGGAAGGTGGATATCCTTTTTCTTGTACTTTTAGCTTAATAAAGTCGAGAATGTCTTGCTGGCGTTTCGTTAACTTTTCCATGTTTTCTAACACCTCGTTTTCTTTCATTTTTCTTATTAATAAGTATAACATGCGAAAAAACATTCTACAAACATAAGTTCGAACAAAAGGCGAATTTATGTTACACTGAAGGGAAATAATAGTGAGAAAGAGGGGTTCATAATGAATGCAATTATTTATGCACGTGTGAGTACAACAAAAGAAGCACAGGAAACATCATTATTACGTCAAAAAGATGAATTATTGCATTTAGCTGAGCGCTATCAAATGAATGTTATAAAAGTAATTGAAGAGCAGGCTAGTGGTTATACAATTGAACGTGACGGTATATTAGAAGTATTGGATACAATTCGAGACGAACAAATTGATGTGCTACTTATACAAGATGAAACGCGCCTCGGTAGGGGGAATGCGAAAATTGCATTAATGCACTGTTTACATAAAGAGGGAATCAAAGTGTATACACATACTCATAATGGTGAATTACAGCTTTCGGATTCTGATTCGATGGTGTTAGATATAATTGGGATTGTTGAAGAGTATCAAAGAAAGATTCATAACTTGAAAATTAAACGTGGCATGCAACGCGCAGTAGAAAAGGGCTATCGTCCCGAAAACAATTTAAAAAATCGTAATTTAAGCGTAGGCCGAGAGAAAAAAGAGGTGCCAATTGAAGAAATTGTGCGCTTACGGAAAAGTGAACTTACTTTCGAAGAAATTGCGGCAACGCTTCGTGGATTTGGTCATAATGTTTCAAAAGCGACTGTACATCGTAGATATGTAGAGTATACAAAGCAATTGCTTGATAAAGAAGAGTAACTATTGTATGATAATAATCAGTTTTGATTAGAAGGGGGATTCGAGATGATTAATCACGAACTCGTTGAACGCATTAACTTCTTAGCGAAAAAAGCAAAAGCTGAAGGTTTAACTGAAGAAGAGCAACGTGAGCGTCAATCGCTACGTGAACAATATTTAAAGGGATTTCGTCAAAATATGTTAAACGAACTTAAAGGGATTAAAGTTGTTAACGAAGAAGGTACAGATGTTACACCGACGAAACTAAAAGCTTTAAAAAAGCAAGATAATGCAAAATTAAATTAAAAGATGGGCGTAGCTGCCCATCTTTTTTATTGTTAAATTCGTTATTTAATAACTTTCCAGTTATTATTTTGCGTTGCTTCTATCTTTTTATGTTTCAATATATAGTTAGCGATAAGTTCAGACATATCTGTTGGTATGTCTTTTATTACTGGCTTATTTTGAAACATAAAGAAGTTCCCTCCGCCGCTTGCACGATAATTATTCATAACGACGTCATATTCTTCCTTCATATTTAGAGGAGCGTCTTTATACAGTAAAGATTCTACTCTCTCGCCAATTGGCTTGGAAATGTTTAATACATACGAAATTCCTTCCCACATATCGTAATTATAGTGTTGCGGCTTTGGTTCTATGTAGGTAGGGTTTACGATGATGGTTCCATCTACATTTAATGTGAAATAAGAAGCAGAGAGTTCAAGGGCATCTTTTATATCCGCTCCAGTTATCCGAATTACTTTTAATGTATTTGGATAAATATAATTAGAAACAATGTCACGCATTGTTACACGATTAGAGAAACCTGGAGATGTATTATGGAATAAGCTTGTACAAGAAATTGAAACGTTAGCTGTATCCATTTGTATTTTATTTATAAATTCAATAAATGGATGATCTTGCAAACGAGTTTGCATAACATCTGAAATTTGCATGTCCCCATGAATGATTCCAATAGGTTGATCAAGCCATTTTTGTGTATTCTCTTCATAATCAGATACTAAGGAAAGAACATCTGGATCTGCCTCAATTCCTTGCACCGTCAACAACTCTGAATAACTTTCTTTTTTTACCCACTTCTGTTCCATTCTTTCGAAGGTTACGGTTGTTTTTCCAACTGATTGCCCATTACATCCAGTCTGTAAAATTGTTACACCGTTAGCTATTGTGTGAGAAATTTCTCGGTGTTGGTGGCCTGTTAATAAAATATCTATACCTTCAATTTCATGACATATTGCATATCCTTGGTTCTCGCCTGTTAACACTTCAGTTGGTACTCCGGTCTGTAAATCACGTTCAAATCCTCCGTGATAGGCTACGACTAGTAAATCGGGTTTTTCGTGTTCGTGGATGTAAGCAACCCATTTTTTTGTAGTTTCCAGTGCGTCTTCAAAATGTAAGTCTTGAATATGAAGGGGTTGTTCCCAGTTTGGGATGTAATGTGTTGTTACTCCTAAAATCGCAATTTTTATATTTGCTTCAATATGTTTTATTATATAAGGCTTCCCGAAATAGGGTTCTTTTATGTTTTTATCTAAAATGTTTGCGGATAAGTACGGGAAGTTTGCGGTTTCTACAGCATGATCTAATATATCCATCCCATAATTAAATTCATGATTTCCGATAACTGCAGCATCGTAACTTATATAGTTGGCTAATAAGGACATTGGGTTTTTCTTATCTTTTTCGTATGTAGCGTAATGGTAAGTAAATGGTGTTCCTTGAATGAAGTCCCCGTTATCGATTAAAAGAATGTTTTTATTTTTAGAACGTTCTTTTTTTATAAGAGTAGAAATTTTAGCTAAACCAATTTCTGCTTGGGAATTATCTTGGTAGTGAATTGGATAAACAGTACCATGTATATCACTTGTTAATAAGATGTTTAAAGTTACAATTTGATTTTGATTCAACATCATTCACCTTTTCTATTGTTATCTTCATGTTAATCATATCAAAAATATGAAGAGAATTTTAATGTGAATGTATAAAGTGTGTAAAGATTCTGTAAATAGATAATTATTTGTGAAAATGTGTGATATATTTCTTCATGTTTACGGAAGGTTATTTTATAACAACAAAAAATGGAGGCATTAACATGTTGAAAAAAGTTTTTGCAATGAGTACAACAGTTGTACTAGCAGCGGGATTATTAAGTGGCTGTGGAACGAAGGAATCAAGTGCAAGTAAAAATGAAGATACAAAAAAAGGGTATGTACCGAAGACGTTAAATGTTCAATTTGTTCCTTCTCAAAATGCAGACACGTTAGAAGCTAAGGCAAAACCGTTGGAAAAGTTATTAAGTGATAAATTAAACATTCCGGTAAAAGTTAGTATTTCAACGAATTACAATACAATTGTAGAAGCGATGGCATCTAAGCAAGTAGATGTAGGTTTCTTACCTCCAACTGCGTATGTGTTAGCGCATGAGAAAAAGGCTGCAAATGTAATTTTACAGGCGCAACGTTTTGGAGTAGAGGATGAAACAGGAGCTCCTACAAAAGATTTAGTAGATTTTTATAAATCTGAATTTGTTGTTAAGAAAGATTCTAATATTAATAGTGTAAAAGATTTAAAAGGTAAAAAAATTGGTTATCAAGATGTGGCATCATCAGCAGGGTATGTATGGCCAGCAGCGGTACTATTAAAAGAGGGAATTGATCCGTTGAAAGATGTGAAACCTGTTACATTAAAAGGTCACGATCAGTCTCTTATTGCCCTTTTAAATGGTGACGTAGATGCAGCTGTTGTATTTCAAGATGCACGTAATATTGTGAAAAAAGATTATCCAAATATATTTGATCAAACAAAAATAGTGAAATTTACAGAGAAAATTCCAAACGATACAATTTCGGTACGCTCTGATTTAGATGCAGAGTGGAGTAAGAAATTACAAGATGCTTTCATTGAAATTGGAAAGAATGAGGAAGGTCATAAAATTATTAAAGAAGTATACTCGCATGAAGGGTATGTTAAATCTGATGATAGTAAATTTGATATCGTTCGTGAATATGGAAAGAAAGTGAAAACACAATAATACATATGGAAATGGCGACTAACTGGAAGACGTGTGATTTCGGTTAGTTTGCCGTTTTTAGGTTATTGATAATACATTGAAGGTAGGTAAGATGTGTGATAGAGTTTCAAAACGTCTCCAAAGTGTATCAGAATGGTACAAAAGGATTGAATAATATAAATTTAAAGATTGAAAAAGGTGAGTTTGTTGTAATGGTCGGATTATCAGGGGCTGGGAAATCTACTCTTCTCAGATCAGTAAATCGTCTTCATGAGATTACAGAAGGTGAAATTATTATTGAAGGCGAGTCTATTACTGCTGCAAAAGGAAAAGGATTAAGACGCATGCGCCGAGATATAGGTATGATTTTTCAAAGTTTTAATCTTGTAAAACGATCAACGGTATTGAAAAATGTATTAGCTGGCCGTGTTGGATATCATTCAACACTGCGTACAACGTTAGGGTTGTTTCCAAAAGAAGATCTGGAGCTTGCATTTCAGGCGTTAAAAAGAGTGAACATTTTGGAGAAAGCATATGCACGAGCTGATGAATTATCAGGAGGACAACAGCAACGTGTATCGATAGCGAGAGCATTGGCGCAAGAAGCGAAAATTATATTGGCGGATGAACCTGTTGCATCGCTAGATCCACTCACAACAAAGCAAGTGCTCGATGATTTGAAAAAAATTAACGAAGATTTTGGGATTACGACGATTGTAAACTTGCATTCTATTGATTTAGCTAGGCAATATGCTACTCGTATTATTGGATTACATGCAGGTGAAATTGTCTTTGATGGATTGGTAGAAGAGGCAACGGATGAAAAATTTGCTGAAATATATGGAGAAGTAGCTCGGAAAA
This sequence comes from Bacillus sp. SH5-2, assembly GCF_008368905.1. NCBI lineage: Bacteria > Bacillati > Bacillota > Bacilli > Caryophanales > Bacillaceae > Bacillus > Bacillus sp. SH5-2. Next base: position 45,119 of record NZ_QOSD01000019.1, read on the forward strand.
GTGAATTATTAGAGGTGGCAGCTAAATGAATGACGTGACGATGTACTCGAAATCGATGCCGAAGCCACCGAGTAAATTGAAACATATGTTAACGGTTATTCTCGTTATTATACTGTTGTGGGGCAGTAGTGTGCAGGTCGACGCATCATTTTCAAAACTAGTAGTTGGTTTTCCTAATATGATGGATTTATTGAAGGAAATGGTGCCACCCGATTGGGGTTATTTTGAAGTTATTACAACAGCAATGTTAGATACGATACGTATGGCGATTATTGGGACGACTTTAGGGGCGATTTTAGCTATTCCACTTGCACTATTTGCGGCGAGCAATGTATTTACTAATGTGTTTTTGTACAGTCCAGCTCGCTTAATTTTAAATTTTATACGGACGATACCAGATTTACTATTAGCTGCTATTTTTGTGGCGATTTTTGGAATAGGACCGCTTCCAGGTATTTTGGCTCTTACTTGTTTTTCGGTTGGGCTCGTAGCAAAATTGTTGTATGAGTCTATTGAAGCAATTGATCCGGGACCGTTAGAAGCGATGACAGCTGTAGGAGCTAATAAGGTGCAGTGGATTGTTTATGGAGTAATTCCGCAAGTGAAAGCGCATTTTGTCTCTTATGTACTTTATACATTTGAGGTGAATGTACGTGCAGCAGCAGTTTTAGGGTTAGTAGGAGCAGGTGGCATTGGATTGTATTATGACCGTACACTTGGATTTTTACAATATCAACAAACTGCTTCTATTATTATTTATACTCTTGTTGTTGTATTGTTAATTGATTATATAAGTACGTTGTTGCGGGAGAAATTATAATGAGTGAATCGACGATGATCATACCAAAACGAAAGAAACCAAGTGTATATCGCTGGATTATTTTTATAGCACTTGCAGTTATATATGTATGGGCCTTTTCAGGAGTCCCGCTAGAGGGAATAAAGAATACCGCGGGAGAAATTACAAAAGCAATTATGACAGGGGTATTTAACCCAGATTGGTCGTATGTATCTTTGCCAGATGGAGAAGATTTATTACATGGTTTAATTGATACGTTGGCTATTGCAGTATTAGGTACATTTATTTCCGCCTTTTTATCTATACCATTTGCTTTTTGGGCAGCAACAAATATGAGTAGTGGAAAATTAACTTCAGGAACTGGGAAATTTGTACTTAGTTTTGTTCGTACATTTCCTGAATTAGTTATGGCTCTTTTATTTATAAAAGCTGTTGGACCAGGTTCTTTTGCCGGAGTTCTAGCTTTAGGGTTACACTCTATTGGGATGTTAGGAAAGCTATATTCAGAAGGGATTGAAAATATAGATAAGGGACCGACTGAAGCACTAATTGCTACAGGGGCAAACCGTTTTCAAATTCTTTGGTACGCGGTATTACCACAAGTGTTACCTGATTTCTTATCTTATACGTTATATAGGTTTGAAATTAATGTGCGATCCGCTGCAATATTAGGCGTTATTGGAGCAGGTGGTATTGGTACACCACTAATTTTTGCTTTAAGTTCACGGAATTGGTCCCGCGTAGGAATTATTTTATTAGGCATCATTTTAATGGTAATTATAATTGATTTTATTTCAAGTTCGATAAGGAAGAAAATTGTATAATTTATTTTAGAAGCACCTATAAAAGGTGCTTCTTTTATATAATGAGAATAAATAATGTAGATATTATTGGATAATGGGAGGGGTCTTTTGGCTTTACAGCATGAATTTGTATTTGTTTCATTTGAAAAAAAGGGATTGGATCTTGAAGGTGTGAATTGGATTGAAGATTGTTTCTTGTATAAAGAAGAGGCGACGATAGAGGAATATGTTGTATTAAGTGATGAGTTAATTGTGTATCTATTAGATTTTATCTATTGGATTCCGGTTTATTATCCTGCTAAAAGAGCAGAAGGGTTTGGGATTCATTATTATGGTATTACAAAAATTGAACAGAAAGGGGCAGTCGTAGCAGAACAGTTATTTTCTTTGCTGGTTAGTATGTTTTCTTTAGCGCCAGAAACAATCGAACTGACAGGACAGTTTCAATGGGAAAATGATAATAATACTGATGGAGAATATGAAAGATATGTAATTGATCGAGATAAATTATGTCAAGATTTAAAGTCTTTTATTCGTTTGCTTCGTAGAGTGAAAAATAGGGAAGGATATATCTTGCATTATGGAATTTGAAAATGATGTATAAATATACAGATAATTCCCTTTCTTTTTAAAATAAAAACAATGAAAAAGTATGTCATATTGAATGCCCATACATTCCCGGAAACATTGATTTTTTTATGTAAAATCAAAAAAATATCAACATATTTGTCGATACATGTTGTATAATCTTGCGTGGGAAGCTATCATATAAATGTATAAAACGTTTACTAATATAAGCGAAGGGAAGAATAGCATGTCACATTCAATCGAACAACTTTCTATCAACACGATTCGCACATTATCCATCGATGCGATTGAAAAAGCAAACTCTGGTCACCCAGGAATGCCAATGGGTGCAGCACCAATGGCTTATACATTATGGACTCAATTTATGAAACATAATCCAAATAACCCAACGTGGTTTAACCGTGATCGTTTCGTATTATCTGCAGGTCATGGTTCAATGTTATTATACAGCCTACTTCACCTATCTGGTTATGATGTAACAATGGATGACTTAAAGAACTTCCGTCAATGGGGAAGCAAAACTCCAGGACATCCTGAGTACGGTCATACAGCAGGTGTAGATGCAACTACTGGTCCTCTTGGACAAGGTATTGCAACTGCTGTAGGTATGGCGATGGCTGAAAGACATTTAGCTGCTAAATATAACCGTGATGCGTATAATGTAGTAGATCATCATACATACGCTATTTGTGGTGATGGAGATTTAATGGAAGGCGTTTCTGCTGAAGCATCTTCATTAGCTGCTCATTTACAATTAGGTCGTCTTGTTGTGTTATACGATTCAAACGATATTTCATTAGATGGCGATTTAAATCGTTCATTCTCTGAAAGTGTAGAAGATCGTTACAAAGCATACGGATGGCAAGTAATCCGTGTTGAGGATGGAAACGATATTGAAGCAATCGCGAAAGCAATTGAAGAAGCGAAAGCCGACGAAAAACGCCCAACGCTAATTGAAGTAAGAACGACAATTGGTTTCGGCTCTCCAAACAAATCAGGAAAATCAGCTTCACACGGTTCTCCACTTGGTGTAGACGAAACGAAATTAACGAAAGAAGCATATGCTTGGACTGCTGAACAAGATTTCCATGTTGCAGAAGAAGTATATGACAACTTCCGCAAAACGGTACAAGATGTTGGTGAAACTGCGCAAGCAGCTTGGAACACGATGTTAGGCGAATATGCGCAAGCATATCCAGAATTAGCAAACGAATTGCAAGCAGCAATGAACGGTCAACTTCCAGAAGGTTGGGAGCAAAACTTACCAACTTATGAATTAGGATCTAAAGCAGCAACTCGTAATTCTTCAGGTACTGTAATTAATGCAATTGCAGAGTCTGTACCATCATTCTTCGGTGGATCTGCTGACCTTGCTGGTTCTAACAAAACATATATGAATAACGAAAAAGACTTTACAAGAGATGACTACAGCGGTAAAAACATTTGGTACGGTGTACGTGAGTTCGCAATGGGTGCAGCAATGAACGGTATTGCACTACATGGCGGTTTAAAAACTTACGGTGGTACGTTCTTCGTATTCTCTGACTACTTACGTCCAGCAATTCGTCTTGCAGCATTAATGCAATTGCCAGTAACGTATGTATTCACGCACGACAGTATCGCTGTTGGTGAAGACGGTCCAACACATGAACCAATCGAACAATTAGCAGCGCTTCGTGCAATGCCAAACGTTTCTGTTATTCGTCCAGCTGACGGTAACGAATCTGTTGCAGCTTGGAGATTAGCTTTAGAATCTACAAACAAACCAACTGCTTTAGTATTAACTCGTCAAGATCTTCCAACATTAGAAGGTGCAAAAGACGATACGTATGAAAAAGTAGCAAAAGGTGCATATGTAGTTTCTGCAAGCAAGAAAGAAACAGCTGATGTTATCTTACTTGCAACTGGATCTGAAGTAAGTTTAGCTGTTGAAGCACAAAAAGCATTAGCAGTAGACGGCGTTGACGCAGCTGTTGTCAGCATGCCATCTATGGATCGCTTTGAAGCTCAAACAGCTGAGTACAAAGAATCTGTATTACCAAAAGCAGTAACGAAACGTTTCGCAATCGAAATGGGAGCTACATTTGGATGGCACCGTTACGTAGGTCTTGAAGGAGATGTGTTAGGTATCGATACATTCGGTGCTTCTGCTCCTGGTGAGAAGATTATGGAAGAGTATGGATTTACTGTAGAGAACGTTGTTCGTAAAGTAAAAGAAATGCTTTAATGATTTCAGAAAAATCTCTCCGGCATGGAGAGGTTTTTCTATGTAAATGAGTTTTTTCGACAGAAAAAGTTTTTTATCTCTCCGCAGTCAGACAATCATTGCAAATTTTCTTCTATATAATGAAGAGAAAAGGTTGTCCAGATTGGGAGGCTGAAGATGAAAACGTATGAATTGTATTTAATTCAAGAGGATATTGCGAAAGCTTATTTTGGTCGTGAATATTTATTTTTTGATTTATTTGCTCGATTTTCAGAATCTGGGTCCCTTTCGGAGAAAAAAGTGTTATACAAACAAATGATGTATATAACGATGCCATTACAAGTAATGAAAATTCATCATAAATTAGAGCAAGCTTTACGTGATCTTGGTAGATATGATAGAACACATCATACACATACACTTTTTACAGGAGCGGAATACGGCGAAATAATGGTGAAACCACACTATATTCGTATGAACACCTCTGGAAATGTCTCTATGGAAACGACTTTTTTTGAGGTGCTTAGAAAGTGTGAATTAACATTTTTAGCTATGGATTATGAAAATACAAAGTACGGATGGCTGAATCCTCTAAAACAAGTACGAACATATGTGTAAAAAATGTCGAATTGTATCTTGTCTTATTGAAAAGGTTTTAGTACACTGTAAGGTAGACAACATGAAGGAGGAAAATATATGCCAATTTGGTTAGGTATTCTAGTGGGCGTAGTAGCACTAGTAGCAGGCGTGGCGTTAGGATTTTTCATTGCCCGCAAATACATGATGAACTACTTAGAAAAAAATCCACCAATTAATGAACAAATGTTAAAAATGATGATGATGCAGATGGGACAAAAACCTTCTCAAAAGAAAATCAATCAAATGATGAGCGCGATGAGCAAGCAACAAACGAAATAAGCGCTAAAAGACACTCGCTAAGAGTGTCTTTTCTTTTTGTTAGTTATAGAGTTTAAAACTTTTAAAAATTCTGTATTTTTGGTAAACTGAAAACATCGCTCATTTTAAGGGAGGAGGAAAAAACATGAAGGTATTTATTAATTTAGCTTGGTTTTTTAAACAAGAAAAACGAGCGTACATAATCGGAATTATTATTTTATTTGGTGTCGCGCTTCTTGAACTTGTAGCGCCAAGAGTACTAGGAATTGTAGTAGATGAAATTAATAATGGAACATTAACATCTGAAAAATTGTTGAAGTGGGTTATTCTATTAGTAGTTGTAGGGATTACGATGTACATATTACGTTACTTATGGCGTATTATGATTTTTGGATCTTCTTTAAAACTAGCCCGTCAATTACGAAAGAATTTATATGAACATTTTACAAGGATGAGCCCATCTTTTTATCAATCACGTCGTACGGGCGATTTGATGGCACATGCGACTAATGATATTCAAGCAATTCAACAAACGGCTGGAGCGGGTGTTTTAACACTAGTTGATTCATTAGCGGTTGGAGGGTGTGTACTCGTAGCGATGGGTTTTACAATTAGCTGGAAGTTGACGTTATTAAGTTTAATTCCGATGCCAATTGTAGCGATTTCTACAAATTATTATGGAACTTTATTACATAAAAGGTTCCATAAAGCACAGCAATCGTTTTCGGAAATCAATGATAAGGTGCAAGAGAGTATGAGTGGGATGAAGGTAATTCGCTCACTTGGACAAGAGAAAGAAGATTTACAAGCGTTTCGAAAAAAGTCAGAAGATGTCGTACATAAAAATATGTTAGTCGCTCGTATTGATTCGTTGTTTGATCCAACAATCGCTCTTATCGTTGGGTTTTCTTTTTTAATTGCAGTATGTTACGGGTCAGTATTAGTTGTGAGAGGTGAATTGACAGTCGGTGAATTAGTTACATTTACAACATATTTAGGTACTCTTGTTTGGCCGATGTTAGCATTTGGATGGTTGTTTAATATTATGGAGCGTGGACGCGCTTCGTATGACCGTGTAGAGAAAATCCTTTCTCAAAAATCAGATGTAGTAAATAGAGAAAACGCTGTACATACAATAGCGAGCGGTGATGTTTCATTTGCGATTGATTCATTTTCATATAAGAAAAATGAACTGTTAAATTTAACAGATGTTCACTTTGATTTGAAGAAGGGGGAAACGCTTGGGGTTGTAGGACGTACAGGTATGGGAAAAACAACTTTATTAAAATGTTTAATCCGTGAGTATGACCATTTTAATGGCGAATTAAAAGTTGGGGAGCGAGATATTCGAGATGTAACACTTTACGGTGTCCGTTCTGCCATTTCATATGTGCCGCAAGATCACTTTTTATTTTCAGCGAGTATTGGGGAGAATATTGCCTTCGGAAAGGCGGATGCTACACATAATGAAATTACTCGTGCTGCAGAGATTGCTTGTATTCATAATGATATACTCCAATTTTCAGAAGGGTATGAAACAGTAGTTGGGGAAAGAGGAGTTTCTTTATCTGGAGGCCAAAAACAGAGAATCTCAATAGCGCGTGCTTTATTAACCAATGCTGAAATTTTAATTTTGGACGACTGTTTATCTGCTGTAGATGCAAAAACAGAAGAAACGATTTTAAATGCATTAAAGAGGGAAAGAGCAGGGAAAACGACGATTATTACTGCTCATCGTTTAAGTGCAATTCAACATGCCAACCTTATTCTAGTTATGGATGAAGGTAGAATTGTACAACGAGGTACACATGAGCAATTAATGAAAGAAAACGGTTGGTATAAAGAAATGTACGAAAGCCAGCAGTTAGAAGCATTAGTGGAGAAAGGAGGCGTATGATGGCTAAGAAAAAACAGAGTGATTTAAGAAGATTGCTTTCTTATATGAGACCATATAAAAGGTTATTAGCATTAGCATTTTTATTTCTAGTTGGTGCAACTGTAACTGAAATGATGGGTCCTTTTTTAATTAAACAATTTCTTGATGAACACTTAGTACCACGTAACTTTGATCAATCAGCACTTGTTACTCTATTTGTAGTGTATATTGTTGCTCATTTATTAAAAGTATTATTTACTTATTTAGACTTATTGTATTTTCAAAATATCGCTTTTAAAATTGTTCAAGACATGCGTGTTGAAGTATATGAGCATGTTCAAAAATTGTCATTAAGCTTCTTTGATCGTACGCCGATTGGTACTCTCGTATCACGCATAACGAATGATACGGAAGCGATAAAAGATTTTTACGTAAGTGTATTATCAACGTTTGTGAAAAATATCGTTTTTTTAGTAGGTATTTTAGTAGCGATGTTTTTATTAAATGTAAAATTAGCGTTATTTTCTCTCGTGTTAATTCCAATCATGTTTTCGATCATGGTATTATATCGCCGGAAAAGTGCCGTTTTTTATTTAGAAGTACGTAATCAACTGAGTGTTTTAAACGCAAAGTTAAACGAGTCCATTCAAGGGATGAATATTATTCAAGTGTTCAGACAAGAAAAGCGTATGAGAAAAGAGTTTGAAGAAGTGAATAATAAACATTATAGTGCAGGGCGACGTACGTTAAAGTTAGACGCATTACTTTTACGTCCAGCTACAGATTTAGTTCATATTATAGCAATTGCGTTAGTACTTGGCTTATTTGGAATTGATGCTTTAAAAAGTCCAGTTGAAGTAGGGGTTTTATATGCCTTTGTTAACTATATTCATCGTTTCTTCCAGCCTGTAAATGAGATGATGATGAAATTGTCATTTTTCCAACAGGCACTTGTTTCATCGTCACGTGTATTTCATTTAATGGATGAAAAAGATTTAGCACCAATTCAAAAAGGGAATGGGAACCCTCAAGTAGTTGATGGAGATATTAAATTTAAAAATGTTACTTTTTCGTATGATGGAAAGCGTGATGTTTTGAAAAATGTATCTTTTCACGTGAAACAAGGGCAAACGGTTGCTTTTGTTGGGCATACTGGTAGCGGGAAAAGTACGATTATGAATTTATTAATGCGATTTTATAACATTAAATCAGGAAATATTGTAATAGATGGTGTGGATTTAGAGAATTTTGGAGAACAAGAAATTAGAAAGAAAATAGGACTCGTATTGCAAGATGCATTTTTATTTGCGGGAAATATTAAGCAAAATATTCGTATGTACAATGAAGAGATTACGGATGAAGAAGTAAAAGAAGCTGCACGATTTGTGCAAGCCAATATGTTTATTGAAAAATTACCAGAGCAGTATGAAACAGAAGTAGTAGAAAGAGGAGCTGCATTTTCTAGCGGGCAACGACAATTAATCGCGTTTGCTAGAACGATAGCAACGAATCCGAAAGTATTAGTATTAGATGAGGCAACAGCTAATATTGATACAGAAACAGAAGAGGCTATCCAAACAGCGTTGCAGCAAATGCGAAAAGGGAGAACGACGATAGCAATTGCGCACAGATTATCTACAATTCAAGATGCAGATCAAATTTTTGTTATGCATGATGGAGAGATAGTGGAGAGAGGAACACATCAAGAGTTACTGAGTGAACAAGGTTTGTATTATAATATGTATTTACTACAAAATAAAGGAAGTTTGCAAAAGGCCTTGTAGAACTACAAGGTCTTTTGATTGCACTTGAAATTTCTACAAAATATATATCGATAACATAGTATAATGTAGTAGAAATATGTATATAAAAGGAGTCGAACTATGGATTATGTGCTAATAGGTATAATTTTATTATTATTAGCTGGAGTGTTCGTACTGTTTTATAAAAATAAACAGTTAGAATCAGAGAGTCAGCAAGTGGAATTTGAAAAGAAGCAAGCAATTGAAACGTATGAAAATGAAATTGCAGCTACGGTTACAGAACATAAAGAACAACAAAATACATTGAAAAATATGGAACAGAAGAAATACAATGATTTACAAGTAAGTGCAAATAGAGAACTTGAAAATATGCGTATGATGAAAAATCAGTTAGCTATACAACATAGTAAAGAACGTAGTGAAATGCAAGATAAACATAGTAATGAAATACATATGTTCCAAAAGCTAATTGCGGATTTACGAGAGTATACTAAAAATGGTGCTGAAGTGAATACACACGAAACATTATATTATATGAAACGAGGATTCGTAGAGCAAGGAATAATAGTAGATAATGAATTTCATATTATGCCGAACGTTTTCGTTAGAAATCAGCGTGGAGGAAATGATTTTCGGATTCATCATCTTGTCTTAAGTAAAACGGGCATATATCTACTTGAGACGAAAGAATGGACAGGGAAGTTAATTCATGGTTTAACGAAAGAAAATGCTAATATATATTCATTTATGATTGATGAAATTGGTAAGTATCAACAAGTGGTTGAGAAAGAAGAGACGTTTGAATGGATTACAGGTGCAGATTCATTAACGCTACAAGTGAAAAATGAAGGGAATCCAGTATGTAGAGCGAAGGAACTATCTCACATTTTATACAATCGATTGAAAGAAATACAAGTTGATATTGTAAAAGAAAATGTAAAGGCAGTTGTATATTTTTATAATGAAAGTGGCAAAGAATTGATAGATCTTTCTGAAGAAGAAACGCCGAGATTAAAAGATAGAGAGCAAATTGTAACGTTCTTCAGAAATGAAATTTTAACAGGGAAAGTAATATATACAGAACAAGAATTAGAAATGATTCGAGAAATGATTAGTAGAATGAATTAAAAAGGGGAGAGCTTTCTGAACGCTATATTACATGGCATTTTGTATGTTTATTTTTGTTTGTATATAATAATGTATCTTGCGTTTATTTTCGTTATTGATATGGTTCATATGTCCTTAAGTGTAAAGAGTATTTTTGTAGTAGTCATGCCATTTATTATATTAGTCATGATTCAAAGAGCTATATTATATGTTTCTAAGAATCGTAATAAAGAAAAAGAACCAATGTTAAAAGTAAGGATGGTAGGACTCATTCCATTAATAGTGTGTACTGTACAATTAAGTACGAATGAATACACTTCTAAATTTAATCAAGATCGGTGGTTAAATTATGCGGAGAAACGGGTACATATGGTAGATGACTTATTACAAAAATATAAATTAATAGGAAAATCAAACGAAGAAATTATAAAATTGTTAGGAGCTCCTACTGAAACAAGAAATGGGGAAGTGGGAGCTACCACTTCGTATTATCTTGGAAATGAGCGTGGCTTCATTTCAATAGATAGTGAACGTCTTGTTTTACAATTTGATAATGACGGGAATGTTATAGAATATAAGGTGCAGCGAGATTAATATAGTGAGAGGAAGAAGTTATAAATTGTATAACTTCTTTTTTATTTTTCAATATGCTATAGAAAGGGAATGTGAATTTTGAGGGGAATAAGGAATGAAAGCGGAGGTGATGCATATATATAGATGCATTGGGTTATTTTTTGTAGCACTGTATAAAATGAAAAGGAGGTAAGACGGTGAAAGCAATACCGACTGATGTCCTGAGTAAAGAATTGATGGAACGAGAAGGGGTTATATCTATTACAGTAAAGGAATTTGAAAAGATAGAAGTAGCTGGAGTAGTGGTTGCTGGTCCTGCAGTTATTTTGATCAATCAAGAATAAGTACATATTTTTAATATAGTAAAGTATTGAAAGCATCCGTCGAGGATGCTTTTTATTTGTGTGCAAGAGAGCGTATAGTAGATAATTGTGGTACTGGAGGGAGAGCGTGTGGCAATTATTATAACGATGTTAGTCATGGGGATTTTATATTGTTATTGCAAGTATTAATTGGGACGATGATAGGAGCGTATATCGGGGCGAAGTTTACAAATTATGTACCACGCATGCTTTTGAAGTTTTCAATGATTATGACACGAGTTTTCGCAGGATGTATGTTATTGATGGAATAAAAATAATATAGCAAACTAATATGTTTTACGAATGAATTATGTAAGTAATTCATATTTCCCATATAAAAGGATTTGCTTTAATATAATGAGTGTAAAGTTCGAGTATTCGAAGTACTACTTGAATTATATCCCTATCCCTTTTCTAAAAATGCGAACAAGTTTTGCCCTATTCTATTCAATATTTAATTGCATAGAAATATATTGTTCGATGACCATTATGGAACGTACATAATGGAAAAATCCCGATCCTTAAAGAGGATGCCCCTAATCTTCATGTGAAAATATGATCGGATATGAAAGCTGACCAATTGATGGTCAGCTTTCTTTTTGTTCAAAAATTATTTCTTCTTTAATTTCTGTTTGCAATAATAAAGCTTTTCCGAAACGACGTTTACATTCCGCACGCACTTTTTCAATGGCTAGTAGCTGAGTAGTGGCGGGAACTGTGACGATAGCTTGTCGAGGCTTTCGATTTTCTTCACAAAAGACACATTCCACAACATATTTAGAAATCATATTTTCATCCTTCCGTTTTTAATTTCTAATAAGGGATTGTCTATGAAGTTAATGTGATTTTTCGTCATTAGTTTACTTTTTTCCTCTTTTTTCAAGGAGAAAATGATAAAGAAGGCGAATTTTTGTAGGGGAGGGATGTACATGGAGAGATGGATAGGTGCAGCAGCTATATGTGTAAATGAAAGAAATGAAGTTTTAATGGTATTGCAAGGACAAAAGGGAGAAGAAAAAAGGTGGTCTGTCCCAAGTGGAGGACTTGAAAAAGGAGAAACACTAGAGGAATGTTGTATCCGAGAAGTTTGGGAAGAAACAGGTTACAATGTGGAAGTTGTAAATAAAATATACGAAAAAGAAGGTATTACATACGGAATTCCCGTGTATGTTCACTATTACTTTGTAGAAAAAACAGGCGGTAATATGAACATACAAGATCCTGATGAGTTAATACATGAAATTGCTTGGAAGGGGATACATGAAGTTGAAACATTATCGTTAGCTTTTCCAGAGGATTATGAGTTAATATGCCAATATATAAATAAAAAAGCAAGTAATTAAATACTTGCTTTTTAATGTATCCACGATAAGAAAAGCGGAACGATAACTAAACTAGCTCCTGCTGTTAAAAGCATGGATAAACTGGCAATTGTCCCTTCAACAGGACCGATTTCAAACGCTTTTGATGTACCTGTTCCATTTGCGCTTGTACCTAACATAATGCCTTTTGCGAGCGCAGTTTTAATGCGGCATATACGTATAAGAGATGGACCAAGCAATGCTCCTGTTAACGCAGTTAAAACGACAAACACTGCTGTTAATTGTGACATACCACCAATCATTTCTGAGATTGCCATTGCGATCGGTGTCGTTACAATGTGTGGGGCTAAACTATGTTCTAGTGTTGCATCGATTTGAAAAAAATTCGCTAGTAGTGCTGAAGTAATAACTGATAAAAATGAACCGACAATGACATTAAGTAAGATGGCCATGCCATGTTTTTTTAGTAAATCAAAGTATTTATAGATTGGCCATGCAAAAGCAACTGTTGCAGGTTTTAATAATTCTGTTAGCCATTGACCACCAGATTCATATGTTTCATAAGGTGTATCTAATCCGAGCAATAAAGCAATTAAAATGATGGGACAAACAAGAAGAGGAGAAAGTAAACTCCAATTCCAGCGCTGGTATAATTTTTTTGATATCCAATATGTGAATAGTGTTAATAGTAAACAAAGAAAGCCGATCATTGCACGGATCCTTTCCGCTTAAGTAGCAATTCTGTTAAAAGTCCTGTAACGAGAGTGACACAAAGTGTACTAATCATAATAATCAAAATGAGATCGATTCCATATTGTGATAATGTATCTTTGTAGCGTATGACAGCGACCGCAGAAGGAATGAAAAATAAAATAAGTTCTTTTAATAAAAAATCAGCACCGTCTTGTATCCACTCTTTTTTAACTATGTTAAATTTTAATGAGATTAATAATAAAAAAATCCCGATTATACTTCCTGGAACTGGGAGGTGTGCCTGTTTTGCAATCCATTCACCTGTCCAAGCGAAACAAAATAGTAATAAAATTTGTCCGCTTAACTTCCACCATTTCATACAGTAACCCCCTCTTTCTTTTTTTACATAAAAATTGTAAAAAAGAATTAACAATTTCTACTATACGTTCATTCAAAAAATTTGTCTAATATATAAATTATGTGTTATTAATATATTAGATGTATTAATCGAAAGTGAAAAGGGTGTCCAAAATGGAATTACGGCATTTGCAATATTTTGTTGTAGTGGCAGAAGAGTTGCACTTTGGACGAGCGGCTGCTCGTTTACAAATGACACAACCACCGCTTAGTCAACAAATTCAGCAGTTAGAAAAAGAAATGGGAGTTATGTTATTTTCAAGAACGAAGAGAAAGGTTGAATTAACAGAAGCTGGAGAAATGTTTTTGAAAGAAGTAAAAAAAGCGTTCGAACAAATTGAAAAAGCGGTAGAGATTGCACAAAGTGCCCAAAGGGGAGAAGTGGGCTCACTTTCAATTGGTTTTGTAGGTGCGGCGATATATGATATTTTACCATCTATCGTAAGGGAGTATAGAAAGAAATTTCCGAGGGTGTCTGTTGCATTACATGAATTATCTACTCCAGATCAAGTGCATGCGCTTCATGATAATCGTATTGATATTGGATTTTTGCGTCCACCAATCCCAACACAATTATTAGAATTAGAGCCAATTCAAAAACTATCTTGTACTTTATGTTTACCGAAGGCTCATCCACTTGCAGAGAAAGATGAAATACATATAGAAGATTTACGGGATGAACCGTTTGTATTTATTACGAGACCAGTATGGCCAGCTTTGTATGATACAATTTTATCCCTTTGTAGAGAAGTTGGATTTAGCCCGCGTATTGTGCAAGAAGCAACGGAATATCAAACAGTTATGGGGCTTGTAGCAGCAGGGATTGGAATTACAGTCATACCCGTATCGGCAAATAAATTATATAAGACAGAAGTTGTATATAAAGAGCTATATGATTCGAATTTTGTTGCAGAAATGTCAGTAGCTTACAAAAAAATGAATAACAATCCAGAGCTTTTAGAGTTTTTAAAAATTGCAAGAGAGAAGAAAAGAATAGAAGTAGAAGATGCGTAATAATAGTAACGATTTAATTCAGATGCATAAAAGTACACCTCGTTAAACAATAAAGCGTAAATGCATTAAATTGCATTTACGCTTTATTGTTCTTTTTTTAGCTCGATACTAAATAGATAAACGTGCTCATTTTCTTTTAAGAGTAGGTCAATACCTGTTTTTTCATCAATTGTAGGGGCGCTTACAGTTTCTTTATTTGATTGGATTACAGCAGCTAAAATTGTTTTCTGATTGTATCTTAAACTTTTTGCAGATTGAATTGTAGTAGTTGCAGAACTATTTACGCTTGGTGGTTCATCTTCAGGAACAAGCGTGGAACCACCGTCAATATTAATATACCATTGACCTTTTCCGTGTATATTGTTATTAATTTGGAGATTTGGTGCTATGAAAGAAAGCTTTATTTTCTGTTCTACAAAATAAGATGAAGCTATGTTCGCGATTTCTTTTACTTTTTTACCATTTTGATAATATTCAATTCTAGCTTGAAGTTCATCTTTATTATTTTTGATTGTAACATCATAAAACATTCTATTTCCTTCACCTATAGGAGTCATTTGTAAAATTTCAGATTGCTCTTTTGTTAACTTATGTGGTTTAACAGTGGAACCTTCACTATTTTTTAATGGATTACAACTAGTGAAAAGTACTAAAGAAAGAATAAACAGTAATTTTACACGCATATAACCCCTCCTTTTTACAATCATATTATTAATTTGATTTTTTTTACCATTTTATTTTCTAGGACTAAAGACTTAGAAAAAACTCCGATTGTAGTGCGATGTTAATAATGTCATATTTTTATACACTAGTAGTATAGAATGAGTTTGTTATGAAGTAAGGTAGGGGAAAGAATGTATGTCTTTATGTCGGTTAGTGAGAAAAAATATAAGAACATTTGCTGCCAAAAGGATGAAGCAAGTTATGTGGATTGCTATGAGTACTATGATTTTGTTTTTTATGATATCGCTACAATTTAATGAAGTAGTTGCTGGGGAATTAGGGACTACACTTTTATTTCAAATGTGTTTTTACACGTTGTTTATCGTAGTCATTTTCATATGTATGTTTATTACATATAAAATGACTTATTCTCTTCTGCAAGTGAGGAAGGAAGAAGTTAAATCTTATGTAGCAGAGAATAGGAAGAGAAATGAAGTACTATGTTTATTATGTCAGGAGCAATTATTTATTTATGGAACGGCGTTTGTTTTTGGATTAGTTAATGGGATGTTATTCTTAAAATTATTTACGATTATCTGTATGAAAATAGCAGGAATACAAGGGATAAATAGTGCACCGATTACAATATACGCAATAGTAGTAGTTAGTATAATTATGATCGTTATCCTTCTATTATCGATGGTGCAATGTTTTCGATTTGTTCAAAGTTTACAAGATAAAAATTCGTTTCATTTCAAGGAAAAGGCATGAGAAATCATGCCTTTTTCTATTTTACACATAAAAATAATCATGTTACAGTGTAAAGGCCTGACAAAGAATGGGAAGGAAAGGTTGTATAGAATGACAAATGAACAATCGATTGTAAAGGTTGAGCGGTTAACGAAGCGAATCGGTTCAAAGACACTTGTAGAAAATATTAGTTTCGAAGTTAAAAAAGGTGAAGTAGTTGGTTTGCTCGGACCAAATGGTGCTGGAAAAACGACTTTAATGAGAATGATGGTCGGCATGATTCGTATGACAGAGGGCGAGGTTTGGATTGACGGTCAATCTGTAAAACAGCAATTTGAAAGTACTGCCTCGAAAATTGGAGCAGTAATTGAGGCGCCGGAATTTTATCCGTTTTTGAGCGGCTATGAGAATTTAACATATTTCGGACGCATGAATGGTAACGTGACAGAAGAACGTATCGATGAAGTAGTGAATTTGCTAGGGATGGGACGAGTAATCGATCGCAAAGTAAAAGCATATTCACTCGGCATGAGACAACGTTTAGGAATTGCTCAAGCGCTTATTCATGATCCAGATGTATTGATATTAGATGAACCAACAAATGGATTAGACCCTAGTGGAATACATGAAATGAGAATGTACATAAAGAAAATTGCACATGAACAAGGAAAAGCGGTACTGGTATCTAGTCACTTACTTTCAGAAGTTGAATTAATGTGTGACAGAGTTATCATTATTCAGCACGGAGAATATGTGGCGACGCAAAATATTCAGCATAATCAAAGTGAAGAGATG
Organism: Bacillus sp. SH5-2; assembly: GCF_008368905.1. NCBI lineage: Bacteria > Bacillati > Bacillota > Bacilli > Caryophanales > Bacillaceae > Bacillus > Bacillus sp. SH5-2. Next base: position 61,747 of record NZ_QOSD01000019.1, read on the forward strand.
GAGACAATCCGTATACGTGTAGATGATGCGAATAAAGCGGCAGGAATGTTAGACCAAAATGTTTTAATAGAAGGTAATGATTTACTTATTAATGTAAAAGATGAAGAAATCCCAAATGTTATTCGTACATTGCTTGAGAAAAATGTTCAAGTGTATCGTGTATATGAAGAAAGAAAAACGTTAGAAGAGCAATTTTTAGAATTAACAGGGGGAAAAGATATTGTTTAATTTAGTGTATAACGAACTGTATAAAATATTTAAGCGAAAGCGAACAATCATTCCATTTGCAGTTATTGCAGTATTAATAATCGGATTAGGGTGGGTTACGGTAAAGTATTTAGAGCCGGAAACAAAAGGATGGAAAGCCGATTATACAGAAAGAACTGTAGAAATTGAGAAAAAGCTAGGCATGAAAAAAGAAGCAATTTTAGTGGAACGATCTGGGGATGAGCTGGTCAAGGAATATCAGCTCAAGATGAAGCATTTAGATACAGATACAGCACCGGCAAGCAGTTCGCCGCTTTCTTTCATGAGAGACACAGGTTTTATCGTATTTCCGATATTGCTCCCGTTTATCCTCGTGTATGCAAGTACAATTTTTGCGAATGAATATAGCTGGGGAACATATAAATTTTTAACGATACGACCAGCGAGTCGCTTTAAAATTTTGACAGCTAAATTTTTAGCAATTGTGATATTTGCAGCGTTATTGTTTATATTTAATATGATTTTCTCCACTTTATGTGGACTTGTTATTTATAAATTCCAGCAGCCTGCATGGAGCGAGTTTATTTTCCAAGATGGAAATATTATAAAACAAAATATTTTTGTAGAGGCTAGTAAGTATTATATTTTATCGTGGTTGCCGACGATTGTGTACGCAGCGTTTGCATTTATGATTTCTGTGCTAACAAGATCTAGTGGAGGTGCGATCGGTATTTCACTGTTTCTTGCTTTATCAGGAAATATCGCGTTACTTCCAGCATCTAGATATGAATGGGCAAAATTTTTATTACCGGCAAACACAAATTTATATGGTATTTCAAAGAGCGGAAGTTTTATTGATGGAGTAACATTCCCGTTTGCTTCTTGTATGCTACTACTTTATTTATTCGTATTTTTAGGGATTTCTTATACTGTATTTTTAAAACGAGATTTAACTTAATAGAAAAGCCGTTAAGCACACTCTTAACGGCTTTTCTTTATGTTAATTGTTTAAGCGCTTTTTCGGCTAATAAAGCGAAATATTTTGCGCTAATAGGCAATGCTTGTTCATCGATAGTGAACGAGGGATGGTGCCATTCATGTGTGCCACTTGTTCCCATAAAGACGAATGCTCCTGGTATGTGTTGTTGATAAAAAGAGAAATCTTCGCCAGCCATGGAAGGAGTAGGGGTAATCACGTCTAATGACATTTCCTGTGCAGTTTGCGTACATAAATGAGTAAGACTTTTATCATTATGAACGGCAGGAGGACCGGAATGAAAATGGAATTCTGTTTTTACACCTAGTGCATCAGAAACGCCCTTAATAATACGTTCCATTAAGGTTGGAATTTTTTTGCGTGTTTCAGCTTGGAAAGTGCGAACAGTACCTTCTAATGTCGCTTTTTCAGGGATAACGTTCCACGTATTTCCTGAATGGATGTTTGTAACGCTGACAACTGCATTATGAGATGAACTTATATTTCGGCTTACAATAGTTTGTAGTGCCATAACAATTTGAGAGGATGCGACAATTGGATCTACGCCAGCATCGGGTACAGCTGCGTGTGTACCGACTCCATGGATTTCAATTTCAAATCGATCGACTCCGGCCATTAGTGGGCCATCCTTAATACCAATTGTACCTACTGGCAAATCAGGTTTATTATGCATGCCGAAAATAGCTTGCACATTTTGTAAATGTCCTGCATCAATAACTTTGCAAGCACCATTACTGCTCTCTTCAGCCGGCTGGAATATAAAGCGAACAGTTCCGTTTAGGGAAGATTCTCTTTCTTTTAATAAGAAGGCTGTACCTATAATAGCAGCTGTATGAAAATCATGCCCACAAGCATGCATTTTACCGTGGATTTTTGAAGCGTAGGATAAATTTGTTTCTTCCTGAATAGGAAGGGCATCAATATCAGCGCGAATTGCTATAATTGGGCCGCTAGCATTCCCAGAGATTTCAGCAATAACGCCCGTTTCTAAACTAGAATTGATAATCGTAATGTTTTTTTCTTCTAACCAATTCTTTATAGCTTTCGTTGTTTCGAATTCTTCGTATGATAATTCTGGATTCTTATGTAAATTTCGACGAATAGAAATAAGTTGATCAGTTAACTGCTCTAGATTTGATGCCACTTATAATGCCCTCTTTCTTAAATAAAGTATTTGCTATAAGTATACAACAATAAAAGAGAGGATTCTCAAATGAAAATCCTCTCTCGTTTATGCTGCCACTTTTTTATGTGTATGATGTTTTTGATAACGTCCACGCATTGCATATGCAATTTGCGGGATTGCAATACCAATTAAAATAAGTGATACACCGAACCATTGTGAAGATAATACAGCTTCTTTTAAAACGAATACAGACATGATTGTTGTAACTGGTAGTTCCGCTGCACCAAGAATAGTCGCTAAGCCAGAACCGATTTTTGGAATACCAATTGTAAAGGCGATTGATGGGATAACGATACTAAATATCCCTAGTCCTAATCCGTATTTCCAAAGGCCTTGTGAAATAGCACCGTTAAAAATAAATGTTGGCGGGAATACGAGCATGACTAATGTTAAAGCACCAGCCATTAATAGGACACCACGTGGTAAGGAAGGAACCTCGACTGCCACTTTACCACTTACGAAAATATATGTTGCAAACGTAACAGCAGATAATAAACCTAAAATGATTCCAGTCATATCGAAATCACCTGCTGATTTCTCTAATAAACCACTTGATAAGAATGTACCTATAAGTAAGAAAATAACCGAAATCACTTTTTCTCTTGAAGGTAACGTTTTTGTTGCTACTGCCTCAATGATAATTCCGACCCAAACGAATTGGAATAAAAGAATAATTGCAATAGATGCTGGTACTGTTTTTAATGAAGCGTAATAAAAGATTCCAGTGAAGCTTGCTGATGTTCCTGCAACGAATAAAAGTAACGCTTGTTTTAATGGAACACGGTGTCTAGAAAATAGAAGTGTAATAGTAAGCAAAATAATCCAACCGAACAAATATTGGCTACCAATTACCTCTCCAAGTGAAAAACCTTCTGCATACGCAAGTTTAACAAAAATAGCTAAAATTCCATAACTACACGCTCCTAATAAAACTAATAGAGAATAACGAAGCATGAATAATTCCTCCCATCTATATGAAATAGATCCGTATCAAAAATATATAACTAGAGGGAAGTATACAAAATTAAAAATGAAGGGTCAAATGAAAGAAAAGTGCGACATTTTATAGAATAATAATAAAAGTATGATATTTATGCATAATCTTGAAATTAATAATAATAGAAGTATTGTAAAAACGGCATTGTATTGTATAAAGATAGCATTTTAAAAAAATATTTTTTATTAATATGTTTGTAGACATAATAGCAATGTGCTAATCAGTTGAGAAACTACGTTACCTTTGTTATGTTAATAATAATTAGAGGAGTTTCGTAATCTAAGTGAAATGGTTCTATATAATAGAAGGAAATGAAAACGTTTTTTTAGAAACAGTGTGAAAGGGTAGTTTTTCTTATTGTCACGTTGGAAAAGTGATTTCACGAATTGTTCATAGTATTTTTATTTGTTTTTGCTACAATATGTAAGGAGAGGAGTGGAATAATGCAAGATATTAGTATTTTTTTAGCGTTTGGCGCCGGTTTCTTATCATTTATTTCCCCGTGTTGCTTACCGCTTTATCCGGCATTTTTATCTTACATAACAGGTATGTCGGTTTCTGAGTTGAAAGAAGAAAATGCAATGCTTCGCAAAAGAAGTATGATACATACAGCGTTTTTCTTACTTGGATTTTCAATTATATTTATTGCAATTGGATTTGGTACAAGCTTTATCGGGGGCATTTTTACGGATTATAAAGATTTAATTAGACAGTTAGGTGGTATATTTATCATCGTGTTCGGTTTAATTATTGTTGGTGTATTTAAACCGAAGTTTTTAATGCAAGACCGTAAATTTACATTTAAGAATCGTCCGAGTGGTTATTTTGGATCAGTATTAATTGGATTGGCGTTTGCCGCAGGATGGACTCCTTGTACTGGACCTATTTTAGTATCCGTAATTGGATTAGCAGCAACGAACCCAGAGTCCGCAATGATTTATATGATTGCATACATACTTGGATTCGCTATCCCGTTTTTCGTACTATCATTCTTTATTACGAAAATGTCTTGGATTAAAAGAAATAGTATGAAGTTCATGAAAATTGGAGGATACGTTATGATTGTTATGGGTGTCTTCTTATACTTTAATTGGATGACAAAGATTATTGTATATTTCTCAAGTTTATTTGGTGGTTTTACCGGTTTTTAGTATTATTCTGCGAAAATGTTGGAAATACTAAAGGAAAAGCATATAATGAAAGTATATTTTGCATATAGCCACAAAAAAGGATGAGAAAATATGAACATAGTTGTTTTATCAAGTATCGTTGCCGTTTGTATGGCTGTCGGTGCGATGTTTATTCGCTTAAAAGCAGCTAAGAAACCTGCAACATTGAAAAAAATTATACTCCCACCATTTTTTATGAGTACGGGGGCATTAATGTATGTTTTTCCAGAATTTCGATTAACTCCAGCAGAAATGTTAGAAGCAATTGGTGTTGGTTTGTTTTTCTCTATTTTTCTTATTAAAACATCTAAATTTGAAATTAGAGGACAAGAGATTTATTTGAAGCGTTCAAAAGCATTTGTTTTTATATTAATTGGATTACTTGTAGTGCGGATTGTATTTAAAACATACTTAAGTCAATCTCTTGATTTAGGACAACTTAGTGGCATGTTCTTCTTACTCGCGTTCGCGATGATAGTGTCATGGAGAATTGCGATGTACCGTTCCTTTACGAAATTACAGAAGGAAATGGAAAAAGAAGATGGTTTTTATAATGAAAAAGATATGAAACTAACTTAACAACTGTATATGCATCAAATAAAAAAGACAGCGTCAAAGGCGCTGTCTTTTTATCGAAAATAATATGAAGTTACTTTGCAAGTAAAGATTTATAGTTAGAATAATCAATCTTTTTCTCTTGCAGTTTTTTAACTAAAAATTTATGATCACGCTTCGGTGTTGCAATAATATATCCTTTAATAATTAAGTCTTGTGTAATTTGAGAGGCTTTTTCTTGTAATGCAAGTTCTCCGATTTTACCAGCAATTTTTGATTTGGCAACATCGCGAAATAGTTCTGGAACAGGACTTACGAGCTCTTCTAACAATTGTTTTTGTTCGTCATCCCATAAATGCCTCGTTTTATTTATGTAGTGCTCTTCCCAATCTAAAATGGACATACCATCTTCTTTCGGTAACCGTTTTAGAAATTTTCTGAACATAAAGTATCCACCGATAGACATAAGTCCTAATAAAATAACAGTCCATAGCACAATAAACCAACTGAACCATCCTTCGAGCAAGCGTATCCCCCCTTAATGATTGCGTTTTTCTTTTATTCATATTATAAACAGTGAGATTCATAGAAAGCAAGAACGCTTGGTCATTTTGACCAAGCGTTATCATTTAAACGAAGTATAGTTGTTCAACACATAAATTATTATTATCGTCTTCAATATACTCAATAATAAGTGTGCCAACTTTACGATCTTTATCTTCGGTTGTGAAAATAGAGTAAGAAGTAAAACGTGCTGTTGATAGGCCGCTTATATGTGTAGGTAAAGAAATGTAGTCGTTATCGTGGAAGAATTCCATCAGTTCAATATCCTCAAATTCTTTTCGGTCAACTTGTTTGTTTGTATAGCGGCGTTGAAGTTGTTTTAAAGACTCATTCCAAGAAATTGCTTTTGTGTCGTATACCATTGTTCTATCTCCTTACTGTATGTAATCATTAAGAACATACGTTCTAATCTAGTATACTCTTTTTATTAGAAAAGGGAAAGCAAAAAATAATGTAAGCTTGGATTTCCAAGCTTACATTATTGATGCGTCCGTCATAATCTCTATTTTTATTATAAGTTAGATAAGAATAAGAAACAAGATGATATATATTTTGTTGATAGTTTTCAAAATTCTGTATATTATAAATGTACTAAAGTGCAAGGGGATGAGAGGGATGGCGTATATAATTTCACTCCAAGGACCGATGGCAAGCGGAAAAACGACATTAGCTAAAAGGCTAGAGCGACAGGGGCTTTCGGTTATATATGAAAATCCTTATCCAATTGTAGAAAAGCGAAAACAATTAAAGTTGGATATGAAGTCAAAAGAAGGGTTTATTCTAAATCAAAGAATGTTTATGGAAGCAAAAATAAAGGAGTTTCAAAATGTGAAAGATTCAGTTGTAATTTTTGATCGTGGAGCAGAAGACATTGAGTTTTATACACTTTTTTATCCAACGATTATAGGGGAGGAGTGGGATATAGAAACTGAATTGAAAGATGAATTATATAAATTAAGAGAATGCCGTTCGGATGCGATTTTTTATTTAGATGTTACGAAAAAGAATGTGTATGATAGAAAAAATAATGATAGAACAAGAAACAGAAGTACATTTGAGGAGCAATTTAAATTAGTAGAAACTGAAAAAGACTGGTATAAACAATTTCCGGTAACTTATGTGGACACGAATAAATTAACAGTGGACGATTTAGAGGTATATTTTATGGACTGGTTAAAGGAGAGAGGGCTATGAAAAAAATACTTTTATTCGTATACCCAACATTTGCAGAGTTTGAAATTACAGTAGCAACAGCATTACTGAAAAAGAAATATGAAATTATTACTGCGGGCTTAACAAAAGAATTGATTATAAGTGAAACAGGTTTGCAAGTGCAACCACATATAGAATTAAGTGAAGTGCGTGTAGAGGAATATGAGGGGATACTTATTCCAGGTGGAGAAGAAGTGCATTTGAAAGATGCAGAACTGCTCTTTTCAGTCATTCGTCAATTTCATGAACAAGAAAAATTAGTAGCTGCTATTTGTGCTGGACCGTATGCGCTAGCAAAAGCAGGCTTATTCAAAGGAATCTCGTATACAGTGACTATAGATTATAAAAAATTAGATTGTTTCCCAGTAGAAAATTTTGTGTATGAAGAAGTTGTGAAACATTCAAATATTATTACAGCACAGGGGCATGCATTTGTACCATTTGGAATAGCGATTGCCGCTTATTTTGGAGTAGCGAATGAACATAATACAAATTTTTATGGTGGTAAGGGTAATGTAATGATGGAGAATTTGTTATGAGAAAACGTGAAAAAGCTAGCGAATGCTAGCTTTTTCTTTTTGACATCGATAAATTGCTAATGTTTTTGGGTCACGCCATATACCGTTATGAAGTGACAATTCATTTTCTATTTCTGCTTTTAGCCATTCTTTCATTTCGGCGTGAAGGTATGTATTATCAGGTATATTTAGCGACGGAAACATGCTAGAAATATAGTTTACAATCGGAGTAGCCTGATGAAACATGAGAGCATTATGAATAACTATTTCTTCAACAGTTGGAAAAACAGATTGTAATATCTCTTTACCGTTTTCTAAACAAAATGGAGTGACTGATGATGTTGTTTTCGGTAAATCAAATGCGTCTAACATGCGGTTACACATTTCAACTATACGAGGTAGTGTAACGTTAGAATTTGTTGTAGCTAAAAGTGAGCCACCGGGACAAATTACTTTATGGAATCCTTGAAGTGTTTTTTCGACATTTTTCATGTGATATAACATATGTCTTGCGATAATCCAGTCGTAGCAATTAGCTTCGAAAGGAAGTTTACCAGCGTCACCTAGTCTCCATTCAATTATGCTATTCTTTATTACAGCTTCGGAAAGCATCGTTTTCGATTGATCAAAACCGGTTAGTCTTCCTTTATGCCCGTTAGTTTGTAAGAGGGAAAGAAAATTCCCATTAGCGCACCCAACCTCTAATATTTTTTCGTCTCCTTGAAGTTGTAAATGTTCCATGACAACTTCATCTAAATTCACTTGTTTTTCTTCGTAATGTTTATGCGTATTGATACGTGTTTGTAAATGGTTACTTACGTTGTATTGGCGTTTTACATCATTTATTTTTTCGCATTCCACTTTCGTACAAAATTGCTGAATCGCATATGTTAATACGTCCGTTTTCTTTAAACCTTCGTAATGGAGTGCAGATTCAAACCTTTCAAGTAATTTTTCTTCAATTCGAAAATGAATATCTTTTCGTTTCGTCATTGAAATCTCGCCCCTTTGCATCTGTTAGTGAGACTATAGCATGCCTGAAAAATTTGTGTAAATAATTTGTGTACACAAATGCAGGAGATGAAAAAAATGTTTGAATGTGAGTTTAAACTATTGACGATTTAACCGTTTTCATATATTCTTAAATTAAGAAATATTCAAATAATTAAAAAGAAATGAGAGAGTCACATGCTTCTTCAAGGAACACATCGAATTGGTCGTATGGCCATGCTGTTGGCACTTGCGGATGAGAATGAAAGCCCTGTATTATCTATTCCGAAAGGTTGGAAGTATTGTACGGGGAAAGTGGGTTCGATGAATTCGCAAAAGGTTGTCGCAGCAATGGAAACAGCGGCTAAGAGCAACCAAGTTATTGAAACAGACGTTTACAGAGAAACACATGCACTTTATCACGCAATAATGGAAGCTTTGTACGGAGTGACGAGAGGTCAAATTCAGTTAGCAGACGTTCTTCGTACAGTAGGACTTCGCTTTGCGATTGTGCGCGGTACACCATACGATGGGAAAAAAGAAGGCGAATGGGTTGCTGTTGCATTATATGGAACGATTGGTGCACCTGTAAAAGGATCTGAGCATGAGGCGATTGGTTTAGGAATTAATCACATATGATTTGCCCATAGTCTATTAGTTAGAAGGGGGCCTTACTTTTTTAGGACAGAAGTCTGTCTTAAAAAGATAAGGTCCCCTTTTGCCTTTTTAAGGAGGAAAAAAGAATGATTACGTTAACAGGACATACATTGACAGTTGAAGAAATGAAGAGGTTGTTACTTGAAGGAGAAGGTGTAACAGCTTGTCCAAATAGTATGCAAAAGGTAGCGGAATGCCGCGAAGTAGTTGAGAAAATCGTAGAAGACGGAAAAGTCGTTTACGGTATAACAACTGGATTTGGAAAGTTTAGTGATGTGCTAATTCAAAAAGAAGATGTAAAGGCACTTCAGCATAATTTAATTCAGTCACATGCATGCGGGATTGGTGATCCATTCCCTGAAGAAGTATCACGCGGTATGTTAATTTTACGAGCGAACACGATGCTTAAAGGAGTATCTGGTGTTAGACCGCTCGTTGTAAATATGCTTCTTGAGTTTGTAAATCGTAAAATTCACCCGGTCGTTCCGCAACAAGGTTCACTTGGTGCGAGTGGAGATTTAGCACCTTTATCTCATCTTGCGCTCGTGTTATTAGGCGAAGGTGAAGTGTTCTATAAGGGGAAACGCGTTCATGCGATGGTTGCTCTTACCGAAGAAGGTCTTGAGCCAATTGAACTTGAAGCAAAAGAAGGTCTGGCGTTAATTAATGGTACACAGGCGATGACAGCGCAAGGAGTTCTTTCTTATATAGAAGCAGAAGCAACGGCTTATCAAGCTGAATTAATTGCATCTATGACAATTGAAGGGTTACAAGGCATTATTGATGCATTTGATGAAAATGTTCATAAAGCACGTGGTTATAAAGAGCAGGTGGAAGTAGCGAGCAGAATTCGTGACATCCTTCATGATAGTAAATTAACAACAAAGCAAGGAGAACTACGTGTACAGGATGCATATTCACTTCGTTGTATCCCGCAAGTACACGGTGCTTCTTGGCAAGTTTTAAATTATGTGAAAGAAAAATTAGAAATTGAAATGAATGCCGCGACAGATAATCCACTTATTTTTGATGGCGGGGAAAAAGTAATTTCAGGTGGTAACTTCCACGGTCAACCGATTGCATTTGCGATGGACTTCTTAAAAGTAGGGATGGCAGAACTTGCAAATATTTCAGAGCGTCGTATTGAGCGTTTAGTAAATCCGCAATTAAATGATTTACCGCCATTTTTAAGTCCAGAACCAGGACTTCAGTCTGGTGCAATGATTATGCAATACGCTGCCGCGTCACTTGTTTCTGAAAATAAAACGTTAGCACATCCGGCGAGTGTTGATTCAATTCCATCGTCAGCTAACCAAGAAGATCATGTAAGTATGGGAACAATTGCTTCACGCCATGCACATCAAATTATTCAAAATGTAAGACGTGTTCTTTCTATTGAGATGATTTGTGCGATGCAAGCAGCAGAATATCGCGGTATTGAAAATATGAGTGCAGTGACGAAGAGCTTCTACCACCAAGGTCGTCAGCAAGTGCCATCTATTACAAATGATCGTATATTCTCAACGGATATTGAAAATATTGCACATTGGTTAAAAATGAATTATTCGATAAAAGAAAGATTAGATGTAAACGCAGCACTATAAAATGAGAAAAGGGAGAGATTGAAATGGAAAAAGTACAACAAACAATTCGCGCGCCAAGAGGTACAGAGTTACAAACGAAAGGATGGGTTCAAGAAGCTGCACTTCGTATGTTAATGAACAATTTAGATCCTGAAGTTGCTGAAAAACCAGAAGAGTTAGTTGTATATGGTGGAATTGGCCGTGCAGCTCGTAACTGGGAAAGCTACAATGCGATTGTAGATTCATTAAAAACGTTAGAAAGTGATGAAACGTTACTTGTTCAATCAGGAAAACCAGTTGCCATTTTTAAATCACATGAAGATGCACCACGTGTTCTTTTAGCGAACTCAAACTTAGTACCAAAGTGGGCGAACTGGGATCACTTCCGTGAACTAGAGAAAAAAGGTCTTATGATGTACGGGCAAATGACAGCAGGTAGCTGGATTTATATTGGAACACAAGGGATTTTACAAGGAACGTATGAAACATTTGGTGAAGCGGCTCGTCAACATTTCGATGGTTCATTAAAAGGTACATTAACACTTACTGCTGGTTTAGGTGGTATGGGTGGTGCTCAGCCTCTTGCTGTAACGATGAACGGCGGTGTTGTTATTGCTATTGATGTTGATAAGCGCAGCATCGATCGTCGTATTGAAAAGAGATACTGTGATATGTATACAGAATCGTTAGAAGAAGCATTAACGGTTGCGAACGAGTATAAAGAGAAGAAAGAACCGATTTCAATTGGTTTATTAGGAAATGCGGCAGAAATTTTACCAGAGCTAGTGAAGCGTAATATTACGCCAGATTTAGTTACGGATCAAACATCTGCTCATGACCCATTAAACGGTTATATTCCAGTAGGTTACACGTTAGAAGAAGCAGCAAAACTTCGTGAAGAAGATCCAGAACGTTACGTACAATTATCAAAAGAAAGCATGACAAAACATGTAGAAGCAATGCTTGCTATGCAAGAAAAAGGCGCAATTACATTTGATTACGGAAATAACATTCGCCAAGTTGCTTTCGATGAAGGTTTGAAAAATGCATTCGATTTCCCAGGATTCGTTCCAGCATTTATCCGTCCATTATTCTGCGAAGGAAAAGGACCGTTCCGCTGGGTAGCACTTTCTGGTGATCCAGAAGATATTTATAAAACTGACGAAGTAATTTTACGTGAATTCGCTGACAATGAGCATTTATGTAATTGGATTCGTATGGCACGTCAGCAAGTTGAATTCCAAGGTCTTCCATCACGTATTTGTTGGCTCGGTTATGGTGAACGTGCGAAGTTTGGACGCATCATTAATGAGATGGTGGCTAACGGTGAATTATCAGCACCGATTGTTATCGGCCGTGACCATTTAGATTGCGGATCAGTAGCATCTCCAAACCGTGAAACAGAAGCGATGAAAGATGGCAGTGATGCAGTAGCTGACTGGCCAATTTTAAACGCATTAATTAATAGTGTAAACGGTGCGAGCTGGGTGTCTGTTCACCACGGTGGCGGCGTTGGTATGGGTTATTCACTTCACGCTGGAATGGTTATCGTTGCAGATGGAACAGAAGCGGCAGCAAAACGTATTGAGCGCGTATTAACTTCTGACCCTGGTATGGGTGTTGTTCGTCACGTGGATGCAGGATATGACTTAGCTGTGGAAACTGCGAAAGAAAAAGGCGTTAACATTCCAATGATGAAATAAGGAGGAGAAAACATGCTGGACACTTTACTAATAAATATCGGTCAATTACTAACAATGGATCAAGAAGATGGCTTGTTAAGACGGGAAGCGATGAACACGCTTCCTGTTATCGAAAACGGTGCGGTTGGAATTGAAAACGGCGTAATTACTTTCGTTGGAACAGCGGAAGAAGCGAAAGGATTACAAGCGAAAGAAGTTATTGATTGCGGCGGGAAAATGGTTTCTCCTGGTCTTGTTGATCCACATACTCATCTTGTGTTTGGTGGATCTCGTGAAAATGAAATTGCACTAAAATTACAAGGAGTTCCGTACTTAGAAATTTTGGAACAAGGTGGAGGTATTCTTTCAACTGTAAATGCAACGAAACAGGCGTCGAAAGAAGAACTTGTTCAAAAAGCGAAATTCCATTTAGACCGTATGCTATCTTTCGGAGTTACAACTGTAGAAGCGAAGAGTGGTTACGGATTAGATGATGAAACAGAGTGGAAGCAATTAGAGGCAACTGCACAATTACAAAAAGAGCATGCAATCGATTTAGTTTCCACATTTTTAGGTGCTCATGCAGTTCCGAAAGAGTATAAAGGTAGATCAAAAGAATTTTTACAATGGATGTTAGACCTACTGCCAGAAATGAAAGAGAAGCAATTAGCTGAATTCGTTGATATTTTCTGCGAAACAGGTGTGTTCTCTGTCGAAGAGTCAAAAGAGTTTTTATTAAAAGCGAAAGAGCTTGGCTTTGATGTGAAAATTCATGCAGATGAAATTGACCCTCTTGGTGGTGCGGAAGCAGCGGCTGAAATCGGTGCAGCATCAGCGGACCATTTAGTTGGCGCTTCGGATAAAGGAATTGAAATGCTTGCAAACTCGAATACAGTAGCCACTTTATTACCAGGAACAACTTTCTATTTAAATAAAGAAAGCTTTGCTCGTGGGCGTAAAATGATCGACGAAGGTGTTGCAGTTGCGTTAGCTACAGACTTTAACCCAGGTAGCTGTCCAACTGAAAACATCCAGCTTATTATGAGCATTGCAATGCTCAAACTGAAGATGACACCAGAAGAAGTTTGGAATGCAGTAACAGTTAACTCTTCTTACGCAATTAATCGTGGTGATGTAGCTGGGAAAATTAGAGTGGGTCGCAAGGCAGATTTAGTTTTATGGGATGCTTACAATTATGCTTACGTACCGTATCATTACGGCGTAAGTCATGTAAATACAGTATGGAAGAATGGTAATATCGCATATACAAGAGGTGAACAATCGTGGAGCACGGCCACTATTTAAAGAAAAATGCCAAGTTTATCGATCGTGAAGTGACGAAATGGAGTGAGATGATTAAAGATTGGGAAGAAGGCGTGGAAATATTCGGTGCTGCTTTAATTGGAGCACCCCTTTCTAAACCATCTATTAGTCATTCAGGGGCAAGTTTTGCGCCAAAAACAATTCGTGCGATGTTAGATGCATATAGCACGTACGCAATTACAGAAGAACATGATATGAAAGAAAGCGTCTTGTATGATTGCGGTGATATTACGATGCATGTGACTGATATAAAAGAAAGTCATAAACGAATTGCGAAAACAGTTGGTCATGTAACGAAAGTAAATCCGAACATGATACCAATCGTTCTTGGTGGGGATCACTCGATTAGTTTTCCGAGTATAACGGGTTTTGCAAATAGTAAAGGAAAGGTCGGTATTATTCAATTTGATGCTCATCATGATTTACGTAATTTAGATGATGGTGGTCCATCAAATGGTACACCGTTCCGTAGTTTACTAGAAAATGATGTCATTACAGGCACACAACTCATTCAAATCGGAATTCGTAATTTTTCAAATGCACGAGCATACCATGAATATGCAAAAGAACATGGCGTGACAGTGTACACAATGAAAGATGTACGAGAGCGAGAAATAAAAGATATTATTACGGAAAGTATTGAAGTATTAAGAAAGCAAGGCTTGACCTCCATTTACATTTCTCTTGATATGGACGTACTAGATCAAGCATTTGCACCAGGTTGTCCAGCAATTGGCCCTGGGGGAATGGATAGCGCAACTTTACTGGATGCGATTGAATTCCTTGGCAAAGAACCTCTCGTTCAAGGGATGGATATAGTAGAGATTGATCCAACTCTTGATTTTAGGGATATGACGAGTAGAGTAGCAGCGCAAGTCATTATGAGTTTTCTTTTGGCGAGGGAGACAGTCCGTAAGCAGGTTAGTATATAGGCGTGAAATTAATAGGGAATGTTTACTGATTCCATATAAAAAACACATTACTACTCATATGTAGTAATGTGTTTTTATGTAAAAAGAGAAGGTGAAATTAGAATGTATATATGTGTGGGAAAATTAATAAGATTGCGGGTTTTTAGTGATATTTTACGAATTCATTTTCTTAGTTTGAAAGGATTGACATGAAAAATAATTTTATGATAAAATAAAAATTTTGCTAAAAAACTAAATATATGTTAAGCTTGAGAAGGTTACCATATATGGAGGTGGATTATTTGTTTCAAATTGGCGATAACATTGTTTATCCAATGCAGGGAGCAGGTATTATTAAAGCCATAGAAGAGAAGGAAATCTCAGGAGAAAAACAGCAGTATTATGTTATAAAAATGTCGGCTAGTAATATGGAACTAATGATTCCAGCAGGGAGAATATTGAATTCAAATATACGACCAGTTACGGATATAACCGCATTAGCGCACATAATGGATATTTTTCAACATGGGGAATCAGATAGATTACTTACGTGGAAACAAAGATATAAATTGAACACTGATAAAATAAAGACGGGTAAAATACAAGAAGGTGCTGAAGTTGTGCGTGATTTAATGCGTATACAGAAAGAAAAAGCACTTAATGCAAGCGAAAAGAAGATGTTAGATAATGCACACGAATTTTTGATTAGTGAACTGGGATTAATTGAAGGTATCACAGAAAATCAGATAAAAAGCTTTTGTTAAGATTTATTACAAATAATGTATTATATCCCAAAAAAGATCTTGAATTTTTTGGGAACATAATCATAGAAAATTTATCATTTCAAAGACATTCAACTCTTTCAAACCACTTTTAGAGCATTAACCTCTATTGTTATTACTACAATCAAATCCATTTTTATTTTTTAATTTCATTTATGAATGTTCGAAGTTTAATTGAATACTTCGACAAAATAGTTACTTGATTTTTGCAATCCTGATTCACACTGGCACGGACGAGGAGCCGTAAGGATGAAAGAGAGGTAGGGCTTTCATTGTTTTAGGTATATAAGTTATTATTTTTAGGAGAATATTGAACCATTCCCGTTTCTATTGATAAGGGATTTTTTATATGTGAAGAGATTATAATTTTTTATATAAAAGAGATAAACAAATTGACAGCCATATATGGTAAACAAAAAAGGTTTCCTTAATAGGAAACCTTTTTTGTTTATTTAAATTATTCTGTTTTTAGATATTCGAATGTTTTGTTGTTAAAGCGTATAAATTGACGTTACTATCTAAAAGTAAGTATGATGCGATTGTAGTAAGAATTTTTTTAGGGGGAAGAAACATGACAAATTCGAACAAGAAAGCGGCAAGTATTTATGAAGGAACAAATGTAAACGCTTGGGGATCTTTTGAAAATATTGAAGAAACGAAGTTGTTTAATCCGATTCAAATTGGATCGTGGTCACTTCGTGATCGTATAGTAATGGCGCCGATGACGAGATGTTTTGCGGATAATGAGACTGGAGCAGTGGGTGCTGATGTAGTGGAGTACTATAGAAAACGTGCTGCTGACGGAGTTGGATTAATTATTACAGAAGGAATTGTCATTAGTCCGAGAGCGAAAGGGAATCCAGGAGTACCAGGAATTTATACACAAGAACAAATCAATTCTTGGAAACCTGTTACAGAGGCAGTACATAAAGAAGGCGGGACGATTATTGCTCAAATATGGCATGTTGGACGTATGAGTCATCACGAAATAATTGGTGGGCAAATGCCGCAAGCACCGTCTGCAATCGCTGCAGAAGGGAATGTTCCACGTTTCCGTAAACCATTTGATACACCGGAAGCAATGACGTTAGAAGAAATACAAGAAGTTATCAGCCAATACGCACAAGCTGCGAAAAATGCGATCGAAGCTGGGTTTGATGGGGTAGAAATTCACGGTGCACACGGATATTTAATTGATCAATTTACTTATGAGTTTGCAAATAAGCGTACTGATAAATATGGCGGTGACTTAAAGCAAAGGTTAACGTTTATGAAAGAAGTAACTGAGGCTGTAATAGAAGCAGTTGGAGCTGATAAAACACTTCTTCGTTTCTCTGCTTTTAAAGGTGATAATCCTACTTATATGTGGGAAAACCCTGAGATGGCAATTGAAACATTCGTAAATATGTTTAAAGAAGTTGGATTAACGATGATTCACCCTTCAACGATGAATTATACGCAAGTGATTGCTGACGGAAAGAATTTTCATCAATTAGTAAGAAAATATTGGGATGGTGCGATTGTTGGGGTTGGTAATTTGAATCCGAAAGAGGCAGAAGAAGCATTGCAAGAAGGAACAATTGACGTAGCTGCATTCGGAAGACCGTTAATTGCTAATCCAGATTTTGTTCATCGAATTAAACATGCTGAAAGTTTGGTTGAATATGACGCGAAAGAGCATCTTGCTACATTAATTTGAATAAAGATAAAAGGAGAACACATGGAGTGTTCTCCTTTTATTATGGAATTTCATAGGGGGAAGCGAGATGAGTGAAACGCTACTCGTTATTATTAGTATATTACTATTTTTAATGTTGCTTTTAATCGTCTTTTTTATTATCACATTTTTTATAAAAAAACGGACGCATCATTCTATTTTAAAACTACACCCATACTTAGGAAGAATGCGTTACTTACTCGAAAAGATAGGACCAGAATTCCGGCAATATTGGTTTGATCACGATACAGATGGAAAACCTTTTTCACGTTACGACTTTCAAAGTGTTATGTTTTTAGCGAAGTATCGTTCTGAAATACTTGGTTTTGGGTCGAAACGAGATTTTGAAGCATCTGGTTATTATATTGCTAATACGTTGTTTCCGGTATTAACAGAAGAATTAAGTGTGAATGTAACGCAAGAACATGAAGGGAAAAAGTATGTGATTCATAAAGAAGGGTTATTTTCACGGAGAGAAAAATTGACAGCGGATACAACAAATCTTTGGCTGTATGAAGAAGAAGATGCAATTATCGTCGGCGAAAATCGTAAATATCCATGGAAACTGTATGGCATGTTTGGAGCATCAGCAACTTCTTACGGTGCGATAGGCGAAAATTATATTTTAGCGAGCGGCTTTGGAGCGAAAATGGCAGGCGGGTCGTGGATTAATACTGGCGAAGGGGGCGTTATTCCAGAACATTTACATACAGGTGCGAATATCGTTGCACAAATTGGTCCAGGGTTATTTGGATACCGTGATGAGGACGGGAATTTTTCAATGGAGAAATTTATGGAGAAAGTGAAAGAAAGTAATATTAAAGCATTTGAATTGAAATTTGGGCAAGGTGCTAAAATACGAGGTGGTCATTTAGATGGGCAAAAAGTAAATGAGAAAATTGCTTCTGTTCGGAATGTACGAGTAGGAGAGACGATTAACTCTCCAAATCGATTTTCATTTTTGAAAAATGCAGCAGATACACTTTATTTTATTCAGCGTTTGCAAGAAACTGGCGGTAAACCAATCGGTATGAAAATTGTAATTGGACAGCAGGAGTCGTTGGAAGATTTATTTAAAACGATGAAAGAGTTAAATATCTATCCAGATTTTATTACAATTGACGGTTCAGAAGGTGGATCAGGAGCAACATATAAATCGATGGCAGATAGTATGGGGATGCCGCTTATTCCAGCGTTACTGACATGTATTGATACAGCAAATTATTATGATGTTCGGGACAAATTTAAAGTGTTTGCCTCGGGGAAATTAATTACACCAGATAAAGTGGCAATTGCTTTAGCGATTGGTGCAGATGCTGTAAATTCGGCACGTGGTTTTATGATGGCAAGTGGCTGTATAATGGCGCTTCAATGTAATTCCGGACAATGTCCATCTGGAGTTGCCACGACGAATCCGCACTATCAAAAAGCGCTAGATCCGTATGAGAAGAAATGGCGCGTAATGAATTATGTTGTTAGTATGAGATATAGTTTGTTCTCACTTGCAGCGGCAGCGGGAGTAAAGAGTCCACGTCATTTAACGAGAGAGCATATTGTGTTTAAAGATGAGGTGGGACGGGTGGTGCCTCTTTCGGAATTGTTTCCTATAATAAATCAAACCTAAAAATATATTTTATATGTAAAATTTTTGAAGGAATAATCATATTCTTTAGAAAATAGTAAGAGTATAATGGGAAAGGGTTTTAAAAATGACTATTTTTAGGGAGAGATTCATTTGGATCAAGGTTCGTACAGTATTACAATTTTTTTACTTGTCATAGGGCTCGTTATATTTGGACGTATGCGTTCTATGAATCGACCAATTAAAAATAAAGGAAGACGACTATTATTTCCGTTATTCTTTTTATTACCAGGTTTTTCTTTATATGCGGCACCGATACAACTTGCTGATTGGCAAATTGGGGTAGCTGCTGGGACTGGACTGTTATTATCAATTCCACTTATTATTTTAACTGGATATGAAGTGAGAGAAGATGGTCAAATTTATGCAAAAAAAAGTATTGCTTTTATTGCTACATTTTTAATTATTGTCCTTTTACGTGCTTATTTTAGAAGACATTTACAAGGCTTAGATCCAAAGTCAATCGGCATTCTTTTCTACACCCTTGCGGTTTGTTATATAGTACCTTGGCGTATTGGCTGCTATATAAAATTTCGTAAAGTATATGTAGAGAAAGAGAAAATTACGATGCCAATAAGCTAAAAGTCATATATTTGTATGGCTTTTTAGCAGTAAGTTGGACCGACTTTGTGCAAGGTTGTATTATGTTTATTGCTCTTGTATTAGTACCAATTGTTGCTTTTACAGATGTCGGTGGTGTAACAGAAACATTTAATACGATTAAGCAAGTTGATGCATCGCATTTAGATATGTTTAAAGAGACTACAATATTAGGGATTATTTCCTTTTTAGCATGGGGTCTTGGGTATTTTGGTCAGCCGCATATTATTGTCCGCTTTATGGCAATTACCTCTATTAAAGATTTGAAAACTTCTCGTAGAATCGGTATCGGTTGGATGGCGATTTCTATTATAGGTGCAATGCTCACTGGCTTGGTTGGTGTCGCCTATTACGCTAAAAATAATGAGACATTACAAGACCCAGAAATGGTCTTTGTAACATTTTAAATGAAATAAGTAACTTATTGACAAATAAAAGTAAGTAACTTATAATAAGTATTAAGTTCGAGATAAATGATATTCTAAATCAAGGTTTATTATGATTATAGAGTGAGTAAATATTTTTTTTGAAAACTATCTTGAAATTGAGATAATTCTGATAAGCTAGACGTTAATGTGTAATTTTATAATTAATATCTCGAATTCGAGATAAAATTATCATGACGGATTTTACTTTGCAGTATGGACAAAATGAATAATGAATTTTAATGTAAAGCAATTTTTATAATGAAATAAAAAAGGAGTGGACGAAATGGAAAAGAAAACAATGGGGATACATCATATTACAGCAATTGTAGGACATCCACAAGAAAATGTAGATTTTTATGCTGGTGTATTAGGTTTACGTTTAGTGAAACAAACAGTAAATTTTGACGATCCGGGTACGTACCATCTTTATTTTGGTAATGAAGGAGGAAAGCCTGGAACAATTATTACGTTTTTCCCATGGGCAGGTGCTCGTCAAGGTATTATTGGAGACGGTCAAGTAGGCATCACTTCTTATGTTGTACCAAAAGGGGCAATGGAGTTTTGGGAAAATAGATTAGAGAAATTTGATGTTCCGTATACGAAAATGGCTCGATTCGGCGAACAGTATATAGAATTTGATGATCCACATGGTTTGCATATAGAATTAGTGGAAAGAGAAGAGGGCGAATTAAATAATTGGACTTTTGGAGAAGTTACGCCAGAAGTGGCAATTAAAGGATTTGGTGGTGCTGTTCTTTTATCTGCACAACCCCAAAAAACAGCTGAGTTGTTAGAGCATGTTATGGGTCTTGAGAAAGTTGGAGAAGAAGGTGAGTTCGTACGATTCCGTTCCTCTGCTGACATTGGAAATATTATCGATTTGAAATTATCAACAATCGGACGCGGTCAGATGGGTGTTGGCACAGTCCATCATATTGCTTGGAGAGCGAGTGACGATGCTGATCAATTAGACTGGAAAGAGCATGTGTCTCGTTTTGGATATGGTGTAACTCCTGTGCAAGATCGAAATTATTTTAACGCGATTTATTTTAGAGAACACGGGGAAATCTTATTTGAAATTGCAACAGATCCTCCTGGTTTTGCTCATGATGAATCGTTAGAGACGATGGGCGAGGAATTAAAGTTACCGGAGCAATATGAACCACATAGAAAACAGATTGAACAAACACTCTTACCGTTTGAAGTAAGAAATTTAGACTAAAGTGATTGAAGGGGGAAAAGGATTATGATGAAACATGTTTTTCAAAAAGGAAAAGATACGTCAAAACCAGTATTGTTATTACTTCATGGTACAGGTGGTAATGAATTAGATTTATTACCACTTGCAGAAATAATTGATCCGGAGGCTTCAGTATTAAGTGTTCGTGGAAATGTGTTAGAGAATGGGATGCCGCGTTTCTTCCGCCGATTAGCAGAAGGTATTTTTGATGAAGAGGATTTAATTTTCCGTACGAAGGAATTAAATGAATTTTTAGATGAAGCGGCTAAAGAATATGAATTCGATAGAAATAACATTGTTGCTATCGGTTATTCAAATGGAGCAAATATTGCGGCGAGCTTATTGTTCCATTATGAAAATGCGTTAAAAGGTGCTGTACTTCATCATCCGATGGTACCTAGAAGAGGGATACAATTACCTGATTTAGCAGAAAAATCTGTATTTATTGCTGCTGGAACAAATGATCCGATTTGTTCACCTTCTGAGTCAGAGGAATTGAAGACATTATTAGAAACAGCAAATGCTAATGTAACAATGCACTGGGAAAATAGAGGGCATCAATTAACAATGGGTGAAGTGGAAAAAGCAAAAGAGTGGTATGATAAAATAATTCTATAAGCTATGAATAATAAAAGAAGCATCTGCTAACGATTAGCAGATGCTTTTAGTATAGTTAAGACTGGATTGCAAGATGAGATGAAGAAAGTGGTAATTGAATATCAACGATAGTACCTTTATTTATTTCACTTGAAATGTGTAATTTCCCATGATGTTCTTCAATTATTTTGTAGCACATCATTAATCCTAGTCCAGTACCTTTTTCTTTTAAACTATAAAATGGTTCGCCTAAACGAGAGATGCGATCTTCTGGAATGCCACAGCCTTCGTCAATAATACGAATTACAATGAAATTATCGTCTAACGGTTTGATTTGAATGAAAATATTTCCGCCATTTGGCATTGCTTCTATTGCGTTTTTTAATACGTTAATAAAAACTTGTTTTAATTGATTACCGTCGCATTGAATGTCATGTTTATGTTTAAAATGATCCATAATAATATGGACGCTATGCATGATGGCAGTTGGCAAAATAAATGTGACTACCTCTTCAATTAAAGTTTGTATGTTGCAAGTTTGTATAGATAACACTTGAGGTTTCGACATCGCCATAAATTGACTTGTGATAGATTCCATTTGTGAAATCTCACTTAACATAACATCGACATACCATTTATTGTCCTCATTTATTTCAGGGAGTAGCAATGTTAAAAAACCTTTAAGAGAAGTGAGTGGGTTTCGAATTTCATGGGCAATTCCAGCTGTCAGTTGTCCGACTACTGCGAGTTTTTCTGATTTTCGTAATAACTTCTCGGTTTCTTTTAGCTCAGTAACATCCCTGCCCATCACGATAAGACCTTTGCGAGAACCGTCGGGATGATAAAGTGGAACTTTTGATATACTTAAGATTAGGTCGAAATCATCTCTATGTATAATGAATTCCTCTCCATGAAGAATTTGTCTTTGTTGCCATGCTAGTTCATCTACTTCTTCACAGTGTAAAAAGGCTTCTCGGTACGCTTCATTATATTGAATGAGTTCACTATCCCTTTTTCCGTGATACGGTACATGGTGGAAATTGAAGCAAGAAAGTGCATAGTCATTTGCTTCAAGCCAGCGACCTTCATGATCTTTGAATATAACAAACGCAGGCATTGAATTCATCAATGTACGCAATCGCTTCTCGCTATCTTTTAACATTTTCTCAATTCTTTCTGATTTTTCAAGGGGCTTCATAATCGCATATACACCTGTTAGACGATTGCGAACAAAAGTAGGAACTAGTTTTGTTACAACATCTAATAAATAGCCGTCTTTATGGTAAATAGAGATGATATACTCTTGTTGATTGTCAGCTGTAGTATTTTTTAAATATTGTGGCACTTGTTCAGAAATATGAGCTTCTAAAATAGAGGTAATGTTTTTTCGCTCTAATTCTTCTGAAGAGTAACCTAGTATTCTTTCAGCAGAAGGATTAATATGCAAAATAACGCCTTCTAAGTTCAATGAAATAATACTATCAGGGTTGTGTTCAAAAAGAGAGGCATACATTTCTACTAAAGAACGATCTTGAATATGGTTTCGTAAACGACCAGATATATTAGGCGGACGTTTTTTTTGTGTAGATGAATATTTTTTATGACTCATAATATTTCCTCCGTACAACTAGCATCTAAAAAGATTTGTCTATTAATAACTATAATATAGATGTAATGTGTATTTCTATAAAAAATGGAAGTTGCAGAATAAATTTTGTTTTTTTCTTTTTTGTAAAAGGAGTATAAGGTGGTAATAAGAGGATCTTATATTGTTTTATAAATCTTTTGTAAGTTACAGGAGCATGTATTCCTTATAATATTAGAATAGAAGAGGGGGAGAGAAAATGAGAAACTATATTCAAGGAATCGACCATGTGCAAGTTGCTGCACCTGTAGGATGTGAAACAGAAGCGAGAGAATTTTATGGTAATACAATTGGTATGGAAGAAATTCCGAAGCCAGAAGAATTAAAGAAGCGTGGTGGATGTTGGTTTAAGTGTGGGAATCAAGAAATCCATATTGGTGTGGAGCAAAACTTTATACCAGCTAAAAAGGCACATCCCGCCTTTTATGTGAATGAAATTAATGAATTTAAGCAACTGTTGATAGATCGAGGTATCGAAGTGACTGATGATCATGCACGGCCAGATGTAATTAGATTTTACGTGTCTGATCCATTTGGAAATCGAGTTGAATTTATGCAAAATAAAGACTAGGTGGATTCCCGCCTAGTCTTTAACTTCTTCTGAAAAGTCCTAACACTTCAACAGTTTCAGTAATATTAACGAACGCATTTGGGTCAATTTCAGAAATTGTTAGTTTCATACTTGCTAATTCTTCACGAGAAACGACTGTCATAAGTACACGCTTTTTCTCGCTTGAATAAGCACCTTCTCCGTCAAGTAATGTAATCCCACGTACAACGGTTGAAAGTAGCTGCTGTTTCATTTTTTCTGCTTCATTTGTTACAATCATAAGTGTAACTTTACTATGTTTTGTATGAACAGCATCGATTACTTTACCAGTTACATAAATTGAAAGTAAGCTTGTAAGTGCAACATCCCAAGTGAAGAAGAATCCTGCAATAACAACAACGACTGCATTTAAAGCAATAAGGAATCCGCCAAGTTTAATGTCTCGCTTGCGGGATAGTAACATACCGATAATATCAAATCCACCAGTTGATCCATTGCAATTAAAAACAAGACCGATACCAGCTCCGGCAATGACACCTCCGAAGATAGATGATAAAAGTGGATCTGTTGCTACGACTTTTACTGGAACATAGTATAATGCAACAGATAATACAATTACAGAGATAACAGTGTTAAAAATCACTTTTTTTCCAAGACCTATGTATCCTAAAATAAGGATAGGTAAGTTTAATACGAAGTTAATAATACCTGTATTCACAGGAGTTACAATCCCTAAAATAATAGCAATTCCGCCAATTCCACTACTTAAAATTTTGTGGGGGATAAGGAAAAGATTAAAGGCAATTGCGATAATAATAGAACCAATAATAACACCAAGAAATCTAACCATTTCTTTCCCGTCCTTCACTAAAAAATTCATATTATTTCAAGATTATATATGATATTGAAAGTTTTAGGGGAAAACAGTTTATTTTGGAAAATTAGATTAATCAAAAGAATTTGAGTATTTCATCATTTGAAAGGGGATACAGTTGTGAAGATAAAAACATATCAACAGAAAAGCCCGTTGAAGCAAGAATGTGAGGATTCTTATTTTTGTAATGAAGATAAAATGATTTATGGTGTATGCGACGGGGCAACACCACTCGTTCCTTTTCAAGATGAAAAGGGACATAATGGAGCATACATCGCTTCACATTTATTTGCAAGTTATTTTACTTCATTACGAGAAAATTATAGTTTGCAAGTTGCAGTTGAGAAAGCAAATGAAGTATTGCAAAGCAAGATGCTAGAATATAAGGTTGATACGGGAAAAAAAGAAGATTTGTGGTGCACATGTATTGCTGCGGTTCAAATAGATGGTACGAAAATTGAATATGCGCAGCTAGGGGACTGTATGATTGTCGCAATCCTTCGAAATGGAACGATGCAAGTAGTAACGAAAGACACTGTTAAAGGAATTAGTAAACGAGCCAAAAAGAAAAGAGAAGAAGATCGTGAAAAAGGTTTATCAGTACCAGAAGAACATGTTTTTCAAGATGTTCGAGAACAGTTAAAATACAATCGTTATCTTGCAAATATGCCAAATGGCTATTCAGTTGCAAATGGAATGAAAGAAGCGATACATTATTTACAACAGGGCGAATTACATATAGATGAGGTAAGCGGGATTTTTATTTGTTCAGACGGGCTATTTCACCCAGATTGGTCACTCGAACAAACTGTTGCATATATAAGAGATAATAGCATAAACGAATATATAGAAATTATTGAAGAGTTAGAAGGAGAAAATAAAATAAGACCAGACGATAAAACAATTATAATGATTGATTTTTAAGAGGAGGTAATTCATATGGAAATTAAATGTGCAAATTTAACGTTTCAAGATGAATTAATTCCGTTAGAAAGAGTGAATAAGCTTATTATTCACCATACATCAGAAGATGGATGGGATGTGTATAAAACACATGAATTTCATCAAAAGGTAAGGGGATGGAGCGGGATTGGTTACAATTATTTTATTGAAGAAGATGGAACTGTAGTCGAAGGGCGAGGTTTACATATTGGAGCACATGCGAAAGATAATAATAGGGATACGATTGGAATATGTATGGCGGGTAATTTTGATAAATATGATCCAACTATCGCACAAATGAATGCATTATATTCTTTATGTAAAATGTTTATGAAGCAGTTTGCTATAGAGAAAGGGAATGTACTCGGCCATAGGGAGCTAGAAGGTGTTACAAAAAGCTGTCCTGGAAAACGCTTTTCTATGGTAGAGTTAAGAAACGTATTATCTTAAATATAGAGGAGTAACAAATGATGATGAATATAAAAATACCAAATGATAAAAAAGAAGAGCTTGTAGCACAAATTCAGCAATTTTTCATGGAAGAAGATTTAGATGAAATCGGACGTTTCCAAGCAGAGCGTTTAATAGAAGAAATGATTAAATTAATTGGGCCTTTGGCATACAATCAAGCAATTGGAGATGCTAGAAAACTTGTAACTGAAAAATTATCAAATATTGAAGAAGATTTGTATGTGTTAGAGAAGAGTGAAGGGAAGTAAGAAGAAAAGTTTTGGTCGTCTTCTGTCAATTATAAAATAAGTATTATGTCACGGCTTTTTCCGATGTTTTATTTGGAAAAGGCCGTGAAAAATTTTTGTCTTCAGAAGGAAAAAAATAGAAATTACTCCTATCTCGTACTCCATTCTTTTTCCATTTCATCATGATATGCTTCTGTCCAATGATATGGTTGCAGCTCTTTTAGAGGTTTAAAAATAATATCTTGTTTAGCATTTGTAATCGCGCACTGTACTTCTGGTCCCCAATAAAATAAACGTTCTTGGCATACACCACAAGGCGAGAGTACCTTTAATTCAGAATGCTCATTTTCTCGTGCAAGACAAATAGAATGTGTAACTTTCTTTTGAAATTTGTGAGCTTCTAAAATTGCACCTGTTTCCATACAAAGTTCTGTTGAAGCATTTATTACGTCCGGAGCAACACTTGTATAAATTGTTCCATCTTCTACACGAATCGCTGCGGCTCCACCCCAATCATTTGGATATCTTTGTTCAATTAAATGTTTCACCACATCATATAATTGTTGCTCAATATTCAATTTCTTTTCCTCTTTTCTGCCCAAATTTCGGTTTGTCATTTCGGAATATTCTTTCTTTTATCATGATAACATAAACAAAAAAATGGAATAAACATTTAATTTCAAATCATCTTTTTAAAGAACTATATTATCTTTTAAATGATTTTATTAATTTTTAAGCGACTTTACTATCACTCAACAATATAAAATAAAACTTCTTTTTCCTAAAAGGGACCTTAGAATTAAAAAACGTTATTCTTTCTTAACAAGCTAGATGAGAAAGAATAACGTTTTTTTAGATTGAGATTAAAAATATATTATCTTAATTTTATCTTTTTTTAATAATTTATTTATGGGCAATTTATAGTTGCTATTTATAATTCCTATATATAACAGCTATGGATATTACGAAAAAGAACCTTGGAGGTGTAATCAATTAGCTGTAATCAAAATTTAAAACATGAATTGCTCACATAGAATCTTATTTTGGAAGATAAGTGATGTAATTCTTTGTTAAATGAAGGAAGGGATTGGGAAGCTATGAATAAAACAATTTTAAAAACATGTATCATATCAGCAGTTTTAGGTGGAAGCCTATTAAGTGAAACGAATGGAGAGGTGAAAGCAGAGGAGGTTACATCACAAACGAATCATACTGGTGTATTCAAAGATGTTCCAAAGGGACACTGGGCATATGAGGCGATTCATCAATTAGCAGGTGAGAAAATTATTTTCGGCTATGATGATGGGAGATTTGGTTTTGGAGATAACGTAACACGCGAACAAGTTGCAGCTTTAATGTATCGTTATTTTGATTTATCAGAAAATAAAAAATATGAGAACCCATATGGGGATGTAAGTGAAGATTCGACAAGCTATATAAAGGAAATTTTGTCTTTAACAGAAATGGGTGTTTTTGCGGGTGACGAGCATGGAAACTTTAGACCGAAGGCATCCTTAACACGCGCAGAAATGGCACAGGTTCTTACAAATGCTTTTCATTTAAAGGCAAAGAGTGATCACACTTTTACTGACGTTTCAACGAACTCATGGGCAAGAAATGCAATTAGTGCTGTTCAAACAAATAATATTGCAAAAGGAGTAGGAGAAGGGAAATTTGCTCCAAGTATGGATGTGACGCGTGAACAGTACGCACAATTTTTATACAATGCAATACAAGAAACCGAGCAAACCCAACAGACGCAGGGGCAACAACTAGCTAGTATACTTGGTGAAACAAATTGGCAAGGGACAAAAGTCTATGACAAAGATCATAACGATTTAACGAAAGAAAATCAAAATTTCATCGGGCTTGCAAAATATGATACTAAAACGGCAAGGTATGAATTTTTTAATGCAAATACAGGGGAGAGTCGTAATGATATCGGTACCTTTTTTATAACCAACGATGGAAAGAAAAGAGTGTTAATTTCTGAAACGCAAAATTATCAAGCGGTTGTTGAATTAACGCAATTAGACAAGGAGAAATTTACATATAAAAGAATGGGGAAAGATACAAAAGGGAACGATGTAGAAGTATTTGTTGAACATGTTCCTTATCATGAAAAAGAGCTGTCTTTCACGCGACCTGATAAAAATTTAGAGAGCTCGACGGGGAAAATAGTTACAAACGTTGATGGAGATGAAATTTTATCTAGTACACTATGGAACGGAACGGTGGTATTAGACGAACAGGGTAATAATGTAACAAAATACAACTCAAACTTAATCAGTCTAGCAAAATACGATAAAAATACAAATAAATACGAGTTTTTCAATGTGAATACAGGAGAAAGTCGTGGAGACTATGGTTTCTTTGATGTTGTACATGGTAATAAAATAAGAGCTCACGTGTCGTTAGGAAATAATAAATATGGTGCAGTCCTTGAACTTACAGAGTTAAATAAAGATAAATTTACGTATACAAGAATGGGGAAAGATGCGAATGGAAAAGATATAAAAATCTTTGTTGAGCATGAACCGTATACAGGTGACCTAAAACCAAATTTCACAAAGTAAGCCTTTACTGTAGCAAAGGCATTATGTTAGAAAATGTTAGTAAGGAAAAGCTTGAGTGATTAGGTAATTAAAATAGTTGTTTATAGACAAATAGATGCCTTGAGGCATCTATTTGTCGTTTTAAAATGATTTTATGGGTAAATATAAAATACAAATTCTCTTTTCTCGCTCTTTTATCTATTCTCTTTATGCTCTTTATATTCATGAACTTTTTCTTTTACATTACCGACAGTATCTTTAGCAGTGCCTTTGATTTTATCCCATTTTCCTTCAGCTTGTAATTTCTTATTGTCTGTTACTTTCCCGACAACTTCCTTTACTTCACCTTTTACCTTATCAATAGCACCTTCTACTTTTTCTTTTAAACCATGATCATGCTTACTCATACACTTCTCCTCCTTGTAGTTTGATTAGAATTCTCTTTTCATATTGCAAGTTGAATGATGTATCTAGTAATAGCGTAACAAATTTAGTTTGAATATTCAAATGATTAATAGAGTTGAAAAGGAATTGTCATAAAGTGTATAAAGTTGTAATGAGAAGAGAAAGAATGTTAATTATATGTCTTTTGCGGTCCAGATTGATTTTGTATAAGCGATCTTCATATGGGCACGTTCCATATTATTTTGACTGCTGCTACCAAACCTTGCTTGCCCAACTATTAAATTACAATTGGATTCAATAGCTGTCTCAATTCGTTTTTGAATTAATGCAGTGTGACAACCTTTACGCTGAAATTCTGGCAAAGTAGCAGAAGCAGCTAATGATGCGACACTCTTATTTATATACAGGACACCAATGCCCGCAGGAATGTTTTGAACTTCAGCTATGAAAAAATGCCATCCTGGTTTATTGTAGAGAATTTCGTTATTTTGGCGCACACCATCTTTTGTAAAGGATGGCATGTTAAATCCACGTACATATATGTCTGCAAAAACATCAAACTCATTTTCTTTTAGTTGGCGTACTGAAACGTTAGAAGGAAGAAGGGACGGATCTTCTCGCGGTGTACTATATAAAGCGGTATGGAAGCTAGATTGATAAAAACCTTTTTCAGATAAGTATTGAAATAGTTCAGCTGTACCTTGCGCTGGCGTAATTTCAAAACGACAAGGGATTTGTAGTGATTGATAATAAGAGATGATTTCATCTATCTGAGCTGTATTTGTAATACCTTTTATCGTATTAAAAGCAGGACCAGCAATTACTTTTGATGAAAAGGCGGTGGCACTTCCGAATTGTTTTATTTGTACTTGCATTGGATTTTCTTTTATCGCTTGTAGTGCCTCTAATCTAGAAGAAAGCATATTTATTTCTGCGTTTTCTATTTCTTGTGCTGTATTGAGCGTCATAATTGTACTCATATAATTCCTCCGTCAGTAAATATATTTCATAGTACATATACGATGTTTGTTCTGAGATTCCTGTTGAAATGTAAGAGAATATGAAGTTTTTTGGAAGGGAAATGGAAGTGAACTGTCGAAGGGAGTGGAAACAGATTAAAGGTGGTGCTCTCATGAAACAGAAAGACGTGCAGACATGCTCTAATTGTGGTTCTCATAACATAGGAGAAGGTGAGTTTGTCGGATATGCACAAATACGGAAAAAGGAGACGATGTTTACATCTTCACCAGTAGATGCTTATATTTGTACAGATTGTGGAAATATCCTTTTATTAAAGGTACGGAATTATGAAAAATTTAAGCAGAAGCCGTTATGATCATTGAGAAGTGGTCATATCCAACGTTGTATACGAAACGTCTTATATTAAGGAAAATTAATGTAAGTGATAGTTTACATATATTTGAGTATGCTGCTGATAAAGAGCTAACAACATATACTGTATGGGATGCTCATCAATCGTTACATGACACAGCTGAATATATAGAAGGAATTGTGAATGGGTACGAGAAAGAACAAGTAGCTCCCCTTGGCATAGTGTTAAAAGGGGAGCAAAAACTTATAGGGACTTGTGGGTTTATAAAGTATGATTCAACTGCACATAAAGCAGAAATTGCATACGCTTTATCACGAAAATATTGGGGAAGAGGATTGGCTACCGAGGCTGCATTAGCGTTTTTTAACTATGGTTTTCATGAGTTACGTCTTAATCGTATTGAAGCAGGATGTAACTCGGAAAATGAAGCATCTGAAAGATTAATGAAACGTTTGAATATGGAGTATGAATGTACGCTTCAAAATGATTTGTTCGTTAAAGGTAAATATCGTGATACGAAAAGGTATCGTATAACTAGGGAAAGATACATGAACCAATGAAATAGTTGACATTAAAAACTCCTTTAAATGAATAAGGGAGTTTTTCTTTTTGTAATAATAATTACCTTTAATTGTTATAATTGGTTATTAGGGGGATTGTTTTATTAACGCTACAATCATAGAAGGAAAGTAGCTAAATTGTCTATAAAACCACTAAATAACACAATCGCAACCGTAAGTTGACAAAGTGCAACCGCAGGAAGATAGAGATAATGGCAATGTTTACATACAATTTAGGTAAGAAAACGAAGGGGGACACACATATGGGATTTGGTGAAAAGCTGTTTAAATTAAGAAAGGAAAAAGGCCTTTCTCAAGAAGCGTTAGCTGAGAAATTAAACACGACAAGGCAAGCGGTTAGTAAATGGGAAAATGGTCAAGGGTTTCCTGAAACTGAAAAATTAATAATGATTGGAAATGTATTCGAAGTATCTCTTGATTACTTATTAAAAGAAAATGCTGAACAAAGTAACGAAAAGGAAAATGGTTATTACGTAAGCAAGGAAATGGCAGAAGGGTATATAGTGTATGGACAAAAAATTTCTAAATATATTGCGTTAGGATTTAGTTTGCTCATTTTATCTACAATACCGTATTTATTATTTAAAGAAGATGTAACAATGTCTACGTTTCTTGTCATTATCATTGCTGTCTTTGGAATTGGAGCAATGATGGTACCTGTAACGATAGAAGAGAGTCGATACAATGTATTAAAAAAAGAAGAACTACTATTTGATCAAAACTTTCTAAAAGAATTGACAAAAAGATATGCGACTATTAAAAAGAAATATGCTGCAGTAGTGGTTGTTGGATTTTGTTTCATAGCGGCAGGAGCAATACCGTTTTTATTTGAGAAGAAACGAATTACTTCAGGAGAGCTAGTGCAGTATTACCCTTACTGTGTTGTACTTATTGCTATTGGATTCTATCTTTTTGTTCGTGTTTTAGGAGTGTTAGAGACGTATCGGATTTTAGTAGAAAATAAAGAATATAGTAATCGTTTCATTTTTAAATTGAAAAAGAAAGTAAGAAAAAAGGTGGATAGTTTATAAAAAAATAAAAAACATGTTTCGGATCAATGTATTCAAAACATGTTTTTATTGATTTGAATTATTTCCAAAGAAATAATTCAGAAAATACTGAAAAATATCGTAAATATTTGTTGAAGTCTGTTATAATATATGGAAATGAAAACGCTTTAAAGGGAGGATGTAACCAATATGATGATGAATGTACCGCTAACAATTAGTTCTATGATGGAAAGAGCAGAAAAGTTATTCCCGAAGAAAGAAATCGTTTCTCGCACACATGATACAGTTACGACATTAACGTATAAGCAGCTAGGGGAAAGGACAAGAAGACTTTCTAGTATGTTAAAAAAGCTTGGGATTAAGGAAGGCGAACGTGTAGGAACGTTAGCGTGGAATCATCATCGACATGTGGAAGCGTATTTTGCTATTCCTGGTATTGCTTCCGTTTTACACACAATTAATATTCGTTTATCTCCTCAACATATTTCATACATTATTCAGCATGCAGAAGATCGCATTCTACTTATTGATGAAGATATCGTACCACTCGTTGAAAGTATTCAATCCGAATTATCAACTGTACAAGCCTACATTGTTATGACTGATAAAGCTGAGCTCCCAAAAACTACACTTCAGCCTGTATATCATTATGAGAAACTTTTAGAAGAAGGCGACCCAAATTTCCAATTTGTAAATGATATTGATGAAAACACACCTGCTGGTATGTGCTATACGTCAGCGACTACAGGAAACCCAAAAGGTGTTGTATATACGCATCGTAGTACTGTATTACACTGTATGGCACTCGGTTTAGCTGATACAGCTGCTTTATCGGAAAGTGATGCGGCGATGGCAATTGTACCGATGTTTCATGTGAATGCTTGGGGACTTCCTTTTGCGGCTACTTGGTTTGGATCAAAACAAGTTCTTCCAGGGCCGATGTTTAATCCGAAAATTTTATTAGAAATGATTCAATCTGAAAAAGTAACGATAGCTGCGGGTGTGCCGACAATTTGGCTCGGTGTATTACAAGAGTTAGAAAATAATAATTACGATTTATCTAGTATGACGAGAATATTATGCGGTGGTGCAGCTGCGCCGAAAAGTGTTATTAAAGCATTTGAGCAGAAACATAGTGTTCCTTTCATACATGCATATGGAATGACTGAAACAAGCCCACTCGTAACACTTGCACGTTTAAAAAGTTATGACACAGAATTATCGTATGAAGATCAATTAGAAATTCGCTCAAAACAAGGATATCTTGTGCCCGGTGTAGAGATGAAGGTGGTCGGTACAAATGGTGAAGTGAAGTGGGACGGTACAGAGATGGGAGAGCTATGTTTACGAGCGCCCTGGATCGCTGAAAGCTATTATAACGATGAGCGTACTGTCGAAGGTTTTCGTGATGGTTGGCTATATACAGGAGATGTTGTTACGGTTGATGAGGAAGGTTGTGTGAAAATTGTTGACCGTACGAAAGATGTTATTAAAAGCGGAGGAGAATGGATTTCCTCAGTGGATCTTGAAAATGCTTTAATGGCACATGATGCTATATTTGAAGCGGCTGTTGTTGCAATTCCCCATCCGCAGTGGCAAGAGCGACCAGTTGCCTGCGTTGTTCAAAAGAAAAATAGTACAGTCACAAAAGAGGAAATATATGAGTTTTTAAAACCACAGTTTGCGAAGTGGTGGTTACCAGACGATATTGTATTTATGGAAGAAATACCGAAAACATCTGTTGGAAAGTTTTTAAAACAGGCGCTTCGGAAAGAGTTAGAGCATTTGCATAAAGAGAAATAATTGAATCCTTATTTGTAAACTTTCGTTAAAACTAAGTTGACAAATAAAAGGTTGAAAGATAATATAATTCTTGTAATATGTTATCTAAATTTTAATTTAAGTTTACAAATGGGAGAAGCAAACATGAATACAAAAAACTTAGTTTTCGTCGCTTTATTTAGTGCTATTATGGGAGTGTTAGGATTAATACCTCCGATTGCTCTTTCTATTACACCAGTTCCGATTACATTACAATCACTCGGTGTCATGCTTGCTGGTGGATTGTTAGGATCACGTCTTGGTGCATTAAGTCAGCTTGTTTTCTTACTTATTGTAGGAGTGGGAGCACCATTACTTGCTGGTGGACGCGGTGGCCTTGGTGTATTTGTTGGGCCAAGTGCAGGATATTTACTTGGTTATATTGTTGGAGCGTTTGTCATTGGGTATTTAATTGAGCGTTTACGTGAAGTTTCTATTATAAAAGTATTATGTATTAATATAATTGGTGGTATTTTCGTAGTTTATGTATTTGGTATCATTGTGCAAGCTTTCGTAATGGATATTTCTGTATGGGAAACGATGAAAGTGAGTGTCGCATTTTTACCAGGTGATTGCATAAAAGCGATTATAGCAGCAATTCTTGTAACGAAATTACATCGTTCATTGAAACATATTATTACGCCTGCTCTAAAGAGTGGGAAATATACAAATGCGGGATAAGAAAGAGAAGAAACACGTTAATTACGTGTTTCTTTTTGTTATTTTGTAAAGAAAGGACGTCTCAAATGGGGATTACAAAAGAATATAAACAGCATGTCTCTTCACAAGCTAATAAAATAGCAATAAAGGAAAATGATCGAGTTTTAACATATAAAGAGTGGTTTGAGTCAGTGTGTAAAGTAGCAAATTGGTTGAATGAAAAAGAGTCAAAGAATAAAACGATAGCGATTGTATTAGAAAATAGTATAGAGTTTTTACAACTATTTGCTGGTGCTGCTATGGCCGGATGGGTTTGTGTGCCATTAGATATAAAATGGAAAAAGGATGAGCTAAAGGAAAGACTAGTAATCAGTAATTCAGATATGATTATTGCGGAACGATATAAATTAAATGATATTTCCGATGAAGAAGGAAGAATAATTGAAATTGAAAAATGGAAACAAATAATAGAAAACTATCTTCCTACAGAGCACATTTTAGAAAGTTTACAAGATGCTCCTTTTTATATGGGATTTACATCAGGATCAACAGGAAAGGCAAAGGCATTTTTACGTGCGCAACAATCGTGGGTTCATAGTTTTAATTGTAATATACATGACTTTCATATGAAAAAAGAAGACTCTATTTTAATAGCTGGAACGCTCGTTCACTCTCTTTTCTTATACGGTGCAATAAGTGCATTATATATAGGACAAACCGTACATATTATGAGGAGATTTATTCCAAATAGAGTGTTAGATACGTTAGTAACTGAAAATATTTCGGTCATGTATACCGTACCAACAATGCTGGAATCTTTATATAAAGAAAATAGAGTAATAGAAAATGAAATGAAAATAATTTCGTCAGGAGCGAAGTGGGAAGCTGAAGCGAAAGAAAAAATAAAGAGTATATTTCCTTATGCGAAAAGATGTGAATTTTACGGTGCATCTGAACTTAGTTTTGTAACAACACTAGTCGATGAAGAGAGCAGAAAGCTAAATTCAGTAGGAAAACCTTGTCACAATGTGCAAGTTCGAATATGTAATGAAGCAGGAGAAATCGTACAGATAGGTGATGTAGGAACTATTTATGTGAAAAGTGAGCAGTTTTTTATGGGATACATAATAGATGGAGTTGTAGCCCAGGAGTTGACTACTGAGGGCTGGATGACAGTGCGAGATGTAGGTTATCAAGATGAAGAAGGATATATATATATTGTTGGCAGAGAGAAGAATATGATTTTATTTGGAGGAATCAATATTTATCCAGAAGAAATAGAAAGTGTGTTATATACACATCCAGCTGTTGAAGAAATTGTTGTAGTTGGTGTGAAAGATAATTATTGGGGTGAAAAGCCTGTCGCTATCGTAAAAGGCTGTGCTACGAAGCAACAATTAAAAAGTTTTTGCTTACAACGATTATCCTCTTTTAAAATACCGAAAGAATGGTATTTCGTTGATGAAATACCGTATACAAATAGCGGGAAAATCGCTCGTATTGCAGCAAAAAGTATGATTGAAAACCGGGAGAAGATATATGAATAGAGCGGTTATTGTAGAGGCGAAAAGAACACCTATTGGTAAGAAGAATGGGATATTAAAAGATTATGAAGTTCAGCAATTAGCAACGCCACTTCTTACATTTTTAAGTAAAGGAATTGAGAGAGAAATAGATGATGTCATATTAGGGAATGTTGTTGGGCCAGGAGGAAATATTGCAAGGCTGTCTACATTAGAGGCGGGGCTCGGTTATCATATTCCTGGCGTAACGATTGACCGGCAATGTGGTGCTGGATTGGAAGCGATTCGTACTGCGTGTCATCTCATTCAAGGGGGAGCAGGTAAGTACTATATCGCTGGAGGAGTAGAGAGTACAAGTACATCACCTTTTCAAAAGAGAGCGCGGTTTTCACCTGAAACAATTGGTGATCCTGATATGGGAGTAGCGGCTGAATATGTTGCAGAGCGTTATAACATAACGAGAGAAATGCAAGATGAGTACGCTTGCCTTAGTTATAAACGGACACTGCAAGCATTAGAAAATGGATATTTACAAGATGAAATACTTTCATTTAATGGATCTCTAGACGAGGCTATAAAACGAGAAATGAAGTATGAAAGAATGATTAAGAGAACAAAGCCTGCATTTTTACAAAATGGAACCGTGACGGCAGGTAATTCGTGTGGTGTAAATGATGGAGCGTGTGCCGTTCTTGTAATGGAAGAGCGGCAAGCCCAAAAATTAGGATACAAGCCTGTTCTGCGTTTCATTCGTAGTGCTGTAGTTGGAGTGGATCCCAATCTTCCGGGAACTGGTCCAATATTTGCAGTGAATAAATTATTAAATGAAATGAACGTAAAGGTAGAGGACATAGATTATTTTGAAATAAATGAAGCATTTGCTTCGAAAGTTGTAGCTTGTGCAAAGGAGTTACAAATTCCATACGAAAAATTAAATGTAAATGGTGGTGCAATCGCACTCGGTCATCCGTACGGTGCATCTGGAGCTATGCTTGTAACGCGCTTGTTTTATCAGGCGAAACGGGAGCGTATGAAATATGGAATAGCGACATTAGGAATAGGGGGCGGGATAGGTCTTGCTCTATTATTTGAGAAAGTAGAAAACTAGAAAGGAACTAGTTTTCTACTCTTTGAGGAACATAAGCATTGCTACCAGGCTTTGCTTTTATTTCGTTCCAAGCAGCGATAGCATCAGCTTTTGATTTCCCTTTGTTATTTGGATCTTCGAAAAAGTCGCGAGTAAAGCGATTGTATTCAAACTGCGCGCTGATAGTTGTTTTATATGTAGGGTCTTTTTTTCGTTCGTTTTCTTCATACCAAAACGTTATCGCGTCTTCATATGTTTTTCCAATATTCTCTTTAAAAAACTTTTGAAGAGCTACTGTAAAGCGGAAGTTTGCTCCGGTTTTTTCTTTGAAAAAAGCACGAACATCTTCGCTACAGCGGTGATTGTTAGTAATAACAGTTTGAAGGGAAAGGTCTTTATAGGATAGGGGGGCTTTACTCACCTTTTGACCGGAGCTGTTTTTTAATATTTTACCAGTATGTAAATAATGGGAGATACGCTCGGTTATTTCGATCTTAGAGCCGCTAGCTGGCAAATCATGCTCACGACAAAATGTTTGCAGTTCAGCTTTTAACCAATAATAGTTTTGGAAATCTTCAAGAGAAATAGTTTTTGTTAAAGGTGGACGCATGAATGTAACAACTTCTTTCTTCCATAATTTTCTTTAATTATAAAATGTATGTTCCTTTTGTGGAAGGATTAATTTGTAAATATAATAAGAGGAGAGATTTCATATGGAAAGTGTAATGCAAGTTCGCGTTACTGGAATTTTAATTGAAGATGAAAAGATTTTGTTAGTAAAGCAAAAGGTTGCTAATCGCAATTGGTCTTTACCTGGGGGAAGGGTAGAGAATGGTGAAACGTTAGAAGAAGCGATGATTCGAGAAATGAGAGAAGAAACAGGACTAGAAGTTAACATTCAGAAGTTACTCTATGTTTGTGATAAACCGGATGCCAGTCCATCTTTATTACATATAACGTTTTTACTTAAAAGGATTGAAGGTGAAGTTACGCTACCTTCTAACGAGTTTGATCATAATCCGATTCATGATGTGCAAATGGTGCCGATTAAAGATTTAAGTCATTATGGTTTTTCGGAAACTTTTATCACTCTTATAAGTGAAGGTTTTGTAAATGCAGGGAGTTATCATGGTTTGAAACAAAATATAGGTCTGTAAATATAGTGGAAGGATAGCCGTTAGCTATCCTTCCTAAAAATGTTTTACACCGCTGACTGTAAAGAAGAAACAAGTTGATTTAAAAACTCATCCCCGGTCATAATCGCTTTCCCACCGCCGCGAGCACTCTTTTTATTTCCGCCACCTTTTCCTTCAATTGCAGGAAGTGCCTCTTTTAAAAGGGTGTTCATATCGAGCGTGACTGTTTTTCCGCAAGCGAGTATGCATTGTAGTTTGTCATCATTTTCAATGACGAAATATGTAATGGCGTGCTCTTGTTGTTCTGTAATAATAGCAGAAAGCTTTGCGATTTCTTGCATAGAACGATTTATAAATACTTTAGAAATAAGTATTCCAGCATGTACTTCCGCAGGTTGATGAAGTAGTTCATTTGCCTCTGCACATAATAATTTTTCATTCATTGTTTGCATAGCTTTTTCGTTTTCTTTTTGAGAAGTAAGCAGTTGTGCTACTTTTGCTGGGATATCACTCTCGCTACTGTTTAATTGTTTGGAAACATCCTTCATAATTTGTTGTTGTTGTCCCATTAATTTAAGTGTGCGCCAGCCAGCGATAAACGTTAATCGTATGCCACCTTTATTGCGCTCCCACCCTAATACTTGAATAGGACCTACTTCACCTGTATGTTTCGGATGCGTTCCGCCACAGCCGTTATAATCAAAGTTTTCGATCATAACAACACGTATATTTTCTGTCATAGTCGGTTCTTTGCGAAGTGGTAATGTTTTCGCTTCTTCTAAGTTCATCCATTTAATAAGAATTGGATGGTTTTCAAAAACAATATTGTTCGCAATTTGCAC
Organism: Bacillus sp. SH5-2; assembly: GCF_008368905.1. Lineage (NCBI taxonomy): Bacteria > Bacillati > Bacillota > Bacilli > Caryophanales > Bacillaceae > Bacillus > Bacillus sp. SH5-2. Next base: position 100,966 of record NZ_QOSD01000019.1, read on the forward strand.
TGCTTTTTCAACCGTTTCATTAGGAAGATTTTCCGTTTCTAAATCGATTGTTACTATTTCTTTTCCAAGATGGAATCCAATAGTAGGTATGTTAAAATGGTCCCAAAAAGCAGCAGATAAAATGTGCTGAGCTGCATGTTGCTGCATATGATCAAAACGGCGCTCCCAATTAATTGTACCTTCTACTTCTTCTGTATGTAATTGTTCTACAATGAAGTGGCGAATTTCTCCATCTATCTCTTCTACATTGATTACATCGATGTCATTTAATGTGCCAGTATCATACGGTTGTCCGCCACCTGTCGGATAAAATGCCGTTTCGTTTAAAACAACGTATAAGTCCCCGTCTTTATCATAATCTTGCTTTATAACTTTAGTAGTAAAGTCCTTTTTATAAGCGTCAGTGTAATATAATTTTTGCTCCAAGTTTCTTTCCCCTTTCGTGTTCACTAGTTTCATTGTAAAACAATTGAAATTAGTTTCCTAATATTTCAGAAGAAAGAAACTATTTTTAGAATTTTCTTGCTATAATAAGAAAAAGAAAATGCGGGGGTGGAATGAATATGTTGTATGAAAACGGCGTAGATAAACTGCTTAGTTTAAGCAAAAATATTTCTGAATTGTATCGAGAATTAAACGAAATGACCCGGATTTTAACGGATTGTAACCGTGAAAGTGTGAAGTTTGATCGGTTATATGTAAAAGAGTTACTGTGGAAGAAAGAAGATGTAATAGAGAAATATGACCAGCTACTTGTGCAACTTTGTATAAATGAATGCTTTGATTTAAAAAGTGTCATTACAGGGGAATATAAGTATACATATGAAGAAGTAGAAAACATCGTTTTACAATTTAATGAAAAGTATAATGTCGCAATTTTAATTAAAGATGTTTGTAAAGAATTACAGTTTACATATGGCATAGATATGGATATAACGAGAACAGCTAGGGTATCAACAGCTCAAGTATAAAAAGGGAAAAGAAAGCAGATCCTTTGCTTTCTTTTTTTACGTAAGAACAGGGAGAGTAGGTTTAAAGATGAAGGGGAAGTTACAAAATATTCATCCGTTAGGAATGACAATTATAATAGGGACTTTATTTGCGAGGTTCGCCACGTCAATGAGTATTCCTTTTTTAGCAATTTATTTAACAACCGTTAAAGACGTTTCAGCTGGGATGACGGGAGCTATTATTGGAACGAGTGCACTTGTTGGTGTTTTTGCTAGTTTTATCGGAGGGAATTTATCGGATCGATTCGGCCGAAACATGATTATACTATGGTCCATGATCGTTTGGGTGTTTGTATTTATAGGCTTTTCGCTTGCAGATCATGTTTTAAGTTTCTTTTTGTTAAATGCTTTGAATGGATTATGTAGGTCCTTTTTTGAACCAACGTCAAGAGCATTATTATCGGATTTAACGAAACCAGAGTATCGTTTACTCGTATATAATTTGCGTTACGGTGCAATCAATGTTGGAGTAGCGATTGGCCCACTTGTCGGATTACAAATTGGAAGCGCAAAATCTACAATTCCTTTTTTAGTAGCAGCGGGAGTATATATTCTATATACAGCTATATTAGCATTCCAATTTAAGAAGTATCCACTGGAACGAAAGAAAATAAATACAGAAAAGCCTGTCACAATGTTAAATGCAATTCGCATTTTGCGTAAGGATGTCGTCTTTTTAGTTGCTTTAGTCGGTATTATTTTGAGTAATTGTGGTTTTTCTCACTTAACAACAACAGTATCTCAATATTTTGCAAATGCACATATATTTCAGGATGGAGTAAAGTTGTTCTCGTATATGTTAGCTTTAAATGCGGTAGTTGTAGTGACTATTCAATACCCTGTTATTCAAATATGTAAAAAGTATACACCGTTAGTATCCATTATGGTGGGAACTTTATTTGTAAGCGGAGGATTGTTTGGATTTGGAATAGTAGAATCTACGCTAGGTGCGGCTATTTGCACAATTATTTTTACAATTGGAGAAGTTCTCATGTTTTCGATGACGGATGTGTTTATAGATGGTATAGCTGTTTCGCATTTAAAAGGAACATATTTTGGAGCGATGGGATTTTCAGGAATTGGAGCAGTAATAGGTCCATGGTTTGGGGGAGTACTTCTCGATTATTACGGGTACCAAAATGGATTTATTGTCTTTTCAGCGCTAGCTATATTTTCAACGGTAGCGTTTCCAGTTCTGTTAGTTACGAAAGGTTTATTGAAAAAAAGATATGATGGAAATTCTAATATGGAAGTACATGCGAAATAACATAAGCCCCAGTTATCAACTGGGGCTTATGTTTGTATTATATTAACTCCTAATTTGAAAAAAGAACTTGCTTTTCATGTTTATCAGCTATTTCGTTTTTGGAAATATGAATGGCTAAAAAACCATTCTCTAAGCAGGCTAGCATCTTCTTATAAATAATATTGGTAGGTAAAGGAATAATCCTCTGTAAAGAAATATTTTTATGAAGTATGCAAATGTCTAGGCCTGTCTCCATCTTTTTAATGACTACATTTTGTTCAGAGACATTTGGTACATCTGTTTCCAAAATGTACTCTTGTTCAGTTTCACAAAGGTCAATATGAATTTGATTTGGAAAACTAAAGTTACTACAAGAATCAGAACAAAATTGATCCATCCATTCTTCGAAACCATCAACATGAAAAAGACAATCCTTCTTTTTCTTGCCCATGTAAGACACCCTCCGTAAAATCTCAATTCATACTATGTTATGCATGAATGAAGTAGGGGTGAAGGATAAATGGAAAAATATAAACATTGTATGTGGCAAAGGTAGCTAGTGTGAACCTTTTGTTTTACATATCATGATGTGCATGATTTTTTTGGCGTGAATGGTTACGGTTTTTTACTTTATGAGATCCGCTTAATGGTTCAGGTTGTCCTTTTTTTTCTTTAGATTCACGATTGTTTTTTCCCATTGTATGTGACACCTCCTCTTTCTCTTTAGAATGAGAGAAGTTTACGAATTTATACGAGAATTTTTTTAGAAAAAAGGGTAAAGATAAATGGGACTAACTATTACAGAAAGGGGAAAGTATAATGCCATATCATAAAGATAAACAACAAGCTTTTCAAGCGGCACAGCAAGGAGTTACACAAGCAGAAAATTCATTTAACAATATTGTGAAAAATGACCCGAACTATGGTCATGATTTAAAAGAGTTACGTCAAGAGGTTCAGGAAGCGTATGAACAAATTCAAAATGCACTTGAAGTAGCTTCGGAAACACAACGCCCACAACTTGAACAATACGAAAATAATCTCCAAAATATTATGCGAAATGTAGATCAATTAGAAAAGTAAATGAGGTTGTTGTGCATTCGACAACCTTATTACTTTCATGAACGTTATGTGGAAAAATAAAATTTTTCTATTAGTTTTTTCTTTACTATGTGCAGTACATATATTTCAAGTGGAAAAAGTGGACGCGAAAATGTTGCTCAGAAAAGAGCTAGAACCAACTGGCTATGTAACGTGGGAAGTACCTAATAATGAGAAGGTTATTGCGATTACGTTTGATGATGGACCAGATCCAACGTATACACCGCAAATATTAGATTTATTACATCAATATAAAGCAGAAGCGACTTTTTTTATGATTGGATTTCGAGTTCAGCGTAATCCATATTTAGTAAAGCGGGTATTAAAGGAAGGACATGAAATTGGAAATCATACGATGGATCATTTGTACGCGAGTAATTCATCAGATGAAAAATTAAAAAATGATATTTTAAATGGAAAGAAGTATTTTAAGAAATGGGTGAAAGAACCTTTATTATTCCGTCCACCAGGCGGATATATAAATGATGCTGTATTTACGACAGCTAAAGAAGCTGGGTATCAAATTGTTCTATGGTCATGGCACCAAGACCCTCGTGATTGGGCGAACCCAGGAGTTGAATCTATTGTAAATCACGTCCTGAAAAATGCTAAAAGTGGAGATATTGTACTGTTGCATGATGGAGGAAGTAATCGTAGTCAAACAGTTGAGGCATTAGCAAAAATTTTGCCAGAGCTTAAAAAGCAAGGGTATCGATTTGTTAAGGTTTCAGAATTGCTGCGCTATAAACATTAGAGAAAATCCCAAAAGGCATACCTTTTGGGATTTTTCATTACTGATTCTTTTTACGTTTCTTATTGTTTTGTCGCTCTGCTGGAGTTAAAGGCTCATTTGCAAATTCTTCGTTAAAACCCGCGCCTTGTCCTTGTGCAGAAGCAGCATTCATTCCTGGAATAACATGATTTGCTTTTCGTTTACCCATTTGATTTCACCTCTATAATAATTTTTGTTGGTTGAATGATGAACAATTCATAGCGTATATGAGTGTAAAGTAAAGTGCCGAAAGAGTACTTTACTTTATGGTAATAGTATTCATAAGGAGCATGAAGACTATTCAAATTTAGAAAGATAAAGAAAACTTATGATAATCTATAAGTTTCTTATTATTTACTTATTTAGAAAGTTGTAATAAGATATTATCGTAAGGTATTGAAAAGTTTGTCTACATTTTATATTCAGACAACTTAGTCACGTTTAACAGGGGGGAAACATAATGGTCAAACATAATCCATTTCAATCACGTGCAACTTTCGAAGTAGATGGAAAAACGTATCATTATTATCAATTGAAAGCGCTTGAAAACGCAGGGGTTGGCAACGTATCTCAATTACCATATTCCGTGAAAGTTTTACTTGAATCTGTACTTCGTCAAGTAGATGGACGCGTAATTACTGAAGAACATGTTACAAATTTAGCGAAGTGGGGAACGAAAGATGTGCAAGATATCGATGTTCCATTTAAACCATCTCGTGTAATTTTACAAGATTTCACTGGTGTTCCAGCTGTTGTAGATTTGGCTTCGCTTCGTAAAGCAATGGCAGATATGGGCGGGGATCCTGATAAAATTAATCCTGAAATTACTGTAGACCTTGTAATTGACCACTCTGTACAGGTTGATAGAGCGGGTACGGCAGACGCGCTTGAATTCAACATGGACTTAGAGTTTAAACGTAATGAAGAACGTTATAAATTTTTAAGCTGGGCACAAAAATCATTTGATAACTACCGTGCAGTTCCACCAGCTACAGGTATTGTACACCAAGTAAACCTTGAATATTTAGCACCAGTTGTTCACGCGGTGAAAAATGCTGAAGGTGACTTAGTTGCATACCCAGATTCATTAGTTGGAACAGACTCACATACAACAATGATTAACGGTATCGGTGTTCTTGGATGGGGCGTTGGTGGTATTGAAGCAGAAGCAGGAATGCTTGGACAGCCTTCATACTTCCCAGTTCCTGAAGTAATCGGTGTGAAATTAACGGGTACACTTCCAAGTGGTACTACAGCAACTGACGTTGCATTAAAAGTAACACAAGTATTACGTCAAAAAGGTGTAGTTGGTAAATTCGTTGAGTTCTTCGGTAATGGACTAAAGAGCATGCCTTTAGCTGACCGTGCAACAATTTCAAATATGGCACCAGAATACGGCGCAACTTGTGGATTCTTCCCAATCGACGATATTTCATTAGAATACTTACGTTTAACAGGTAGAGATGAAGAGCAAATTCGCGTTGTTGAAGAATACTGTAAAGCAAATGGCTTATTCTATACAGCAGACAGTAAAGATCCAATTTACACTGATCTTGTTGAAATTGATTTAAATACAATCGAATCTAACTTATCTGGACCGAAACGTCCACAAGATTTAATTCCACTTTCAGACATGAAAGATGCGTTCCATAAAGCTGTTGTAGCTCCAGTTGGAACACAAGGACTTGGATTTAATGAGCAAGAATTCGATAAAGAAGTGAAAGTTACATTAGAAGATAAAGAAGTAACGATGAAAACAGGTGCAATTGCAATCGCTGCAATTACAAGCTGTACAAATACATCAAATCCATACGTATTAATTGGAGCAGGTTTAGTTGCTAAGAAAGCAATTGAAAAAGGACTTGTAGTACCTGAGTACGTAAAAACATCGTTAGCACCGGGATCTAAAGTTGTAACTGAATACTTAGATAAATCAGGTTTAACAACTTATTTAGATCAATTAGGTTTCCAAACAGTTGGTTACGGCTGTACGACTTGTATCGGTAACTCTGGTCCATTAGCAGACGAACTAGAAGAAGCAATCGCAGCAAACGATTTACTAGTAACATCTGTTTTATCTGGTAACCGTAACTTTGAAGGTCGTATTCATCCGCTTGTAAAAGCGAACTACTTAGCATCACCACCACTTGTTGTGGCATATGCACTTGCAGGTACTGTGGATATTGACCTGAAAAATGATGAAATCGGTAAAGATGCAAATGGCAATGCTGTTTACTTCAACGATATTTGGCCATCAGCTAAAGAAATTGAAGATGTAGTTCAAAGCGTTGTTACATCTGAATTGTTCAAAAAAGAATATGCACAAGTATTTAACAGCAATGAGCGTTGGAATGAAATCCAAACTTCAAACGAAGCTTTATATACTTGGGATAATGATTCAACATACATTCAAAACCCACCATTCTTTGAAGGATTATCTAAAGAGCCAGGTGAAGTTGAAACATTATCAGGTTTACGCGTAGTTGGTAAATTTGGTGACTCTGTAACGACAGACCACATTTCACCAGCAGGTTCAATTGGTAAGCATACACCAGCTGGACGCTATTTATTAGAAAACGGCGTACAGCCAGTTGACTTCAACTCTTACGGTTCTCGCCGTGGTAACCATGAAGTTATGATGCGTGGTACATTCGCGAACATTCGTATTAAAAACCAAATTGCACCGGGAACAGAAGGTGGATATACAACATATTGGCCAACTGGTGAAGTGACATCAATCTATGATGCTGCTATGAAATATAAAGAAGATGGCACAGGCCTTCTAGTTGTTGCGGGTAAAGATTACGGTATGGGAAGTTCTCGTGACTGGGCTGCGAAAGGTACAAACTTATTAGGTATTAAAGCAGTAATCGCAGAAAGCTTCGAGCGTATTCACCGTAGTAACTTAGTATTAATGGGCGTATTACCACTTCAATTTAAAGATGGCGAAAACGCTGAAACATTAGGTCTTGTTGGTAACGAGTCATTTGAAATTCAAATTGACAAAACAGTTAGACCACGCGATCTTGTAAAAGTAGTTGCAACTGATGCAGATGGCAATGAAAAACAATTTGAAGTAGTAGCTCGTTTCGATAGTGAAGTAGAAATTGACTACTACCGTCACGGTGGTATCCTGCAAATGGTTCTTCGTGAGAAAATCGAAGAGTCTAAAGTGTCGAACTAAATAATTGAATTGAAATGAACGATAAGGAAGCTAACAACTGTTAGCTTCCTTATTTTATGGAAAGGGATGAAACCATGTGGTTTCATCCCTTTCTTTTTACTATAAAAAATGGAGGAGACGTCATGAAAGAATATAAAAGAATATTGTTACCGTTACAGAAAGAAAAAATATTAGTAATAGCAGCTGTATGCAGTGGGCTTTTTGCAGCTATTTTAAATTTATCCCATCCACTATTCATGGGGCTAATTGTAGATAACCTTATTCAACGGGAGTTAAAGGGAGCGTATGTATATATTGCATTGTTTGCGGTTAGCCGCTTGTTGATGTGGATAAACAATCTTTCATTCGATTATGTAAGCTCAAAAGCGAGTCAGCGAATATTACGAGAGAAGCGTATAGAGGTATTGTGTCATTATTTCTCATTACCATTTGAAGAGAGTGAGAAAATCAAGCAGGGAGAGCTAGAAACTTTAGTCGTATCTGATATTCCAAACTGGGTCAGATTATATGGTTCTATATTAATAGAATATATACACGCCATTGCGCAATTTATAGGTGCGTTCATAGCACTACAACATATAGATATACAGTTCATATTGTGGGTAACTCCGTTTTTATTTTTAAGTGCAACGGTTCCGATGTTGATGGGGAAAAAGGTAAGAAATATCGCAAGTATTGCTCAAAAGAATCAATCAAGTGTTGTAGAGATGGTAGCGCAGTTTGTAAAAGGTGCAGAAGATTTACGTAGTTTACAAAAAGAAAAATGGGCCATTCGCTTATTTAAGGGAGTAACGGCACAATCTTATAAAACAGAAGTAAAGAAGACGATGATGCAACATTGCATTGGAGTAGTTGGAACGGTGATTGAAACAGGAGCCTATATTGTTGTTCTCATTATAGGTGCGCAAAAAATAATGAAGGGGGAAATGGAAGTTGGTTCACTTGTTGCAGTGTTAGCCACAATTGAAATGCTCTTTTTTCCAGTCCGTTACGTGGGCGATTTATTAATGATGACACAAGTTGCAGTCGCTTCGGAAAGTAGAATTTTTTCCTTTTTAGATAAACGAGCGGCAGATAGTCATGTAGAAAGAGCGATGGGGATGACGGTAACAAATGTTTCATTTCAGGAGAGTGATGAAGAGAAATGTAGGATAAAAAACATTGATTTGCAAATTAATCCTGGTGAACTCGTTATGATTGTGGGAGAAAGTGGTGCGGGAAAAACAACGCTTTTAAAATTAATGACAGGTTTGTATAAACCATCTAACGGTAGCGTTGTTTATTATGGTCAGAAGGCTCGAATGACTACAGTGTGGCAAGAACCTCGTTTCTTTCGGACGACAGTAAAAGAGAATATATATTTCGGGGAGGAGTATTTAGAAAACGAGTTAGAAAAAAATATTGAACTTATAAATATGAAGCCGATAATTAGAGATTTACCTAAGGGGATTCAAACTGTACTACATAAAAGTGGAGAAGAGTTTTCGGGAGGAGAAAGAAAACGTCTTGCATTATTACGAGCAATTGGTTCAAATCCGAATCTTATTATTTTAGATGAACCGACTGCGGGGTTAGATCCGAGTAATCAAGAAACTGTTTGGAATATGATTGAAGGATTAGGAAGAGATGTAACGAGAATTGTGGCAACACATGATGTAGAGAAAGTGATACTAGCGGATCGTGTTGTCATAATGAGAGAAGGAAGTATTGTTGCATGTGGAAGTCCTGAAAAATTAATAAATAGTCATTCATTTTGAAAGAGATGTGAATAAAGATAAGAGCAGTGCCCTTATCTTTATTCAACATCATTTATTTGATATTGGATAGATTCTGAATGATTTAGATCTACGTTAAAAATAGCAGTCGTAAGGAAAGTTGCAATTCCAAGAATTAAGAAAAGGACAAATGAGACTAGAGAGATGTAAAGACAAATACGCCCTACTTTCTTTTTTTCAAGATCGTTACTAAAGAGTGAAATGATCCATGTAATAATACCGATTGGGGATAAAAGAAAACTAAGAATATATAATGTTATTTTTTCGAATGAATTCATAAAAAATCCCCCTTTTGTTGAAGTTTATATAACTACGAAAGTAAAAAGGTGAATGGGTTCAGAAGAAAATGAGTAACACTTCATTTGTTTTTTTCTAATTATATGGTCAATTCCCCCCACTGAGACGAAGCGTTTCAGTGGGGGCTTGAGTTAGAACACTAGGTCTTTTCGATCTATCGCTAGACAGTTTGACGCTCTAGCCTTCATGCCACCTTATGGTAACACCCCAAGTATGTTTTTGGTTGGTACTGGCAACGAACGATTGTTTTCCCACTTGCACCACCCTTTCGAAAAAGAGCAATTCTTCCTTATGGAAGAAGCCACCACTCAGATGAATCCGGCGTGTGCTACAAGCCCCGACAAGTCGAGTACACATGGATGGTTGACGCACCCACTAAGCTATGCGCGAAGCAACAGCCTTACGTTTTTGCACTTCTAATAGAATCGGCGTTTTTACCTTGAGATTGTCATCTAATTCTACAACTTTTGATTTTTTCAATGTATTCAACGCACCATTAATATCAGCATGGATACATGTTCCTGCTTTACTTTGGTACAGACCACGCGTGATTCGTTTGCCACTAAAGCGATACTGAGTTCTATCATCCTTAGACCAAACTGGAACCGGATCTTTATCAAGAAAACTAGCTTTTGAAGTATAGCTTTCTTCTTGTTTTAAAAATCGTATACCTTCTTTTACACATTTATTCTCAATCGCTGCCATCAGTTTATGAAATGGAATTTGAACAAATGTTTGATTATTCTTTTTTCCCATATCAGATTTTTGTTTCCAACCAGCGTTATACCCTACGACAATTGTATCTACGTTACATGCTTTCACTTTTTTGAACAACAAGCCTACCGCTTGTGAAATGTAACCATTTATTTGTCGTTCCCGTTTATGCCAAAGTGCAGCCATTTGATTCGTTACAATACGTTTTGAAATTCCATTGTCCATATTTTTCTGTTGCAGATTACGTATCATTTTGTTGAAGTACTGGTTAATGGATTTTAGTTTTTTTCCATCAATTAAGAACGTATCACCTGTATTTGTCACGCAACTTACTAATCTATCTACACCTAGATCGCAACTCAAAGCGTTACTCGTAGTCGTGGATGGTTTCTTCATTTGAGAAACGTGCATTTCATATGTATAATGCACCTCAAAGAACCTACCTTTTTGCTTCGGTACAATCTCAATGTAGGAGATTTGTTTATGTCTTACGTTTTTAGGCATACGTATTTTAATGGAACCAAATTTTTTTCTGAATGCCACATTCATCGGAATGATCCAATACCCGTTCTCATCCACTTTTGGAACTTGATAGATTTCAATAATTCGTTTGTCAGTGGAACGAGAGTAATTTGGAAACTTAGGACGTCCTGTGAAGGTTTCAGGTTTTTTCTTCCACTGATCCAACGCTTTAAAAAAGTTCTTCACTTCTGTAAATAGGGATCTACGAATCGCTTGAACAGAGTTTGATTGAATACCCCAGTAGTTCATATCGGCTTGCATGGCAGTATCTACTTCCTTTACAGTAGCCATTTTATTATCGTTCAAATAACTTTGTTTAATGGTGTACAATCCAACATTTCGCAATGCTTTTGAACTATGTGACTGCGCTTAAGTAAACGAAATTCTTTAGCTGTGAGGCAAGCTCGTCCGATATTCTGTTTCTGCGTGAATCGTTGTATGGTTTCTCTTTTCTTTTGTTTCCGTAATACTTTTACCGCTTTCTTTCTAGCCATTGTTTTCACCACCTTTCTTAGAGCATTCATTAAAATTATTTTTGACAAATCAATATTGGGAACGAAATGGAACAAAATGCGAACATGTTCTTCATCGTAATTCTTTTTGGCTCAAGTAGCCGAATGATGATCATTATTCAATTTCGTTGTCTTACAATCTATCCCCTCCTTATATAGGGCAGATTATATCGTAAGACAAAAGAAACAAAATTGTTTCGTCTACCTGCTGCCGGCAATTCATCACCACCTGAATTGTTGGGCTTCACCCGTAACACAAATCAGATGGAGTCTTCTTGCCGAAAAAGATAAAAAGGAAGGAATTGAACTTCAAATAAGAATATTCTAATTATTTCAACTCTGAATATTTCCAAGCTTGTCCGTATAAGCTAAAATAAGGTATATAGTATTTTGATGAATATGTTAAAAGAAGATAAACACGTTAGGGTGATATAACATGTGGCGGAAACTTACGATTATTGTAGTGTTACTTTGTTTAGCGGGATATGCAGCTTATGAACAGTTTGGTAAAAAGGATCAGGCAGTACAAGGGGAGCAAGAAAAAAGTGAAGCTGCTATGAAAGAGATGATTGCAAGTAATGGTATTGAAATAGGGAAGAGTGCGCCGGACTTTGAATTAACGAAGTTAGATGGAACGAATGTAAAGTTATCGGATTTAAAAGGAAAGAAAGTAATTTTAAACTTTTGGGCAACGTGGTGTGGACCTTGCCAGCAAGAAATGCCTGATATGGAGGCTTTCTATAAAGAACATAAAGAAAATGTAGAAATTTTAGCAATAAATTACACGCCTTCAGAAAAAGGTGGGGGGGTAGAAAAGGTAAGTAATTTTGCTAAGGAAAAAGGAATTACTTTTCCTATTTTATTGGACAAGAACATTGATGTAACAACAGCGTATAAAGTAATTACGATCCCAACTTCGTATTTTATAGATACAAAAGGTGTCATTCAAGATAAGTTTATTGGGCCGATGACGCAAAAAGAGATGGAGAAACGGATTGCTAAATTAAAATAACAGTGAAAAGGTAGAGATGGAATATAATCATTTCTGCCTTTTCTTTTTCAAGTAGTGAAAGCTTCATGATATGATAAAAGAAATATAAACGTTGAGAGATAAAGGAGTGTATTTGGAGTGGGGAATGTATCGTTACCGTTAGATTATGTTGTAATCGACTTTGAAACAACAGGATTTAACCCTTATAATGATAAAATTATTCAAGTAGCAGCAGTGAAATATCGTAATCATGAATTAATAGATCAATTTGTTTCTTATGTGAATCCAGAGCGTCCAATTCCGGACCGAATAACGAGTTTAACAGGTATTACAAATTATCGTGTTTCAGATGCACCGACAATTGAAGAAGTACTACCTGTATTTTTAGCATTTTTACATACAAATGTTATTGTGGCTCATAATGCTTCTTTTGATATGCGTTTTTTGAAAAGTAATGTAAATATGTTAGGATTACCTGAGCCTGAAAATAAAGTGATTGATACGGTGTTCTTAGCGAAGAAATACATGAAGTATGCACCTAATCATAAACTTGAAACGTTAAAACGAATGCTTGGAATTCGTCTAAGTTCTCATAATGCCTTCGATGACTGTATTACGTGTGCGGCTGTGTATCAAAAATGTGCATCTATTGAAGAAGAAAAGATGAGAAAAGTAAATAAGGTCGTACTGGATGAAACGGTAGTATATGAAGCAGTGAAAGAAATACTTGTACGCAATAAACGTAATGTAGAATGGCTACGTTACATGAACGTAGGAAATTATTTAGATATAAAAGCGTTTTATCCAGTTATGAGATTAAAGGTAAAAGGGCGAAAGAAATACGTATTAACAGAGATATTAGAAGATGATGTGAAAGAAATATGTACAAGTTTAACATGTGAACCAGCGTTAAAAAGCGAAGTTGGTAATACGAGAATTATGCTTAATAGCGTAGAGGATGTTTTGAAATTAGAAAGTTATATTTTAGAACAGTATGATTTTGTATTACAGGCGCTTCATGAGTATAAAGAAAATGAAATGAATGCAGATGAAAAATTGAAAGAGTATTTAAATATTATGGTATAAAAAACTCAGTGTGCAATATATTGTACACTGAGTTTTTTTAGGAGTACTAAAACATAAAATTTTCTTGCAAATCTGATTAAAGAGTTTTTCCTTTGCTCATACTATGTAATAAGAAAGCGAAGGAGAGAGGGTGAGCAGCATGAGAAGAAGTCGCCGTAAATCGTTTGAAGAACTTGTAAATGAAAATAAACAGCAATTATTAAGCGATCGCGATGCAATCGATCGCATTGAAGAACGTATTGAAAAACGTTATGAAATGAAACTTTTTAAGCAAGCTGAATAATTCTTAACACTAGTACGATACTAGTGTTAAGGAGGCGATAGTAATGGGTAATCCGAAAAAGAATTCAAAAGACTTTGCACCGAATCATATTGGAACACAATCAAAAAAAGCTGGTGGAAATAAAGGAAAGCAAATGCAGGACCAAACGGGTAAACAACCGATTGTTGATAACGGTTAAAGAAAAGGAGAATATTTTATTCTCCTTTTTTATGTATAAATTTGAGGGAAGATAGGTAATTTAAGATGGTGTGTATATACAATATTAGGAGGAAAGTACATGCCAAATCCAGACAATCGAAATGACAACGCTGAAAAATTACAAGAAATGGTACAAAATACGATTGATAATTTTAATGAGGCAAAAGAAACAGCCGAACTTTCTAATGAAAAAGATCGTGCTGCCATTGAAGCGAAAAATCAAAGACGTTTAGAAAGTATTGATTCATTAAAAAGTGAAATAAAAGATGAATCTTAACAAAATGTACAAAAAAGGGCTGACTCATGTCAGCCCTTTTTTGTAATCGTAAAGTTTTCAACGAGTAAACGCCAATTTTGCGGGAAGGGTAAACCGATTTTCCAGTAACTAATACCGCCTATACTTTGTTCTTTCATTAAATTGAATTTACTTTGAACAGACCGTGAATCTTCAAACCAAACTTCGTGTTGTACACCATTTTCGTCAAAATAATTAAAATGAGGAGCTTGAGCTGTAAAGTCATAGCGGATAGGAACATTGTATTTGCGAGCTAGTGCAACAGCTGCGACAGAGCTAATTGCTTTTGCAGGCGGATTTCCTTCTTTGAACGGAAGTTTCCAATCGAATCCGTATAAATTTTGCCCCATCATAATTTTTTGTGGGGGCATTTGAGATTTGGCATATTGCAGTACTTCTTTCACTGGACCTATAGGAGAGATAGCCATCGGTGGTCCACCTTGCCAACCCCAGTCATATGTCATAATGACAACGAAATCAACAATTTGTCCTTGGGCTTTATAGTCATGTGCTTCAAAGAATTTTCCTTTTTGATTGGAGCTCGTTTTCGGTACAAGTGTTGTACTGAGTGTGTATCCGTTAGGTAAACGTGTTTTCACATTTCTTAAAAAGCGATTATACGCTTCGCGGTCTTCAGGTGCCACATTTTCGAAATCGAAATGAATGTCGCGCATCCCGTACTTTTCAGCTGTTTGCAAAATGTTCGTAATAAATTTATTTTGAATGGATGCATCACGTAAAATAACCGATGTTAGATCAGCACTGAAATTTCCATTTTCGATATTTGTAATAACGAGCATAGGGATGGTTTTACCTTGCGTTGCAATAGTAGCGATTTTAGCTGTTTCCGTTGGTTCTTTTAATGTGCCATCTCTTTTTGCTTCGAAACTAAAGTAGGCTAAATATGTTAAAAATGGATTAATGGCACGTGTAGCATTAACTAAGCTTTCTTTAATAGGTATTGTTGAAGGCTGTAAATATGCGATAGATTCTACAGATCTTTTTGTCCCTTTTGGTATATACAATTGCTGTCCGACATGGAGAATAGATTTTAAAGATAGATTATTCACTTTAGCTAAACTAGCGAGGGGAACATTGTATGTTTGAGAAATTCGATATAGGCTATCGCCGGGCTGTACATAATAATTATTCCCTTTCGTATTCACGATAAGTGCCTGGCCAACAACGAGTGTTTCAGATGGATTTAGTCCATTGTCTTTTACAATTTCTTCAGGTGTTGAGCCATATTTTGATGCTAAGCTATATACGCTATCCCCACTACGAACAGTTACAATTTGAATCATACGCTTGCCCCTTTCAGTAAAAGATTCACTGTTTTTATTTTATTTTTGATGCCACTGTATTATGATTAAATGTATGCAAGGTAGCAGAAGTGAAAGAAGGCGAATACATATGTTTGTAGCAGAACATGAAGTTGAAATCCGCTATGCGGAAACAGATCAAATGGGTGTTGTTTACCATTCAAACTATTTGGTGTGGCTTGAGCTAGGTCGCACGAAACTTATACAAGATTTAGGGTTTTCATATGTTGAAATGGAGAAAGAGGGAATTATTTCTCCTGTGTTAGATTTGCAAATTTCATATCGTAAAGCGATGCGTTACGGTGAAAAAGCAATTGTGAAAACGTGGGTGGACACTGTGAGCCCGCTTCGCGTTGTATATGGTTATGAAATATATAATGGTGATGGCGAGCTTTGTATTACTGCAAGTACGACGAATATTTGTGCAAAAAAAGAAGGATTCCGTCCCGTATCGTTTAAAAAATTATATCCTGAGTGGTATGCGAAATATGAGGAAATTAAGAAAAAATAAAAAAAGCGTGGCAGAAGCCACGCTTTTTTTATTTTTCATAATTAAACTGAGGGAAATCATCACCGTCATTAAGTGTAACAGATAAATTATGTCCATCGAAGAACCACTCATCATCGCTTTCAATAAAGAAGTTAATATCTTCTTCTTGAATTTGAACAGCAGGGTGTGCAGGATCATCTTTACGAATACCTAAAGAAAGCCCTTTTTGCACAGTACTGCAACCACCGTATTGTACGAAAAAGCGTAGTGTTTCACCTGATTGTAAGTTTAATTCGTTTTTATACCATTGTGCTGCTTCTTTTGTTACGGAAAGATTCATGTATAGTTCCTCCAAATTATGTTGCTTTTTCTTTAGTATAAAAAATAACGCAAAAAGACGCTATTAATATGCTTCACGTTTTCTTTTTGCGTTATGTGGGTTACGATCTTATTTTTGCTTTTTTGAAAAGTTTGCTTTTGGTTCAGTTTTATTTATAATTCGGCCGATATTTGCACGGTGTTTATAAATAACCATACCTGCTAATAAACACATCGCAATAATGAAGATTTTATCCCCGCTAACAATGGATGCAATAACAGCAACGACAGCTGTTACCATAGAAGAAAGTGATACGTATCTTGTTGTAAATAAAAGGGTGAAAAATACAACAGCTAATATTACAAAAACAACTGGTGAGTAGCATAATAACACTCCTGCTGAAGTTGCAACGGCTTTACCCCCGCGGAATTTCGCAAAGATTGGATATACATGTCCAAGAACAGCTGCTAATCCAAACCATAGTGGGTGAACATCTAATCCGAAAATCATCGGTAGGCCTGTTGCTAATGTACCTTTTAAAATGTCAGCAATTGTAACGGTAAAACCTGCTTTTTTCCCTAATGTGCGGAATGTATTTGTTCCGCCTAAATTACCGCTCCCGTGCTCACGAATGTCGATTCCATAGCCAATTTTTCCAACGACTAGTGCAAATGGAATTGATCCAAGTAAGTAGGCAACGATAAATAAAAGATATGTAGTAACCATAAGTTCAGTCTCCTTTATTCAAATGTGTTGATAAAGGGTAAAAAGAGTTTTTCCCGTATATTGTACCATACATTTTTAAAGAGCACATTTCTTTTTTATAAATGAAAAATTCATTAATTCGTGAAAAAAATTTCACAGGAATGTTACATTTCTCACAGAAACAGTAAGTCTATATGTTGTAACATTTTAATCAAAAGACAACAACATATTGGTGGAGGGTTATAAATGTTACAACAAAATGTACGTGGAGAAGAATTAATGAAAGTATTTGAGACGATTGTCCACGGTAATGAGCAAGATTTAATGCAAGAAAATGCAAATGTAGACGGCCGCTCTCCAATGGGAGTAATGGGAACGTTCGCATCTGAGAGTGCGAAATATTATGCAGTTGAAAATTTATTGTCAGATCAAGTGAAAAAAGCGATAAATCAAAATATATTATATCCACATGATTTGGATTTTTATGCGACAGGAACGACGACTTGTTCGCAAATCCCGCTAGCACAAATGCTTGCTAACGGTTTTCATACTGGACATGGACATATGAGACAACCACAAGATATAAAAAGTGCATTGGCTCTTTCTTCTATTATTTTTCAAGCGAATCAAAATATGCAACACGGTGGTCAATCGTTTGCCCTTTTTGATATTGATTTAGCTCCCTATGTAAGAAAAACAGTAGAGCGACATAAAAATCGATTACAGTCATATCCGCTTACGAAAGAACAAATAGAAGAATTTGCATGGAAAGAAACAGAAAATGATACGTATCAGGCGTGTGAAGCTTTCATTCATAATTCAAATAGTATGCACAGTAGGGGTGGGGGGCAAGTACCTTTTATTTCTATTAATTACGGAACAGACACATCGAAAGAGGGACGACTTTTAATTAAGCAACTTTTAAAAGCCACACAAGCTGGCCTCGGTAAAGGAGAAACACCGATTTTTCCTATTCAAATTTTTAAAATGAAAAAAGGTGTGAACTTTGAAGAATGTGATCCGAACTATGATTTATTTGAATTAGCATTAGAGACAACGGCTGAACGATTATTCCCTAACTTTTCATTTTTAGATGCGCCATTTAATGCCGTGCATTATGACGGACGACCAGAAAGTGAAGTATGTTACATGGGATGCCGTACCCGTGTTATGTCTAACATACATGGAGAAGAAACAGCGATTGGAAGAGGGAATTTATCATTTACGTCTATTAATTTAGTGAAATTAGCGTTAATTAGTGGTTCAAAAGAAGCGTTTTTTGAAGCGTTAAATTATTACTTAGATTTAGGAATTAAGCAACTATTAGAGAGATTCGCGTATCAATGTACGAAGCGAGCAAGAGATTTTCGATTTTTATATTCACAAGGTGTATGGCGCGGTGGAGAAACGTTACAGCCTGAAGATTCTGTAGCAACCATTTTAAAGCAAGGGACGTTAAGTCTTGGTTTTATCGGTCTTGCGGAGTGTTTAGTAGCTTTAACAGGAAAGCATCATGGAGAAGATGAAGAATCATGGAAAATCGGGTATGAAATCATTTCCTTTATGAGAGATAGAATGGATAAAGCGACAGAAGAACATGAACTGAATTTCTCAGTAATTGCAACTCCTGCGGAAGGGCTATCAGGTAAGTTTGTGAAAAAGGATAGAGAAGAATTTGGGGTGATTAGCGGTATAACGAATCATAATTATTATACGAATTCATTCCATATTCCAGTGTATTATAACATTCAAGCGATAAATAAAATTCGTTTAGAAGGGCCGTTCCATGCTCTATGCAATGGAGGGCATATTACGTATATTGAGCTAGACGGGACAGCTATGTATAACAAAAAAGCATTAAAGCAAATTGTACAAGCGATGGCAGAGAATGGCGTTGGGTACGGTTCAATTAATCATCCAGTTGATCGTTGTAAGTGTTGTAACTATCATGGGGTTATTGAGAATGAATGTCCAAGCTGTGGAAATGAAGATGAAGCTAATATAGAAAGAATTCGCCGTATAACAGGATACCTTGTAGGAGATATGTCGAAGTGGAATAGTGCGAAACGTAGTGAAGAGATGGATCGGGTGAAGCATAAATGAAAGTGATGAACATCATTCATGATAGTGTAGTAGATGGAGAAGGATTGCGGACAGTCGTATTTTTTGCGGGCTGTCCGCATCGTTGTTTCGGTTGCCATAATCCGAAATCGTGGAATATTTGTAATGGAACTGAAATGACAGTAGCAGAAATTGTGAAAGAGATTGAAAGTAATTCATTAACTGATGTAACATTTTCAGGTGGAGATCCATTTTTTCAAGCTGCTGAAGTGAAAAAAGTAGCAAAAGCTGTGAAAGATTTGAAGAAAAATTTATGGATGTATACAGGTTATACGCTAGAAGAGATACAGAGTTCCCAAAATAATGATATGATAGAGTTGTTACATTATGGGGATGTTTTGGTCGATGGAAGATTTGAAATCGAGAAAAGAGATTTAGCACTTCCATTTCGCGGAAGCTCCAATCAACGTATTATTCGATTGAAAGAGTAAAAAGGCGGGATAGATTATATGAATAAAACAGTATTGCTTGTTGAAGATGAAAGAAGATTACGTGAAATTGTTAGTGATTATTTTCGTAATGAAGGTTTTGAAGTAATCGAAGCAGAAGACGGAAAAAAAGCGTTAGAATTATTTGCGGAGCATGAAATTGATTTAATTATGTTAGATATTATGTTACCAGAAATAGATGGATGGTCTGTTTGTAGACGAATTAGGAAAGAATCAGCGGTACCAATTATTATGTTGACAGCACGTTCGGATGAGGATGATACATTGCTAGGTTTCGAATTAGGCGCAGATGAGTATGTAACAAAACCTTTTAGCCCGAAAGTACTAGTAGCCCGTGCCAAAACATTATTGAAACGTGCAGATGGCGTGGTAGGAGTAGCGGAAGAAAATACTATGTCTTTGGCTGGAATAGAAGTGAATCGTCTATCTAGAACTGTTTTAGTAGATGGAGAAGAAATTATATTGACGCATAAAGAATTTGAACTTCTTGTTTATTTAATGGAGAACAAAGGAATTGTATTGTCACGTCAACATTTATTAGATCAGTTATGGGGATATGATTATTATGGAGATGACAGAACAGTTGATACGCATATTAAAAAACTACGAAATAAGCTAGGCGATAAAGCGAAGCATATCGGTACTGTTATTCGAGTTGGTTACAAATTTGAAGAATAGTTGTAACGGATTGTGTACTTTAGTCTAGGAAAATGTCGCTTTTATATCCTCTTTTGCAGGTAGAATGTACAAAAAATATCTTTCTTGTCTACAATGTTAGATAAGAGTATTTTTTTAATTGGATTTCACGATGAGTTCACAAGAAGGACACAAAGCGTGACTATACTGAAAATACGAATTCACCAGAGAGGGGAAATAAAACATGGGATATTACGACGGACCAAATTTGAATGAAGAGCATAGTGAAACGAGAGAAGTGAGAAAATCGGGCAGTAAAAAGGGATATTTCTTCACAGGTTTAGTGGGAGCTGTAGTCGGGGCGGTTTCGATTAGTTTTGCAGCACCTTACATGCCGTGGATGCAAAATAATGGAGCGGCAGTTTCGTCATTTAATTCTAATCAACAAGTGGAGGGTACTGTAGCGCCTGTTGTTAATAAAGTGAAGGGCGAAACTGATTTACCGGGTATGGTTGAAGGCGCAAAGGATGTTGTTGTTGGTGTTATTAATATGCAACAAAGTGTGGATCCATTTGCGATGCAACAGACAGGGCAAGAGCAAACAGCTGGTACAGGATCAGGTGTTATTTATAAAAAATCAGGAAATAAAGCATATATTGTAACGAATAACCACGTTGTAGATGGTGCAAATAAACTTGCTGTTAAACTGAGCGATGGGAAGCAAGTGGATGCAAAATTAGTTGGTAAGGACCCTTGGTTAGACTTAGCAGTTGTAGAGATTGATGGATCTACTGTTAATAAAGTTGCAACTTTAGGTGATTCCAGTAAACTTCGTGCTGGTGAAAAAGCAATTGCAATCGGGAACCCACTTGGATTTGACGGTAGTGTAACAGAAGGTATTATCAGTAGTAAAGAACGTGAAATTCCAGTAGATATTGATGGGGACAAACGTCCAGATTGGCAAGCACAAGTTATTCAAACAGATGCAGCGATTAACCCTGGTAATAGTGGTGGCGCGTTATTTAACCAAAACGGTGAATTAATTGGAATTAACTCAAGTAAAATTGCGCAGCAAGAAGTTGAGGGAATTGGTTTTGCAATTCCAATTAATGTTGCAAAACCAGTTATTGAATCTCTTGAAAAGGACGGAGTAGTGAAACGCCCAGCTCTTGGAGTAGGTGTAGTTTCATTAGAAGATGTGCAAGCTTATGCAGTAAACCAATTAAAAGTGCCAAAAGAAGTAACAAATGGTGTTGTATTAGGTAAAATTTATCCAGTATCACCGGCAGAAAAAGCTGGTTTAGAGCAATATGACCTGGTAGTAGCATTAGATGATCAAAAAGTAGAAAATTCACTTCAGTTCCGTAAATATTTATATGAAAAGAAAAAAGTAGGCGAGAAAGTAGAAGTTACATTCTATCGCAACGGTCAAAAAATGACGAAATCAGCTACATTAGCAGATAATTCAGCTACAAAGAATCAATAATCGAAATAAAAGAAAGTCTCTTTCATATTGAAAGAGACTTTCTTTATCGGCTATACTAAAGGAATAGGAGGGATTAATTATGAAAATTGAAAACCCAACTCGTACGGAAATTGGTGAAGTATTAAAGAAAAGCAAAACAATTGCAGTTGTTGGATTATCGGATAAGCCAGAACGTACATCGTATATGGTTTCAAAAGCGATGCAAGATGCTGGGTATCGCATTATTCCAGTAAACCCAACAGTAGATGAGGTGCTTGGTGAAAAAGCAGTTTCTTCACTAAAGGATATTAAGGAACATGTTGACATTGTAAATGTATTCCGCCGTTCAGAATTTTTAATGGATGTTGCGAAAGAGTTTGTAGAGATTGATGCAGATGTTTTTTGGGCACAATTAGGAGTACAAGATGAAGATACATACAAACTTTTAAAAGAAAAAGACTATACTGTAATAATGGATCGTTGTATAAAAGTAGAACATGCGATGACAAAATAGTATAGATTGTAAAGGTAGAAAGATTGATTCAGCCCTCGTTACATTTATAAGGGCGATGAACGAGGTGTTCATCATGAGATTTTTTAAAGGCTGTTTTTGGGGATTGTTATTTGTTATCCCATTTTGGATATTGATCATTTGGATCATAAAAAAGGTTTGGAATGTATAATCTTGGAATACATATCCATTTCTCGTTGACAAACGATTATTTTTCTGAAATAGTAGCCTAGAGGAATCCTTGTGAAAAAACAAGGATTTTTCTATTGAAAATGGTATATAAAAGAGATAAGATAACTTGCCAAAACTATGGTCGAGGCGTTATTCTATAATAGAAACATATGTTCTGATTTTGGATTAGGAAAGGGGCAAGGAGTTTGGCGAAGCATCAGTTCCAATACAATGAAGATGCAATTCAAGTGTTAGAAGGACTTGAAGCCGTTCGAAAACGCCCGGGTATGTATATCGGGAGTACGGATAGCCGTGGATTGCATCATTTAGTATATGAAATAGTAGATAACTCCGTTGATGAAGCGTTAGCGGGATTTGGCGACGAAATTTCTGTCGTAATACATAAAGATAATAGTATTAGCGTTATTGATAAAGGGCGAGGAATGCCTACGGGAATGCATAAACTTGGGAAACCTACACCTGAAGTTATTTTAACTGTACTTCATGCTGGTGGTAAGTTTGGTCAAGGTGGCTATAAAACGAGTGGTGGTTTACACGGTGTTGGGGCATCAGTTGTAAACGCCTTATCAGAATGGTTAGTCGTAACGATTAAAAGAGACGGAAATATTTATGAACAACGCTTTGAAAATGGTGGTGTTCCTGTAACAACGCTTGAGAAAATCGGAAAGACGAAAGAATCTGGTACGACAATGCATTTCAAACCAGATACAACGATTTTCAGTACAACAAATTACAATTATGAAACATTATGTGAAAGATTACGTGAATCTGCATTCTTATTAAAAGGGATGAAAATTTCAATAAAAGATGAGCGAAATGATTTAGCAGATGTCTTTCATTATGAAACAGGAATTGAAGCTTTCGTTTCATACTTAAACGAAGAAAAAGATTCAATCCATCCGGTTGTATATTTCACTGGTGAACAAAATGGAATTGAGGCAGAGCTAGCGTTTCAATTTAACGATGGCTACTCAGAAAACATTCTTTCGTTTGTAAATAATGTACGTACAAAAGATGGTGGAACACACGAAGCTGGATTTAAAACAGCAATGACGCGT
Organism: Bacillus sp. SH5-2; assembly: GCF_008368905.1. Lineage (NCBI taxonomy): Bacteria > Bacillati > Bacillota > Bacilli > Caryophanales > Bacillaceae > Bacillus > Bacillus sp. SH5-2. The sequence continues at coordinate 124,220 of NZ_QOSD01000019.1, forward strand.
GTGTTCAATGAGTATGCGCGTAAAGTTTCACTATTAAAAGAAAAAGATAAAAACTTAGAAGGTACAGATATTCGTGAAGGTGTAGCGGCTATCGTTTCTGTACGTGTACCAGAAGAAGTACTTCAGTTTGAAGGACAAACGAAGGGGAAACTAGGTACAAGTGAAGCTCGTTCTTCAATTGATGCCATTGTATCAGAGCATTTAGCATACTTTTTAGAAGAAAATCCGGACGTAGCTACACTTCTTGTAAGAAAGGCAATTAAAGCAGCGCAAGCGCGTGAAGCTGCTCGTAAAGCAAGAGAAGAAGCACGTACTGGCAAAAAGAAAAAGAAATCAGAAGGTACGTTAAGTGGGAAATTAACACCTGCACAATCACGTAACCCACAGAAGAATGAACTGTACCTAGTAGAGGGTGACTCTGCCGGTGGGTCTGCAAAGCAAGGACGAGATCGTCGTTTCCAAGCGGTATTACCGTTACGTGGTAAAGTAATTAATACAGAAAAAGCAAAGCTTGCTGATATCTTTAAAAATGAAGAGATTAATACAATCATTTATGCGATTGGCGGCGGCGTAGGAAATGAATTTGATGTTGAAGATATTAACTACGATAAAGTGGTAATTATGACCGATGCCGATACAGATGGAGCTCACATTCAAGTATTGTTGTTAACTTTCTTCTACAGATATATGAAACCACTTATCGAAGCTGGTAAAGTATTTATCGCACTTCCACCTTTATATAAAGTAAGTAAAGGTAAAGGGAAGAGTGAAGTAATTGAATACGCATGGTCAGATGAGGAATTAGATGGTGTAACGAAAAAGGTTGGAAAAGGCTACATGTTACAGCGTTATAAAGGGCTTGGTGAAATGAATGCGGATCAATTATGGGAAACGACAATGAATCCTGAAACGCGTACGTTAATTCGTGTGAAAATTGATGATGCAGCTAGAGCAGAGCGCCGCGTTACAACGTTAATGGGCGATAAAGTAGAACCTCGTCGTAAATGGATTGAACGCAACGTACAATTTGGTATGCAAGAAGAAGGAAATATTTTAGAAAATGAAATGATAATGGAGACGGAGGTGGAATAACATGCAAGCAGAGAAGTTTCATGACCTCCCGCTTGAAGACGTGTTAGGTGACCGCTTTGCACGTTATAGTAAATATATAATTCAAGACCGAGCACTTCCAGATGCGCGTGACGGTTTAAAACCAGTACAAAGACGTATTTTATATTCTATGTATGTAGAAGGAAACGTCCATGATAAAGCGTTTCGTAAGTCAGCTAAAACAGTAGGTAACGTTATTGGTAATTATCATCCGCATGGTGATTCCTCTGTATATGAGGCGATGGTACGTTTAAGCCAAACTTGGAAAGTACGTAATGTTTTAGTTGAAATGCATGGTAATAATGGTAGTGTTGACGGGGATCCAGCAGCAGCAATGCGTTATACAGAAGCACGTTTATCACCGATCGCATCAGAGTTATTACGTGATCTTGATAAAGAAACAGTAGAATTCGTGTCAAACTTTGATGATACGAGTGAAGAACCAGTTGTATTACCAGCAGCGTTCCCGAACTTATTAGTGAACGGATCTACAGGGATTTCCGCTGGTTATGCAACAGAAATTCCTCCACATCATCTTGGAGAAGTTATTGATGCTACCATAATGCGCATCGATAAGCCAAATAGTACTGTTGATGATTTATTAACAGTTATGAAAGGTCCAGATTTCCCAACTGGCGGTATTATTCAAGGGATTGATGGTATTAAAAAGGCGTATGAAACAGGTAAAGGTAAAATTATTATTCGCGGGAAAGCAGAAGTTGAAACGGTTCGTGGTGGAAAACAACAAATCGTAATTACTGAAATCCCTTACGAAGTGAATAAAGCAAACCTTGTTAAGAAAATGGATGAACTACGTCTAGATAAAAAGTTAGATGGTATTGCTGAAGTGCGTGATGAGACTGACCGTACAGGTCTTCGCATTGTCGTAGAATTAAAAAAAGAAGCAAATTCTGAAGGGATTTTAAATTATTTATATAAAAATACAGATTTACAAATTCCGTACAACTTTAATATGGTTGCGATAAATAATCGTCGTCCAACACTTATGACATTACCGAAAATTTTGGATGCTTATATTGGCCATCAAAAAGAAGTTGTTACGAGACGTTCACAATATGAATTACGAAAAGCAGAAAATCGTCAACATATTGTAGAAGGTTTAAAGAAAGCATTATCGATTTTAGACCAAGTTATTGAAACAATTCGAGCTTCAAAAGATAAGCGTAATGCAAAAGATAATTTAAGTGCGAAATTTGGTTTTACAGAAGCGCAAGCGGAAGCGATTGTATCCTTGCAATTATATCGTTTAACGAATACAGATATTACAGCACTACAACAAGAAGCGGATGAGCTTAATAAGAAAATTATAGAACTACAGTCGATTTTACAAAGTGAAAAAAGATTACTTCAAGTAATTAAAACAGATTTAAAGAGAGTTAAGAAAACATATAGTGATGATCGACGCGCAATTATTGAAGATCAAATCGAGGAAATTAAAATCGATGTAGAAGTGATGATCCCACAAGAAGATGTCATCGTTACTGTAACGAAAGAAGGATATGTGAAACGTACTGGATGGCGCTCACATAATGCCTCAAACGGCAAAGACTTCGGTATGAAAGAGGGTGACATCTTACTTGAACGATTCGATACGAATACGACAGAGACAGTCCTCTTATTTACGAATAAAGGAAACTATATATATCTGCCAGTATATGAAATGCCAGATATTCGTTGGAAAGATTTAGGTCAGCACGTTGCTAATATCGTTTCACTCGACCGGGATGAAACCATTATTTGGGCAACTGTCGTACCGAACTTTGAGGAAGAAAAGCGATTTATCGTATTTGTAACAAAGAATGGTATGATTAAGAAGACAGAATTAAACCAATATAAAGTACAGCGTTACTCAAGAGCGTTCGTTGCTGTAAACTTGAAAAAAGATGATGAAGTTGTCGATATATTTGCGACAGATGGAACGAGTGATATCGTTCTTGCTACACACGGTGCATATGCACTTATTTTCCATGAAGATGAAGTAAGTCCAGTCGGTGTAAGAGCCGCTGGTGTGAAAGCAATTAATTTAAAAGAAGATGACTATGTCGCTTCTGGTAAACCATTAAATGGTGACAAAGATCAACTTATTCTCGTAACGCAGCGCGGTGCTGTAAAACGCCTAAAAGCATCAGAAATTGAGAAATCAACGAGGGCGAAGCGAGGTCTTGTTATTTTCAAAGAGTTAAAACGTAATCCATACCGCATTGTCGGTATTGAAATCGTTAGAGACGATGAACTAGTTTACATGAAGACAGAGAAACACATTGTAGAAGAAATTGATCCGAAAGCGTATCGAAATAAGGACAGGTATAGTAACGGTAGTTTAGTACTAGATGTTAATGATACTGGTGAAGTTATTGAAACGTGGACGAAAAAACGACCGGAATAAAAAGCATCTTGCCATGAATAATGGCAAGATGCTTTTTTCTAGGCAATTTATTATGTAAATAATAAAAATCTTGTTATAATAACTGGATGAAATCGTTCTCATAATTGGAGGGGCAACATGAAAAAAATAGGTGTAGGGATTGTAGGGTTTGGATTTTCTAGTACAACATTTCACATCCCATTATTACAAACGATAGAAGAATACGATATTCGTGCCGTATTATCATCAAAAGAAGAGGTAGTAAAAGAAACATTACCGAATGCTAACGTTGTTAGTACAATTGATGAATTGGTGAAGCGAGATGATATTGACTTAGTGGTCATTACTTCACCAAATACAACTCATTTTCCATATGTAAAAGAAGCGATTTTACATGGTAAGCATGTTGTTGTAGAAAAACCATTTGTTGTTTCAATTGAAGAAGGAGAAAAACTTATCGCATTAGCAAAGCAGCATAATGTCGTATTGAGCGTATATCATAATCGTCGTTTTGATAATGATTTCTTAACGATTAAGAAATTGTTAGAAGAAAATAGAATAGGGAATCTATATTCATATGAAGCGCATTTTGATCGTTTCCGTCCACATGTACGTGATCGCTGGAGAGAAAAGAATTTACCAGGATCAGGTATATTATATGATTTAGGATCGCATTTAATTGACCAAGCATTATCATTATTTGGTAAACCAGATGCGATAAGTGCAGATGTAATCAAACAACGACCAGGTGCAGAGGTTGATGATTATTTCCATGTTGTACTTCATTATGGAGTGAAGCGTGTTATTTTACATAGTAGCAGTTACGTGAAACAAGCAGGACCGCATTTTACATTACATGGAGACAGAGGTTCTATTGTGAAATATGGTATGGATTCACAAGAAGAGCAGTTGAAAAGTGGAATGAAGCCGGGCGATAACGGTTATGGAGCAGACACTGAAGAGAATTTTGCTACTTTAGAAACAGAAGAAGAGTTAGTGCGTATTCCAACAGAAGTTGGCTGTTATGACATGTATTATAAAGGTGTAAGAAATAGTATTATAAGTGGTGAGAAATTACCTGTGACAGCACAAGAAGGTTTAGATGTTATTAAACTGATTCAATTGGCGATTGAAAGTAGTGAAACGGGTAGAGTCATCACTGTAAAATAAAAAGAGACACGAACTTCGTGTCTCTTTTTAATAGGAATGAGTGAATATGGCTAATTATTTAGTTTAATCGTTTGTCATACATTAACTGGATTTGTATACCGTAAGGATCTTCAATAATCCCATACGCTTCACTAAATATATTTTTTTCTAGCGGAGAGATTATTTTCACATGCTTATCGGAAATTAAATTATTATAAAATCTTTGTATTTCTTCTAAATTAGCGCTTTGAATGCAAAGTGACATGTTATTTCCAACGTTATAACGTTCATTAGGCTTCATTGTATCTTCTGCTATCATTAGCTTTGTATTCCCAATTTGTAAAACAGAGTGAGCAATATGATCTTTATTATCACTTGTAATTTTGAAAGAACTATCTCTTTTCGCCAATTCTTCATACGTAACAATCAGTAACTTCTTTGCTTCTAAATTACGTGTATAAAAATTAATTGCCTCCTTTGCTTGCCCATTCATTGAAAGAAAAATAGCTATTTCTAATGTCATAAATATAACTCCTTTATTAGTTAATAATTATAATATAGACTAAAAAGGTTTCAATACATGACACCTTTTTGGGAGGGAATTATGAAAAAAACGGAACGAATAAATGATATGTTGATTTTCTTAAATAATAAAAGATATTTTAATTTAAAAGATTTAATGGCTAGATATGCTATTTCTAAAAGTACCGCGTTGCGAGATATTCAGTCATTAGAAGAAATAGGGGTACCAATATATTCTGAACTAGGTAGAAATGGAAGTTATAAAATTATAGAAAATAGTGTATTATCGCCAATTTATTTTAGTGTGGATGAAATGTATGCATTATACTTCTCGATTCTTACATTAAATGGATACAAGACAAAACCATTCCATATAGAAAGTATTGCGCTTGAAAATAAATTTAAACATGTATTACCTGATAATGTGCGTAAAAATATTTCAATTATGGAACGAACGCTTTCTTTTGAAGTAACAAATCATAGTAATTTTAGTCCGTTCTTAAAAGAAATTTTACAAGGGATTTTTGCTGAGCGGGTTTATCATTTAACATATTTAAAAAAAGATGAGGAGAAAGCCTTGGTCGCACAATTTATTCGGATAGAATCTAGATTTGGCCAGTGGTATGCTAAAATCTTTAATTTTGAGACAAATAATGTTCAAATAATTAGATGCGATAAAATTCTTTCTATTGTGGAAACAACCAATACTAATCCAAAAAAGCTTGAAGAATTATTAAGTTATCTTACTACTTTTCATAGAAAGCCTGATGCAATTGATTTTAGTGTCATTGTTAATCAAAAAGGAAAAGACATTTTTGATAAAGAGAATTATCCTTCCATGAGGATACAAAAAGAAAATGAAAATTACCTTATAACAGGCTATTTTAATAAACAAGAAGTTGATTTTATCTCGAGTTATTTTCTGAATTTTGGCGAAACGATTATCTCAATTCAGCCTGTTATGCTAAAAGAGTTAATCTATAATAAGGTGTTATCTATAAAGCAGCATTTAACTTTTTTAAGACAAAGTTAGTTTTAGTCATTTTTTGATATAAAAAAGCCCTTGAGATTTAAATATCCAAAGGGCCTTTTAGTGATTTTATTTGTTCTTTAGAAAAAATTATTTTTCTGGGACGGACAGTCCATAAAAGAACATCGTAACGATATCTTGTATATGTTTTTCACGATCTCCTTCAAGAAGCTGTGTCCCAAAATCATCACCTAATTTAGTGAACATTTGAATGTACAGTAACATCAGTTCTTTAGTAAGGTGAGGGTTAATTTCATTTTTTTGCTGTGCTTGTTCTAATATTTCTAAATACCATGGCAGAATTTTTTCATTTTGATACTTATAAATAAACTCTCGGAGAATCTCGTCCCTTTGCATCATTTGTAGTAACATATCAGGTTGAAATAAACCGCCAGTATTCATTTTTCTTACAATCATTTTTTGCATCATATCATGGAAAGGTAATTTTTCTTCAGCAAGCTCTTTATAATATTGAAATTCAGATATGATAAATTCTTGTATAAGTTCTCTAAATAACGCATCTTTACTTCCGAAATGGTTATAAATGGTAACCTGAGAAACGTTTGCTTCTTTTGCGATATGTTCTATTTTCACTTCATTAAATCCACGTTCTGAAAATAATAAGAAAGCAGCCTCTTTAATAGCGCGTTTTTTCTTTTCTTTCACTTTTTCAAATCCGTTCAATGCAATCACCTCAATTAAAATATACAAGAAAAAATAATGGAAAACAATATTTTTGAAATATGGACATATAAATATTTCAAAAAGTTGTTGCGAATATGAAAGATGAGGAGTACAATAATTTTGAAATATAAAGTATTAAATATTTCAAAAAATGAGGTGGAATTATGATTTCAGTTCAAAATGTCACAAAACAGTTTTCAAATGGGAAAGGTTTGTTTCATATAACCTTTGATGTAAAAGAAGGAGAAGTGTTCGGTTACTTAGGACCGAATGGTGCAGGGAAATCCACAACGATTCGCAATTTAATGGGATTTATAAAACCGACAGACGGAAAGTCTTCAATTTTCGGATTAGATTGTTGGAATGATGCTGCGAAAATTCAAAGAGAGGTCGGTTATTTACCAGGAGAAATTTCATTTATTGAAGGAATGAATGGATTAGAGTTTCTAAATTTAATGCAAGGAATGCGTGGGCTAAAGGATACGAAAAGACGAGATGAACTCATAGAACGCCTGCAATTTGATGTGAAAACACCTATTCGAAAAATGTCTAAAGGAATGAAACAAAAAGTAGGGATTGTTGCTGCATTTATGCACGATCCAGAGGTTTTAATATTAGATGAACCAACATCAGGACTTGATCCACTTATGCAGCAAGTATTTATAGATTTAATAGTAGAGGAAAAGCAAAGAGGAAAAACGATTCTTATGTCTTCACATATTTTCACTGAAATTGAGCGTACGTGTGATCGAGTAGCGATTATTAAAGATGGTCGCCTTGTAACGGTTGAAAATATTCATGATTTACAAAGTATGAGACGACAGGTGATAGATGTAACCGTATCATCGCAAGAAGAGGTTGAATCTCTTACACAATGTGATTTGCAATTTGAAGCGGTGAAAGGTAGAGAAGCGTCGATAATTGTGCAAGGAAACTATCAAACTGTTTTACAAACACTTTCAAACTATAACGTAACGGCACTTCAAACGAGAGCAATGGATTTAGAACATTTATTTATGCATTATTACGATAGGAAAGAAGGGGTAAAGCATGAATAAGCAATTGTTTTTAGCTAGTTTGAAAGAAACGCAAAAAAGCATTTTGAGTTATGCGACTGGTGCGGCGTTATATTTGTGGTTATTAATTTGGATATTTCCATCAATGGTATCAGCGAAAGGGTTAAATGAATTAATAAGTGCTATGCCTGATAGTGTGAAAAAAATTGTTGGCATGGAAAGCCCAATTCAAAACGTAATGGATTTTTTAGCAGGTGAGTACTATAGTCTATTGTTTATTATTATATTAACAATTTTTTGCGTTACAGTTGCGACGCATTTAATTGCCCGTCATGTAGATAAAGGAGCGATGGCATACTTGTTAGCAACCCCCGTCTCTAGAGTGAAAATTGCAATCACGCAAGCTACTGTTCTCATATTGGGGCTACTTATCATTGTAATTGTCACTTATGTAGCGGGTATAGTAGGTGCAGAATGGTTTTTACAAGATAATAACTTAAATAAAGAATTATTTTTGAAGATAAATGTAGTTGGAGGGCTCATATTTTTAGTCGTTAGTGCGTATTCATTTTTCTTTTCTTGTATATGTAATGACGAAAGAAAGGCGCTGAGCTATTCAGCAAGTTTAACTATATTATTTTTCATAATGGATATGGTAGGTAAATTAAGCGATAAGTTAGAGTGGATGAGAAGTCTTTCATTATTTACGCTGTTTCGTCCGAAAGAAATAGCTGAAGGAACGTATAATATATGGCCAGTAAGTTTAGGTTTAACTGCTGGAGCACTCTGTATCTTCATAGTAGCGATTGTAGTGTTTAGGAAGAGAGATTTACCGTTATAAAGTAGGAAGTCCACTGAAAAGGTGGGCTTTTTTGTTTGTAAATTTGAAGCGATATGTTTACAACGTAGCATCCTAAATTGGATGTTTATCATTTGTTTTATAAAAATATTCAAAAAAATGAACCTTTCGCTAGGCTCCTCCGTCTAATATGTGTAAAGTTAAATTTGAAGTGAGGATGAAACAGGAGGAGCAATTGTGAAAGTAATCCCTTTATATAAAATAATTGTAAAAGAAGAAACGGATGTTTCCTTAGCAAAAAAAGGTGATCATGAAGCGTTTATGGCACTTATACATACTGAAAAGATGAAGATGTATCGAATTGCAAAGGCGATGTTACATGATGAGACAAATATAGAGGATGCCATACAGACAACAATTTTAAAGGCTTATGAAAATATAAAAAAACTAAAAAAAGAAGATTTTTTTCAAACTTGGCTCATTCGAATTTTAATAAATGAGTGTAACAATATAATTCGGTCGTATAAAAAAATAATTGTAATCGAGGATCATGATAATAGTATGGTAGCATTCGATCGATACGAAGATATTGATCTTTGTAATGCTATTCAGTCTTTAACGGAAGAACTAAGAGCTGTAACCGTACTTTATTATTACGAAGATATGAATCAAGAAAGTATTGCAACGCTTTTGGAAATTCCAAAAGGCACGGTTAAGTCAAGGTTGTCACGTGCGAGGGAACAATTAGAAGAGCGACTAAAGATGGAATAGGGGGTGTATAGGATGGATAGTGAAAAATCATTTGATGAGAAGTTAAAGAAGAGAATAAGAGATGAAAATGTTATATTTCCACCAGAGTTAAATGAAAAGATTAATAATACACTGCATAATCTTCCTGTGAAAAAGAAGGGTTATAGAGTTCATATGATGGTTATTAGTGCTGCTGTTCTAGTGATTTCAATGATATCTATGTCTGAGTTTTCTATACAAAGTTTTGCGCAAAACGGCGGAGTATTTGAATATGTAAAGAAAAAGGCATTTTCTGATTACGAAAATGAAGAGGAAATAAAGTCGAACGTAAATTACCCAGATAAAGAAAAGATTCATCAAAAGATGCTTGATTCAATTGATCATTTTAAAAATATTTCAGGACAATTTGAGGAGTATTCTAGCTCTTCAAGAATTGCTACAACATATAAATATGCAATTGATACAGAAAAACAAAGAGGTATATCTTCTAAAGAAGATAAACTATCGAAAAAACGAACGCTTATATATAACGAGGGCAAGAAAAAAGAATTTGATGACGAGAAGTATACATATAAAGAGACAAAATGGAGCCCGAAAGAAAGAAACAATGAACTATTAAAATTAAATCCTACAGAAAGGTTATTGAGAAAATCAGGTGAGAAAAAAAGATATGATGATGAATATGTGGGATTCGCGAAGTATAGTATTCAATCAGAATTTGCTGATCTATTAATCCGATATAAAGATTGGAATTATAAAGAAACGAAGTATCTTGGACTTGATTGCTACAAAATAGAAGGGACAATAAACATAGAAATGCCTGTAAGTACATCTGAAGATTTAAGAGGGAAATTTGAAATGGTTGTAGAGAAAAATACAGGGATTATGTTAAAATTCCTTAGTTTCCACGAAGGTATGATTCAATATTCGATTACGACCGAATGGATACAAATAGATAAAGGATTGAAAGAGAATGCATTTCAAAAGGAAAGCGTTAATTATGAGAAATTGAAAAATATATTAGATGAATAGAAAACGGAGGAAACTATATGGAGAATCACTCTTCTTCAAGAGAAAAGAAAAATAAACGAAAATATAAAAAGACAACGATAATAAGTGTATTGTTAGCAATATTACTATTTGGTGGAGTTGGGTATGGTACTTACGTATATATGAAAACTTCTAATCTCGTACAAAAATCAAATGTTAATTTAGCACGTGGTGAAAAATCAAATTTACGTGAGGAAACTGTAAAACCGATTACCAATAATGTTTCACTTTTAATTATGGGAATTGATGAAAATCAAGAACGCCAAAAGGAGTATAATGGTGCATTTCATACAGATGCGTTATTATTGGCTACTTTTAATAAAGACGATAAGACTGTGAAATTAACAAGCATACCACGTGATACATATACATATGTCCCAGTTGAAAAGAAAAAGGATAAAATAACGCATGCATATGGAAGTGGTTTCGTTAAAAATGGTAAAGATGGAGGGCCGCAAGCTTCAGTGGAAGCGGTAGAAAAATTATTACAAGTGCCTGTTGATTATTTTGTGAAGTTTAATTTTAATTCATTTACTAAAATTGTTGATGGGTTAGATGGGATTGAAGTAGATGTCCCGGTTGAATTTACGGAGCAAAATAGTAAAGATGAACCTGACGCGATTCATTTGAAAAAAGGACTACAAAAATTAACAGGGGAAGAAGCACTTGCATTGGCAAGAACGCGTCATATTGATAGTGATGCAATGAGAGGACAGCGCCAACAACTTGTTATTGAAGCGATATTAAGTAAATTAAAAAGTGTAGGATCGATTACGAAGCTAGAAAAAATAGTTGAGGCAGTTGAAGGTGATTTTAAAACAAATTTAGTAATGGATGATATTTTATCTTTTTATAAATACGGTTTAAACTGTTCAGTTGAAAAAATACAATTAGCTGGTGATGATTTATATTTACCTAATGGTCCAAATGGGCAACGTGTATATTATTATAATCCTAATAAAAAAGATCTACAGAGTTTGAGTAATACTCTTAGAACACACCTTGGATTAAGTGAGAAGCAGATTGAGGAGAATTGAAGCAGATGTAATGTCTGCTTTTTTATCTCTTTCGGCAAGAAGACTCTATCTGATTTGTGTTACGGGTGAAACCCAACAATTCAGGTGGTGATGAATTGCCGTCAGAAGCACGTGCCATCGTCAATTTAATTGGTAACGGCGTTGCGACTGTAGTTGTTGCAAAAAGTGAAAATGAATTCAACGATGAGAAATATACGAGAGTAGTAGAGGAAATGAATAGAGAGAAAATTGCCGGATAAAAAGTCAGCATTGCTGACTTTTTTATTTTTGTAGGAAAGAAATTTCTAAAAATATACATTATTTATTAACAATAACTTATAGAGGTTTAAGTTATAAATATAATAAACACTATTAAAATGGTACATTTGTATGAATGGGAAATAGAATGTGAATAGTATATGGAATTTTTATGAATATTACTGTAAAAAAATAATTTTTTAAAAATTTTTAATAATAATACTTTACAAAATTTAAAAAATTAGTAGAATAAGAATTAATAAGAATCGTCTGATAAATATATAGAGAAAAACAGAATTATCAGAAAATTCTTGAATAGGTATCGTTTAGAATTAGGGAGGGTACAGAAAATGAAAAAGAAACAAATGAAAAAACTAACAGCAGTTGTAGCACCAGTTTTAGCAATGAGCATGGCGTTAACAGCATGTTCTACATCAGGTGGAGATAAGAAGACAAGCACAAATTCTAGCTCTAGTGGAGATAGTAAGTCAGGGGAAAAATTAGCAGCAAAACAAGTGTTAAATCGAACAGTAACACAAGAGATTCCGACGATGGACTCTTCAAAATCAACTGATACAGTATCTTCACAAATGCTAGGAAATACGATGGAAGGGTTATATCGTCTTGATAAAGACAATAAGCCAATTCCAGCAGCAGCAGAATCTAGCACGAAAAGTGAAGATGGTAAAAAATATACATTCAAACTACGTAAAGATGCAAAATGGTCAAATGGAGATCCAGTAACTGCGAAAGATTTCGTATACGCTTGGCAACGTCTATTAGATCCAAAAACAGCTGCTGAGTATGCATTTATTGCATTCCCGATTAAAAATGCAGAAGTGGTTAATAAAGGAGAAAAACCTGTAACTGAATTAGGCGTGAAGGCGGTAGATGATCTGACGCTTGAAGTTGAGTTAGAGCAAGCAGTACCGTACTTCTTAAACTTAGTAGCATTCCCATCATACTATCCATTAAACGAAAAGTTCGTTAAAGAAAAGGGCGAAAAGTTCGGTTTAGAGTCTGATACAACTGTCTATAACGGACCGTTCGTTCTTAAAGATTGGAAGCATGAACAAGGATGGCAATTAAAGAAAAATGATCAATATTGGGATAAAAAGACTGTAAAACTTGAAGAAGTTAACTTTAGTGTTGTTAAAGAGGCTGCAACTTTAGTCAATCTATATGATAGCGGTCAAGTTGACTTTGCTTTATTAAATGGAGAGTTCGTTGATAAATATAGAAGCAAGAAAGATGAATTCGGAACATATTCACAAGTGAGTACGTATTTCATTCGTATGAACCAAAAACGTGATGGACAAGACACACCATTAAAGAGCAAAAAATTACGTGAAGCAATTGCACTATCAATTGATAAGAAGAATTTAGCAAACGTAATTTTAAATGATGGATCAAAAGAAATTAACTCTTTAGTACCAAAAGGCTTAGCAACTGGACCGGATGGTAAAGATTTCCAAGAAACATTTAAAAATGGTTTGAAACCAGATGCGAAAAAAGCTGCTGCAGCTTGGGAAGAAGCGAAAAAAGAACTTGGAAAAGATCAAGTTACAATTGAATTCTTAAACTACGATACTGGTAATGCGAAAAAAGTTGGAGAATATATTAAAGATCAGATTGAGAAAAACTTAAAAGGTGTAACAGTTAACATTAAGCTTCAACCATTTAAGCAAAAACTAAAATTAGAATCTGAGCAACAATATGATATTTCGTATGGTGGTTGGAATCCAGATTATGCAGATCCAATGACATTCTTAGATATGTTTGAGTCTAAGCATTCTCACAACCAAATGAGCTTCTCTGATCCTAAATATGATGAAATGGTGAAGAAGGCTGGAACTGAATTAATGAATGATGCGAAAAAACGTTGGGAAGAGTTAGGGAAAGCTGAAAAAACATTACTTGAAGAAGATGCAGCGATTGTACCTTTATACCAACGTGGAGATTCTTATGTTTTACAACCAAATGTAAAAGGTGTAGTAAAACATAATATCAGTCCAGAATTTAGCTTTAAATGGGCATATGTAACTGAAAAATAATAGTGATCCAAAAGCATTTCAAAGCGGCTAAGCTACTTTGAAATGCTTTTTTTAGTGTGCTTAAAATATTAATTTTTAGTGCAGTTAAATAGAGAAGAATAAGGCCTATAGTGTGTACATATAGTAGATGGGGGATAAATCATACTAAATTACGAGTTAAAAAATCAGAATATTTAAAATAAAACTATTTACAAATACGGGAAAAAGAGTAGAATAACATTAGTTGTAATTTTCTGAAAATAACTATTGGTTAGGGGTCTCTCAAGCTTTGGTAATGTACGTATAATTAGGGAGGATACAAAAATGAAGAGAAAAAAGATGAAAAAGTTAACAGCAGTTGTAGTACCGGTTTTAGCGATGAGTATGGCATTAACAGCATGCTCTGGATCAGGTGAGGGAAAGAAAACAAATACTACATCGAATAGTGGGGAAGAAAAAAAATCTGATATTAAATATGCAGCGAAACAAGTATTAAATCGTACAGAAAATCAAGAAATTCCGACGATGGACACTTCTAAATCTACTGATACGTTAGGTGCACAAATTTTAGGAAACACGATGGAAGGATTGTATCGTCTTGATAAAGATAATAAGCCAATTCCTGCTGCTGCAGAATCTAGTACGAAAAGCGAGGATGGCAAAAAATATACATTTAAACTGCGTAAAGATGCGAAATGGTCGAATGGAGATCCTGTAACAGCGAAAGATTTCGTATATGGATGGCAGCGCTTACTTGATAAAAATACAGCTGCAGAATATGCGTTTATTGCCTATTATATTAAAAATGCAGAGGCAATTAATAAAGGAGAAAAACCGGTAACAGAATTAGGCGCAAAAGCGGTAGATGATTATACATTAGAAGTAGAATTAGAAAAGCCAGTACCATATTTCTTAAATTTACTAGCATTCCCATCATACTATCCGTTAAATGAAAAGTTCGTAAAAGAAAAAGGCGATAAGTTCGGTTTAGAAGCAGATACAACGGTGTATAACGGGCCATTCGTTATGTCTTCATGGAAACATGAGCAAGGATGGCAGCTGAAGAAAAATGATAAGTATTGGGATAAGAAGACTGTGAAATTAGAAGAAATTAATTATAGTGTAGTAAAGGAAGTTGCTACGAAAGTAAATTTATATGATACAGGATCGATTGATTTTACATTACTATCAGGAGAATTCGTAGATAAATATAAGTCGAACAAAGATGAATACGGTGAGTATGCAGAATCAAGCACATTCTTCTTACGTTTAAATCAAAAACGTAACGGACAAGATACGCCATTAAAGAGCAAAAAGCTTCGTGAAGCAATTGCATTATCAGTTGATAAAAAAGGCTTGGCGAATGTAATTTTAAATAATGGATCAAAAGCAACGGATCAATTGGTTCCAAAAGGGCTTGCAGCAGGACCAGACGGTAAAGATTACCAAGCTACATTTAAAAATGGCCTGAAATATGATCCGAAAAAAGGCGCAGCAGCATGGGAAGAAGCGAAAAAAGAACTTGGAAAAGATCAAGTTACAATTGAATTGTTAAGTTATGATGATGGAGTTGCGAAGAAAATCGGAGACTATGTAAAAGATCAAATTGAGAAGAATTTAAAAGGTGTAACGATTAATACGAAAATTCAGCCGTTCAAACAAAAGTTAAAATTAGAGTCAGCTCAAGATTATGAAATCTCTTACGCTGGTTGGAGCCCAGACTATGCGGATCCAATGACGTTTATTGATATGTTTGAATCGAAGAGCCCATATAACCAAATGAGTTATTCAAATCCAAAATACGATGAAATGGTAGCGAAAGCAGGTAATGAGTTACTGTCTGATCCGAAGAAGCGTTGGGAAGCATTAGGGAAAGCAGAAAAATTATTCCTTGAAGAAGATGCAGGGTTAGTTCCTTTATATCAAACAGGAAGATCGTATGTAATGAAGCCAAATGTAAAAGGAATTGTTAAGCATAACATTAGTCCAGAATATAGTTTTAAGTGGGCATATGTAACTGAGGATGGCGGAAAAAAATAATATGAAAGCATTTCAAAAGTGGCTGAGCTGCTTTTGAAATGTTCTTTTATATGTATAAGAGAATAGGGTATTTTTTGAAAGCGATTTCAACAAACCGCTGTAGTGGTGTTCAGTAACGGTTATACATGAATAAAACAAATATAAAATTTAGTAATAGAGAAGAATAAGGGTAGCCATGTGTACATATAGTAGATGGGGGATAATTCGTCTAGTAATAATAGTAAAATAACAAGTTAATAGTATTGAAAAGTGAAAAAATTTAGAAATTTTACAAAACTACTTTACAAAACGCGAAAAAATAGTAGAATATTAATTAATAAGAATTTTCTGATAACGAAAGTTAGCAGAGAGTTTCTAAATGTTAATATCGTACATATAATTGGGGAGGGTACAAGAAAATGAAGAGAAAAAAGATGAAAAAATTAACAGCGGTCGTAGCACCAGTTTTAGTAATGAGTATGGCATTAACAGCTTGCTCTGGATCAGGGGAAAAAGACAAGGCAAGCACAACACCGAAAAGCGGTGAAAAAGAAGGCGGAAAATTAGCAGCGAAGCAAGTACTGAATTTAACAGAGGCTCAAGAGATTCCATCTATGGATTCTTCGAAAGCGACAGACCAAGTATCGTTTCTTGCTTTAAACAACGTAATGGAAGGTTTATATCGACTTGATAAAGATAATAAAGCAACTCCAGGGGTTGCTGAATCATATAAAAAGAGTGATGATGGCAAAAAGTATACATTTACATTAAATAAAAATGCGAAATGGTCAAATGGAGAACCTGTAACAGCGAAAGATTTCGTATTTTCTTGGAAACGTGCGGTAGATAAAAATACAGCAGCGGAATATGCATACATTATGTTTGATGTAAAGAATGCAAAAGCAATTAATGAAGGAAAAGCACCACTTGATACGTTAGGTGTAAAAGCGGTAGATGATTACACGTTAGAAGTTGAATTAGAAAATCCAGTTCCTTACTTTGTAGAATTAACTTCATTCGGAACATTCTATCCGTTAAATGAAAAATTCGTAAAAGAAAAAGGTGAAAAATTCGGTTTAGAAGCAGATACAACGCTATACAACGGACCATTTACATTAACAGACTGGAAACATGAAGAAGGTTGGAAATTAAAGAAAAATGCACAATACTGGGATAATAAAACAGTTAAGTTAGAAGAAATCAATTTTAACGTAGTAAAAGATAGCGGCACACGTGTTAACTTATATGAAAGTGGACAAATTGATCGTTCTGGACTTGTATCTGAATTTGTTGATAAGTATAAATCGAATCCAGATTTCTATACACAAAAAACACCTTCAACATTCTTCTTACGTTTAAACCAAAAACGTGGTGGCAATGATACTGTGTTAAAGAGCAAAGATTTACGTTTAGCGATTGCAATGGCATACGATAAAAAAGGTTTAACGAATGTTATTTTAAATGACGGATCTACACCTGCAGATTACTTAGTACCAAAAGAATTTGCTAAGAGCCCGGACGGAAAAGACTTCCGTAAAGAAAATGGAGATATTTTAAAAACTGATTTGAAAAAGGCAAAAGAGCATTGGGAAAAAGCGAAAAAAGAGCTTGGAAAAGAGCAAGTAACTGTAGAGCTATTAAACTATGATAGCGATAATGCGAAAAAAGTAGGGGAGTTCCTAAAAGGGGAGCTTGAGAAAAACTTACCAGGCTTAACAGTGAATTTGAAAAATCAGCCGTTTAAACAAAAATTAAAATTAGAGTCTGACTTAGATTATGATTTATCTTATGCTGGTTGGGGACCTGACTACTTAGATCCAATGACATTCATTGATATGTTCGTTACAGATGGACCTCATAACCAAACTGGATACTCAAATCCGAAATATGATGAAATTGTAGCAAAAGGTAAAGGTGAGCTATTAACAAAAACAAAAGAACGTTGGGATAGCTTACTGAAAGCTGAGAAAATGCTACTTGAAGACGCAGCAATTGCACCATTATACCAACGTGGTGATGCTATCGTTCAAAAAGCAAAAGTAAAAGGTATTGTTCACCATCCAGTTGGTGGAGATTACAGCTACAAATGGGCATATATCGGTGATGAAAAATAAGATGAAGGGCGCACATGATGCGCCCTTTTTTCTATGCACTTTTCTTCTTTCCACGAATATATAAAATAAAAAAGGGTAAGTAACTGTTATGATTTATTTAACCAATTATAACCAAAGTTAATTAAATATATCAGTAAGCCCTGCTAGTCAAGTGATTGGCTAGTAGTGAGGGTTAACTGCGGGCAATCCCTAAAGCTGATTGAACTACAACGTGGCTAGAAATAGCGAGCGTGAATGTCGCGAAAGCAGAAAAAATCAATCAGATCGTGCAAGGTTAAATCCTAAACACTAGAACAATGGGTCTTCCGCCTCGAATCATCTAAGTCAAAATGGATAAGATGAACGTTCAACGACTATCTCGTATAACTGACGAGAGTACATCACAAGCCTATGGTGGTGGAAAAATCCTCTATCTCTAAAGAGATAAACATATAGTCTGCGCTCATGTGAAAACATGAGAAGTTCATAAGAGAACTGGCTAAGGAATTGCGCCCTTAGTTGAACGAGATAAATTTAATTAAATCTATCAAACCTCATCGAATCTATCGAACGTATGTGCTATGGTAGATTCAATGAGGTAAGAATAATAATGAAATTTTTACGAGTTAGTCAAGTATCAGAATTAACAGGTTTGCATCCGAGTAGTCTCAGGAGAATGCTGGTGGAACACGCTACTATTCAGAAGAACAAATCTTTCATTAAAGGAGTTAAATTCTGATGATATTGGCGAAGAAAGTCAGACTAATTCCAACGCCTGAACAAGAAAAAGTGCTTAGAAACCATGCTGGCGCTGCAAGATTCGCTTATAACTATTGTAAAAGAATGAGTGATAGATACTATAAGCTATTTGGAAAATCTGTTTCACAGTTAGCTTTACAGAAACGATTTACAAAGATCAAGAAGCGAAAGAGATATGAGTGGTTAAATGACATCAACGCACAAGTTCCCAAACAGGCTTCAAAAGATTTTGATAAGGCGAGAAAAAATTCGTTCAAAAAGTACAAAAATGGTTCTCACACTTCTTATAAATCCAAAAAAGATTTAATCCAAGGATTGTATGCCAATTATGAAAGACTGATTATAGGAAAGAAAGTAGTTCATATGCAGTCCATTGGAGAAGTGAAAACAAGCCAACAACTACCAAGAAACAAAAAACCATCCAATCCAAGAGTTACCTTTGATGGTCGTCACTGGTGGATTAGTGTAGGGTTCGAAGAATCCTTTGAAGCACAAGGGTTAACCGATGAGTCGATTGGTGTGGATGTTGGTTTAAAAGATCTTTTTGTAGCTTCTAATGGTATGAAAGAACGAAATATAACCAAAGATGCCAAAGTTAAAAAACTTTTGAAAAGGAAAAAATCAGCGCAAAGAGATATGTCTAGGAGATTTAAAAAAGGTGTAAAAATTCAATCTGCCGGATATGAAAAAGCTAAAACTGAGCACCTGCGGTTATCTAGGAAAATTACGAATATCCGAAATAACCATATCCATCAAGCAACAGCTAAATTGGTGAAAACCAAACCAATGAGGATTGTTGTGGAAGACTTATCTATCTCGAACCTGTTAAAAAATAAAAAACTATCGAAAGCATTTTCATTTCAAAAATTACACTTCCTCTTTCAATGTTTATCATACAAGTGCGAGAAGTATGGCATTGAGTATGTAAAAGCTGATAAATGGTTCGCCTCAAGCAAGATTTGTTCATGTTGCGGCGTAAAATACGACCATTCAGTTCAATCAGAAGGACAGTGGAGTTTAAAGATTCGTGAATGGGACTGTGTTCCATGCAATAGCCATCACGATAGGGATGTAAATGCTGCGATAAATTTATCAAGATGGGTAAAATAAAAGCTTGATAATAGGAGGTAACGATACTGCCTCGTGTGGAGTGTTATACCCCTCGTCCCTTCGGGGTTGCGAGAACACGGTGAAGCACTAACTTGTATAAATTTGATTGAATTGTATAGATTTAGTTAAGTTTATCGTATCGGAGAATCCCATGAGACGAAACGTATATATAGATTTTCTAGCTTATTACGGAATAGGAAGTGCTCATCCTGGTGGTTTTACATTAACGAAACAATTGTTAGAACAACTACCTCTTAGACATGAAGCGAATGTTCTTGAGATAGGTTGTGGCACTGGAAAAACAGCGGCGTATATGACAAAAAGATTTGGTTATAAAGTAACAGCGGTTGAAAAGAATGAAATTATGATTCAAAAGGCGAAAGATAGATGGATGTTTGAAGGATTGAATATACAATTAATTCAAGGGGATGCAGAACAATTACCTTGCCTAAACGATTCATTTGAGTTTGTGCTTGGGGAATCGATACTAGCTTTTACAGATAAAGAAAGAGCTATATCGGAGTGCTATCGTGTATTACAGAAGAGTGGCAAGCTTGTTGTTATTGAAATGATTATTGATACACATATTGAGAAAAAAGAGGAAGGAAAAATTACCCAGCTATATGGGATGAAAGAACTATTAACTGAGAGAGAGTGGGTACAATTATTCCAAAAAGCAAATTTTAAAAGAGTTAAAATTGCTGGCGGTGGAACAATTGCGGAAACGATCTCTAGCTACACAGAAGAGCCAGAATGGAATGTATCATCATATATTCCAAATGATTTATATGAGGCGTGGGTACAGCATGAACATGTAAGACTTATGTACCAACATGTTTTAGGGCATCGCATATTTATATGTGAAAAGTAAAGAAAAAGAGTTGGCTAAATATAGTCAACTCTTTTATATATTAAATGAAAAATAGTGCAGCTAAAGTAATTCCGAAGATAAAACCAAATCCGAGTTCAACGCCCCAGCCACAACCGCCGCCCCAGTCGCCTCCACAACCACAATTACCGCAACCACGACCTCCGCAGCCACAGCTACTAAATCCGCCACCACAACCAAATCCACAACTATCACATCTGCTAAGGCCACCACAAAGGTCGCAACCACCGTTTGCATATGCGTTATAGTATCCGAATCCTGTATCAAAAGATGAGCGTTGTTGCATTGGTTCAATCCATACAGAGTCTCTTGTCACATCAATTATTTTTCCTAAATGAACCCGGCCATCTCGGTCTTCAATCCGAACAATTTTTCCAAAGTACCGCCGACATGTATCATAACATTTTTGTCTATGCATGTTCTTTCCTCCTTCCGCATTACAGTAATACGATATGTAAAGGGGACAAGTGCGGCTTGTACGAATGACCTATCTATCATAATTGTTATGTGAAAGGGGGAATATAGGAAAAGGATATAGTAAGGAGGAAAAGGCAATGAAATCTACAGATCAGTTTCAGACATACGAAGTACCATGGGAAGCATTTATTGAAGCGTTACGAGATGAAATGAAAAAACAAGTAGGGGCAGATATTATTGATACGGTAGTTTGCAATTTAGAAGATGGATTTGAAGTGTATACATATGTGCAGGGGGACTTGGATTTTGAATATAAGGAAGCGCTGGAAAGGAAATATGGGAGCGATGCAAAAACGCCTAATGTGTTAACGATTATGTTATTAGCTAGTATTTATAGTGCGAGTGAAGAGAATATACGCTTACATGCGGATCATAAAGAGAATCCGGTTGTTGAAGTGTATGTGAAGCAATGAAACACGCTGTGAAAGGCGTGTTTTTTATTTGTATGGTAAAATGTTAGAAAATTAAGAAAGAAGGTGTTGGGTTGGGAATTAAACATCTTAATTTAACAGTTGCAGATGTAGTAGCTGCGAGAGAGTTTTTAGAAAAGTATTTTGCTTTAACTTGTAGCGGAGCAAGGGGAAATGGCTTTGCGGTTATGCGTGATAATGATGGGTTTATATTAACGTTAATGAAAGGGAAAGACGTACATTATCCGCAAACATTTCATGTAGGGTTTCCTCAAGAAAGTGAAGAACAAGTAAATAAGATGAATCAAAGATTGAAGGAGGATGGATTTTTGGTCGAACCTCCTAAACGTGCACATGCGTACACGTTTTATGTTAAAGCACCTGGTGGATTTACAATTGAAGTGATGTATTAATTTAAAATCAAACTTTTTGCTGTGTGTTTTCCATATGAAAAGTAGGAAAAGTCTGTTTTAAGTGTAGAACTTAAACAGGCTTTTTTTACTTATATAATTTGATAAGTAAGGGGAGAGAAAATATTACTAACTGTATATTTCTGTTTACATAATAAAGTTATGATGAGTTAGTTGTCCTAAAATACAAGTCATATATCTTGTTTCCTCTCATAAATTTAAACATAGGAATTTGTCTACAAAGGTGGCGAAGCCTCATCATGAAAATCCGAATTTGTGCCACGTTCATGTTGTTTCTATTTATATGTTTACCTTTATCAGCTTTTGCAAAAGGAGAGGAGGCAAAGGAAAGGGTCGTTTCACTTGTATATGACGATTCGGGCAGCATGAGAAATAACGATCGCTGGAAATATGCCAATTACGCTTTGCAAAGTTTGGTTGCGCTATTAGATGAAAAAGATACATTTTCTTATGTTCCAATGAGCAAGCCGAATGATCCATTAAACATTTCGTTAACGAAGGATAAGAGACAAACAGAAATTGAGGGAATTGGAGCGTGGAAAACGTATTTAAATACTCCGTTTAGCGCAGTAGAAACAGCGATGCAATCTATAAAAAAGGAAGCAGATATAGATGGGAAACGTGAATTTTGGCTTATTGTCTTAACTGACGGGGCATTTAATGATTTGGAAAAAGATAAGGTTGGTGGAAAAGAACAAATTACACAGAAGTTAGCACAGTTTAAGAAAGAAATGGATGTAAAAAAGATATCGTTACATCCAATTTTAATTACGATGGAAGAGGATTTAGGACAGCAAGAAAAGGAACAACTAAATACGTTTAAAGAAATATGGAAGAAAGAGATAAATGGGGTTACGATGCCATCTAGTGGAGAGGATGGTATTGTAAAAAGTGTCAATCAAGTGGCAGCATTAGTTGCAAATCGTGATCCGTTCTCCTCTGTTGAATCGATTGTAAAAACGAAAGTAGTAGGGAAGAAAGTAGAGATTACAACACCATTTCCGTTAAAGCGTATGACGCTGGTACGACAATCGCCTTCTTTGTCTAATTATCAGGTTACACAAATTTCTAAACCGTTACAATTACAATCTTCTTTTTCCATACATGCACCAGGCGAAGCTAAATTATTCGGAAATATAGTTCATATCAGTACGGAAAATAAGGAAGTTATTAAACCAGGAACTTATACGATAGAAGTGGACCGGGACATTGAGAAAGAAGGGTTACAAGTACTAGTCGAACCCGCGCTTAACTATACTGTTTCTACTTATGACAAAGCGGATAAAAATAGAAAAAATGTTGAGGAAATGCATGAAGATGTGACAGCCGTTATTGAAGCAAAACCTACTGAGTTGCCAGTGCAGTCTTCTTACTTCCAAGCAGAAGTAGAAATAGACGGAAAGCAATATGAGATGAAGTGGGACGATAAAAGGCATGTGTTTTATTACGAAACGAAGCTTACTAAAGGATTAGTACGCGGGAAAGTTCATATGAACATAAAAGGATTTTATAGACAGACGAAAGAATTTAAAATCGAAACAACTGAAAAGCCTAAATTATCACTTCAAACTGTTACGAAAGATTATGAAGAAAAAGTAACGAATTTAGAGAATAGTAAACCATTTATATTACAACCAGAGTTAGATGATAAGCCGATGACAGAAGAGGCTGTAAAGAAACTATTAAAATCTACTGGTGTCACATCTGAACAATCAATCAACTATGAAATAAAGCAACATGGTAATCAAATTTATGTTTACCCTCGTCCTCATTACTCCGACACGTTTAATTTTACAGATACCGGCACCGTAGAAGCTACCATCGTAGTGCAGGATTCAAAGTTACAAGAAGTAAAGAAAAAAATATCACTTCACATTCAAAATGCACCGTTTTATGAAAAGTATGCGCTTATTTTTAAGCTTGTTATTCCGATCACTTTATTACTGTTAATAGTAGGAATAATCGTTTTAGGTTGGATTATTCGTCCGAGGTTTCACCGGAAAGCACTATTATATTACGAATGGGATCAAGAAGTAGCAAAAGATTGGCTATATCAATCTGAACCAGAATTACTTCGAAATAAGTGGTGGAAACATTATTTTGGTATCCCGTTTAGAGCGGAAAGAAAGACTGTGCAATCCGTTACATTTATAGCAAAGAAAGGATCGAAATCTATCTTTGTAGCGAAAGAGTCACAAGTAGTAGGAATGATTATTGATGGGATGTTTATAACAGAAGATGAGGTTGGATTGGAACATAAGACACTATATCCAAATGAACTTTTAGTAATTGATAGAGGATATGGTAAGGAGATTTACAAATACGAGTGTGAATAGTAGATGGGAAAAGAGGAGCGTATTATCTTTCCCTTCTCTTTTCAAACAAGCAAGAATAGGAAGGTGGTTCACATGACGTTACAAGTTCCAACGATATTAATTGGTTTAGGTGGAATCGGTAGTACTGTGACACATCAAATATATGAAAGGCTGCCTGAGGAGCGCCGAAAAAAAGTAGCAATGCACGTATTTGATACAGATGTGAATACATTGAGTAAATTTGATCATATTCGAAAGTTTAAGACGCAAACAAGTTCTAGTAAAACGCCCAGGGAGTATATTGCGGGAGATCCAACGATTCCAGAGTGGTTTCCGATGGATCCAACTATACTTGATAAACCATTAACAGAAGGAGCAGGACAATTGCGCGTCATTTCACGTTTAGCGTTACGTGCTGCAATGAAAGAAGATAAATTGACGTCCTTTTGGCAAGAAATTGAGAAGATTTTTCCGGTTACAAGCGATCAAACAGAATATGGAGTGCGTGTCATTATAGTAACATCACTAGCGGGCGGAACAGGTTCAGGGATGTTTCTACAAATTGCATTATATTTACGTGAAATGCTTCGGAAAAAACTGCAGCATCACAACATTTTAATACGTGGTGCGTTTTTAATGCCTGATGTTTTAGTGAAGACAAGAACAGTTAGTGCGAAAGAGTTTGAAACGGTGCAAGCAAACGGCTATGCATCGTTAAAAGAATTACATGCCATTACACTCGGTTCTACTGGGGAATTATCAAAACGTGGCGGAGTGACGATTGAATTAGAATATCGACCTGATCAAGTAGATGAAGATGGAAGAACGAATCATACGATTAAACAACATCATTTACCGTACAATTATTGTTTCTTATACGATTACGAAAATCTACATGGACACCATCTGCACAATTTATCAGATTATATGGAGCAAATGGCAAATACGATTTATTTACAGTTATTTAGTCCGATGTCTGCAAATCATTTTGCGCAGGAAGATAATCAAATTCAACAATTAGCAGAATCGAGTGGGAAAGGGCGGTATTGCGGGGCAGGAACGGCAAAGATTATTTATCCATATGAGCACGTGTTAAAATATTGTGCTTTAAAATGGGCTGTGCAAGGTTTAGATGAATCGTGGCTTCATTTAGATCAATTGTTTCAAGAAAAGAAACAAAGATACGATCAAGATGTAAAACGTGGTATGCAGCGTGAAAAGCCAGAGCGTGGGAAGAGTTATTTAGAAGACTTAGAACATCTTGCTACTCGCCCAGAACAGGCTCATATTTTCTATAGACAAATGTATAATGAAACGCGTGAAGGAGCGGAGGGTGGTAAGGTCGGTGTTGCGAAATCTAAACTGTTTTTAGAAGCTGTAGAAAGCTATGTACAGCGTACGGTGCAAAAAGACGAGGAATTAAATCGTCTACAGCACGAGTGTAAAATTTCAGCTGCGAAACTGAAAATGATGGAACAAATGAAAGGGGAAGTAGCGAGGGTTGATCATGCGGTTCGTTTATATGCGTATGCGATTCCGAGTCGTGTACATGAACATGTAACAACTCTTTTATATGACATGATTGAATCGGACCGTTTTTCACAAAGTGGATCTGAAGGACAGTCATATCAATTGAATACATGGTTTTTAAAGAAGACAGACCCTGTTCATCCAGTAGCAGCCCGTTTTATGTTATACGAAATTCGAAAGCAGTTAGTAGAAAAAATGAATCGACTCCATGAAAACAATGAACAAAAGCGTAATTTAATTCAAAACTACGATAAGAAATTTAACGTGAGTAATGTTGATGGAACGGTAACCGCTGTCCGCCGCGTTGAAATTGCGCAGCAACAAGGCTGGTTTGGAAAAATGGTTAATAATCAGCAACGTCTATTCAAAAAAGAGTTTGAAGACATCGTAATGCAATATGTACACAAATTAAATGAGTATCGTAAAGAAATGTTATTAGAACTTGTGTATCAATCACTATATCAAGCAGTTAGTAAAATGATTCAATATTGGGAAAGGTTTTTTGATAATTTGCACGAGACACGTGAAAATTTATTATTTGAAATTCAAAAACGAAGTAAGGAATTTGAAGGGAAGACAAATCCAACGAATGTATACGTATTAGCTGAAGAGAAGTTACAAGAAAAGATTTGGCAAGATATGCAGCAACATTTAAATTTAGGTGTATTACCAAAAGATATATCTGCGGAAATTTATATGAGTTTGTACGGGGAATATTGCAGGGATGCGAAAACGGAAGAGATTCAGTCGAAAAAGGTTGAAGATTTCTACCGTGAACATATACTGAGCTATTGTTATGATGAACTACAAGTACGCTATCGTGATAAATTAGAGCTGAATATTGTAGAGGCATTACGAAAAGAAGCGGATTATAAGAAGCGTGATCGTGATGAATATGTCCGTGAAAAAATTGAAGACTTGTTCCATTTAGCAAGTCCGTTCGTGCCGAAAGTTTCCCATCATAGGGAATTACAATATTGGGGTATACATCCTTCTTTAAAGAAAGAACTGCAAGAGGAATTAATTCAAGAGATGTTTAAAGAAAAAGATACAGTACATGAAGCCTTTTCGCCATTTGAAGTAATCTGTTATCGGGCACATTACGGCTTGTCGCTACAAGACTTTCCTAAATTATCATCAGGGCATATTGCAAACGGCTTTATGAATGATAAAGGTGACTACTTCCAATCATATTATCGCCGAGTGAATAAATTAAATAGTAAAAAATCTAGTTTGACACCGCATTTAGATAAGTATTGGCACTTACCGGCCTTTATGCCAGACTTGAATGCGACTCAAACAAAATTAGATTACGATAAATGTAATCGAGCTCTTCTATACGCGTATATGTATCGCTGGATTAGTTTAGTTGCTGTTGATGGGCAGTTTGTGTATCAATATAACGGTGTGGGACGTAGCTTCTTAATTCAGTCCATGGGCAAAAATATTTCAAGCGAAAGTTATAAACTACACAGAGCATTGCTTCATAATCCGTTCATTTATGAAAACATCTTGTCCAGATTTGAAGAAGAACAAGAAAAGGCGATGATACAAGGTGGACATTTATATACACATCCATTCGTATTAGGTGCTCAAGATATTAGATGGCTTCGTAAAGAGCATGTCCATAATATTTTAGATATGATTTTAATGTATGATCGTGAAGCGAAATATGATCCGACGTTAGAAGAAACTTCTGATGAATTATTAAGATTATTCCTGGATGAAATTGAGTTATACTTCCAAAACTATTATGGTACTGGTGCTGATATGGTTGCGAAGAAAGAAAAAGAAATGTTTATTAAACAATTGTGGGATCGTTCGTATGCGAAAGGATATGTGGATCCAAATAGTGCACCGTATAAAAAGTGGCAAAATTTATTACACGTTCACGATGAAGAAGAATCGCCAAAAACGAATGTATAATGAGTGAAAAGGGAATCCTTAAGAGTGGCAATACAACTTTAGAAAAGAGGGATTCCGATGCCGTTTTTAGGAAGTGTATATCAAATATTTGGATTATATCCAGAAATTTATTATGGGATGATTTCAGCTGAGCTACAAGAAGAGGCTCAGAAGGAACAACTTAAAAATAGTAGTACAGAAGCTGAAGTAGAAGAATAAAAAAGTGCAGATGAAAATCTGCGCTTTTTTATTAGCTTTAAAATGGTTGCATACCTTTAACTAAATTGTAAATAACAATTTAGTTAAAGGTATGATAACGTCTCTTACATTCTATCTAATGTATTATATAAAATGAAAAATTTAGTTAAAAATATGATAACGTCTCTTACATTCTATCTAATGAAAAATGTATAAAAATCAATATAAAAAAATGAATATAAATATAAAAATAGGAAATAACAATGTTTTCAAGAAAGTAATCATGTTTAAAAACAACATTTGATACATAATTAACCATTTCATATAATTAATTTTATTGTTGACAATATAATTAATTATATGATAAATTCAATCAGCGTTCTTAGTGGTTTGTTGCTGAATTAATTGTTTTAAAATTCACTACAGTTGAAAAAGATTGATTTTTATGACTTTTGTCGAATTATTTAGTTCATGGGAAGTGGATCATGTATATTTTTATTTTCTAAACAGAACAGTAATAAAGATTGTAATAAGTAAGAGATAAACTTGAAAAAGAGGTTTCAATGAATGAGTCTTTTAATAAAGAAAACAATGGATGTAGAAAAGAAAAAAGTATTGAATCAAACTTTAGGTGCCATTGACCTAACTCTTTTAGGGATTGGAGCAATTATTGGTACAGGAATTTTCGTATTAACAGGTATTGTAGCGGCGAAACATGCTGGCCCAGCGATTGTATTATCGTTTATATTAGCGGCGATTGTATGTGCGTGCGTAGCTTTCTGTTATGCTGAATTTGCATCTACAGTTCCAGTTTCGGGAAGTGTATATTCATATACATATATGACACTAGGTGAGATTTTTGCATTTATAGTCGGTTGGTGCGTTATGTTGGAGTACTTACTAGCGACTTCTGCGGTAGCAGCAGGATGGTCAGCGTATTTTCAATCACTGCTATTAGGATTTAATATTCACATTCCTACAATTTTTGCTTCGGCACCTGGTATGGGGAAGGGTGGAATTATTGATTTACCAGCAGTTCTTATTATTTTAGTTGTTACATTTTTATTAAGTCGTGGTGCAAAAGAAAGTGCACGAATAAATAATATAATGGTTATTATTAAGCTGGCTGTTATTGTAGGATTTATTGTTGTAGGAACACAATATGTAAAGCCAGAGAATTGGCAACCATTTCTACCGTTTGGCTTTCACGGTGTAGTAGGAGGCGCTGCTACTGTATTTTTTGCTTTTTTAGGATTTGATGCAGTTGCAACAGCCGCAGAGGAAGTGAAGCGTCCACAACGTAACGTGCCAATTGGGTTACTTGTTTCCTTATTCATTTGTACCGTTCTATATGTAGGTGTTTCATTCGTGTTAACTGGAATGGTTCCGTTTATGGAATTAAATGTTGCTGATCCGGTTGCATATGCGTTGCGCACTGTAGGAGAAGATAGAATTGCTGGATTGTTATCGGTGGGAGCAATAGCAGGGCTAACAACAGTTTTGTTAGTAGCTATGTTTGCATTTGTTCGTGTATCTTACTCGATGAGTCGAGATGGATTGTTACCAAAAAGACTTTCAAGTGTGCATAAACGTTTACAAACTCCATTTTTTAATACGTGGGTTACAGGTATACTAGCAGCTTTATTAGCGGGATTAGTGGATTTGAATTTATTAGCTAATTTAGTTAATATGGGAACGATAACAGCATTTGTGTTTGTATCTATAGCTGTCATTGTATTAAGAAAGACACATCCTAATATGAAGAGGCCATTCCGTGCGCCCCTAGTACCTTTTTTACCTATCGTTTCAATAGTAAGTTGTATATATTTAGCTTTGAACCTTTCTAAGCTTACTTTAATTAGTTTTGTGGCATGGATTATAATAGGTGTTTTCATATATTTTGTATATGCTAAAAAACATAGTAATGTTAGAAATGGAAATAGAGTATAGTCTGTTGAAATAATATTTGTAATGGAAATGAAAACACGCTACTTATTCTTTAAACGTATAAGAACAAGTAGCGTGTTTTTGCTATTTAATAATCCCATTTTCTAAAATTTTAATAGTAGGTGCTACTTTCACGTTAGCTTTTGAAAAGGCACTCGGCCAATCATCTTCAACCTTTTTCCATTCTTTATATTGAAATGCTCTCGCATAATCACCAAATCCGAATGGATCAAGTTGTTGTTTTTGAATTTTGTGGATTAAATCGTTCAAATCTTTGTTTAGTTGTTTTGTAATAAGAGAAGTTAATTTTTTTCTATCTTTGTCTATATCCATATTGAATGTAAGTTCAGATACAGCAATTTTTAAATCCATTTTAACATTAAATTTGAAGTGGTTATCGCTATAGTCTGTACGGATATCACGATTCATGCTAAGAACATTTATTGTTACGAAATCGCCGCCATCGGTATCTTTTAAATCACTATTACTTTCAACTGAAGTAGAAGGGATCTTCAATGTAAGCGAAACCGGTGTATTAGCTTTCTTTTGTAACAAAAGAAGAAGGGCACTTTCATAACGATTTAATGACATTTTATAAATTCCGCGAGAAGTTAATAGCGCAGAACCGGTAACGATAACATCTTTTTTACCTTTTTTTATTTCTGAAATAGCAGGTGTTATACCTTTATTAAAAGTTTGCCTGTGAAATTCATGGAATGTCGTAAAAACGGTCCGATTGTACAGTTTGTTCGTATTAATTAAATCTGTTAAATACTCGGGAAGGGCGGGCTTATCTTTAAAGTTACTATATATAACTGAAGAAATGGGACCGTCTACTGCAACCATGCGCATGTTTCCAGTGTTTTTAGGATCACGATACCAAACATCGAGGTAAGGCATAGCCCCTTCTTGTTTTAAAAAATTTGTGCTAAATAAAATGAGCTGTAACTTTTCTGTAGATACTAAGCCGCCACTTGCGTATCAAGTTCTAAAGCGGAAAGTTGTCCATTTATAAATAAAATGCTTTTACCATGCAAAAGGGACTGTTCAATGTCGGACCACTTCTGAACTTTTTTTATATTTCCGATTGAAACAGAGGCTTCCCAAAAATCGTATTCATTCCACTCTTTAAATAAGAAAGGACGAAGAATGTTTACGTTAATAACAGTTTTGTCTACAAGTCCTTCCATATATATAAGTGCAGCTTCTTGTCCGTTTTTTAACGGGAAAGTGCGTGTAATTAATTCTGGAATACCACTAAACAGTTTGGACAAGTGCTTTAGGTTAAGTGGAAGAGAAGAAGAAATAGGTTTATTTAATGTATGATCAGCTTGCTCTTGGGTAGAAAAAGATTTTTCACCACGAATCCATTTATTAAAAGACCCCATTTGTTTGCTTACTCCTTGTTATGTTTTATATGGGTTATTATGGATAGTTCCAAGCGGACATATGCGTAGTTTGAATTTTATATTGTATATTTTTAAGTTTAACGATATAATAACAGTGTTAAAGATGGAATCGTGATATGACCTGTTATGAATCTATCGTTTTATTTATGAATAAATGGATTGGTATTTTAGCAAGATGTGCTAATAAACTACTCCACCATGATAATAACGTGCCGAAATGTGGTGCGTATATTTTCGTGGTGGAGTTTTTTTATTCTCAAAAAGGGGGAAAGACCATGAATGACAACATGGTTCATATTACAATTGACGGAAAAAATTATACAGCGGAGCCCGGTTCAACGATATTGGGTATTATTAATGAGAACGGGATTGAACATCCGCAAATTTGTTACGTGCCAGAAGTAGATCCTATTCAAACATGTGACACTTGTATTGTAGAAGTTGACGGAAAGTTAATGCGCTCTTGTTCGACAGTAGCGACGGAAGGTATGAACATTGAACGTAATTCTACTCGTGCAAAAGAAGCACAAACAGAGGCGATGGATCGGTTACTAGAAAATCATTTATTATACTGTACAGTATGTGACAACAACAATGGGAACTGTAAGCTGCATAATACAGCAGAATTAATGGAAATTGAACATCAAAAATATCCTTATGAACCGAAAGTAGATGTAAGTGAAGTTGATATGACGCATCCGTTTTATCGCTATGACCCTAATCAATGTATTGCATGTGGTCAATGTGTAGAGGTGTGTCAAAACTTACAAGTAAATGAAACATTATCGATAGACTGGGAAGCGGAGCGCCCACGAGTGATTTGGGATGAAGGAGTAAATATTAATGATTCTTCATGCGTTAGTTGCGGTCAATGTGTAACGATTTGCCCTTGTAACGCTTTAATGGAGAAAACGATGCTCGGTGAAGCTGGATTTATGACGGGATTAAAACCAGATATTCTTGAACCGATGGTAGATTTAATTAAAGAAGTTGAGCCTGGATATAGCGGTATTTTTGCGGTATCAGAAGTGGAAGCGGCTATGCGTGATACTCGTACGAAGAAAACAAAAACAGTATGTACATTTTGTGGTGTAGGTTGTTCATTCGAAGTGTGGACGAAAGGGCGTAAAATCCTTAAAGTACAGCCTTCTTCTGATGCACCAGTTAACGCAATTTCTACTTGTGTAAAAGGAAAATTCGGTTGGGATTTCGTAAATTCTAAAGAACGAATTACGAAACCTTTAATTCGTAAAAATGGAACGTTTGTTGAATCTACATGGGAAGAAGCATTGAATGTAGTTGCAAGTAAACTAGGATCTATTAAAGAAGAGTACGGTAAAGATGCTATCGGTTTTATTTCTTCATCTAAAATTACGAATGAAGACAATTATGTGATTCAAAAATTAGCTCGACAAGTATTTGAAACGAATAATATTGATAACTGCTCACGTTATTGTCAATCACCAGCGACAGACGGATTATTCCGTACAATTGGTATGGGTGGTGATGCAGGAACGATAAAAGATATTGCCAAATCTGGTCTTGTTATTATTGTAGGATGTAATCCGACAGAAGGTCATCCAGTTTTAGCTACACGCATTAAACGGGCGCATAAGTTACACGGTCAAAAGTTAATTGTAGCTGATCTTCGTAAAACAGAAATGGCTGAGCGTTCAGACGTCTTTGTTAGCCCAAAACAAGGAACAGACCAAGTATGGTTAATGGCTGTTACGAAATATATGATTGATCAAGGTTGGCACGATCAACAATTTATTGATGAAAACGTAAACTTCTTTGAAGATTTCAAAGAAAGTCTAAAAGAATATACGCTTGAATATGCAGAAGAAATGACAGGTATTTCAAAAGAAACACTTATTCAAATGGCTGAAATGATTCGTGATGCAGATGGTACATGTATCCTTTGGGGTATGGGAGTAACGCAAAATACAGGTGGGTCTGATACTTCCGCTGCGATTTCAAACTTACTTCTTGCAACAGGGAATTATCGTCGTCCAGCAGCAGGTGCGTACCCGCTTCGAGGTCATAATAACGTACAAGGTGCTTGTGATATGGGAACTTTACCAGGTTGGCTTCCAGGATATCAGCACGTTACTAACGATATGGAACGTGCGAAATTTGAAATTGCATATGGAGTGGAAATTGCTAGTGAACCAGGTCTTAATAATATTGAAATGCTTCATGCAATCGAAGAAGGGAAAATGAAGGCAATGTATCTTGTCGGAGAAGATATGGCTCTTGTAGACTCTAATGCGAACCATGTACATGAAGTGTTATCGAGCCTTGATTTCTTCGTTGTGCAAGATGTTTTTCTTTCTAAAACTGCTCAATATGCAGATGTTGTATTACCAGCAGCACCGTCTCTTGAAAAAGAAGGTACTTTCACAAATACAGAGCGCCGTGTTCAAAGGTTGTATCAAGTTCTACCTACGCTTGGAGATGCGAAACCAGACTGGTGGATCGTGCAGGAAATTGCGAATAAATTAGGTGCAAATTGGAATTATAGTCATCCAAGTGAAATCTTTGCTGAAATGGCAAGTTTATCACCACTATTTTCACAAGCGAATTATGAAGTACTGGAAGGATGGAATAGTTTCCATTGGGGAAGTTTTGATGGAACGAATACACCCCTTCTTTTCCAAGATGGATTTAACTTCCCAGATAAAAAAGCTCGTTTTGCGATTGCTGACTGGGTACGTCCAGCTGAATTCCCAGCTGAGTTCGATCTTCACATTAATAATGGTCGTATGCTTGAGCATTTCCATGAAGGGAATATGACAAATAAATCAACAGGCATTCAAACGAAAGTACCTGGTGTGTTTGTTGAAGTTTCTCCAGAACTTGCAAAAGAACGTGGAGTGAAAACAGGTTCATTAGTTCGTCTTGTCTCTCCTTTTGGGGCATTAAAATTACGTGTACTCGTTACAGATCGTGTAAAAGCGAATGAGTTATATTTACCGATGAACTCTACAAATAATGAAACAGCAATTAATTTCTTAACAGGTCCTGCTGTAGACTTACGCACGAACACACCTGCTTATAAACAGACGAAAGTGCGTATGGAAGTGCTAGAAATTGATGGCGAAAATCCGATGCCAAAAGCGAACCCACGTAATAAAAAACGTCATCCTCAAGCTGGTATTGAGGTAGATCGTAAGTGGGCACGTCCAGGGTATGTGCATTTAACGGATAAGTAGGAGGAGAAAAATATGGCTGCACCTATAAAAGCGATTCAAAGACAAGAATTAACTGAAGAAGAAATAAAACAGCAAAAGTTAGATGATTTAAAGGGGCTTCTAGCTAATAATGAAGATGCTCTAAATCAAATGTTTAATATAGTAGGGGAATTGAATGATATTGGTATGCTAGAAGCGGCAAATTCTATGCTGAAAGCGAAAGAGCCAATCGCAAAAATTGTTCTTGGCCAAGTAACTCGTAAACCTGTTACGAATTTAATTAATAATATGATGGGCGCTGCTGGTGCATTAACAGAACTTGATCCGGAACTTACGAAAAAACTTATAGGTAGCTTATTAGTAGGGCTAGAAGAAGGTAATGAACATCTAGAGAGTAATAAAAAAGTGGGTGTATTCGATCTTATGAAAGTATTGAAAGATCCAGACATTAACCGTGCCATCGGATTTGGGCTTCATTTCTTAAAAGGTATGGGTAAAGGATTAAAAGACGAGTAACCTTCATGAAGTGAACCTTTTCGTCCAAATATTCGTATGAAATAGTTTGGATGAAAGGGTCATTTTGGTAAAATATATACGAAAGTAAAATGAGTGTTTTTGGGGGTATGACTGTATGTCAAAAAAAGTACATGAATTTAATGATATGATACGAAAACTTCGAAAGGAACTTTTCGGAAAAGGACCAGAACGGATTCATACTGTATTTGCTGAAAATATGGCGATTGCAACACTTTATGGGAACTTAACACCTACTGAAAAATTCATTTCAAGTACGATGGACGGTGCGGAAATGGTTCATATGGCTAGAACAAAAATGATTCAAGAAGTGTATGCTGCGAATTCCCGTGAACATTTGGAGGAACTTGTTGGAGCGAAATTAGTGAATTTGTTCTCAGATATGAAAGTAGAAGAGGATATTGCAGTTTCGGTATTTGTTTTTGATAAAAATATAACGTGAGAGAAGGATACTGATCGTGAAACCGATACAGGTAGAAAGAGAAATCTTTCGTTATGAACAAGGGGCGTTTAAGCATATAGAGGACAGCATTGTAACAGAGTTTCCAGTCACGATTAAAATGAACGGACAGGAGTTTGTTACAATGGTTAGTACTCCAGAATATATAGAAGACATGGTAATAGGCTTCTTAGCATCTGAAGGAATCATTCGAAAGTATGAAGATATTGATGACATATGGGTACAAGAGAAAGAAGGATTTGTACATGTCACGACGACAAAAGTGAATCCGTATTACGAACAAATGCAAAATAAACGTTACATTACTTCATGCTGTGGTATGAGTAG
This sequence comes from Bacillus sp. SH5-2, assembly GCF_008368905.1. Lineage (NCBI taxonomy): Bacteria > Bacillati > Bacillota > Bacilli > Caryophanales > Bacillaceae > Bacillus > Bacillus sp. SH5-2. The sequence continues at coordinate 160,030 of NZ_QOSD01000019.1, forward strand.
ACAAGGGTTTGTTTTTGCAAATGATGCACTAAGCGCGAAAAAAATGAATGGTGTCCATGTACAGGTTGCTGCAGAAGACTGTTTTCGATTAATGAAAGAAATGCAGCAATCTGCGGAGACATTTCGTCATACAGGCGGCGTTCATAATGCGTCTTTGTGCGATGTGAATGGTATTATTTTAAGTAGAATGGATATCGGAAGGCATAATGCGTTAGATAAAATTTACGGTTATTGCTTAAAAAATAATATTTCTATAAGCGATAAAATCATTGTTTTTAGTGGTCGTATTTCTTCAGAAATATTATTGAAAGTGGCGAAAATTGGTTGTGAAATTATATTGTCAAAATCAGCTCCAACTGAGTTGGCTTTGCAGCTAGCAGAAGAGTTAGGGATTACTACAATAGGGTTTATCCGTAACCAATCTTTAAATGTATATACGCATCCAGAGCGTGTTTTAAATATAAAATAAGTAAAAGCGAGGCAATAAATATGAAATCTGTCACATTAGACAAATTACAACGTCCTTTAAAGGATTTACGTATTTCCGTTACTGATCGCTGTAATTTTCGCTGTCGTTATTGTATGCCAGAAGAAATATTTGGTCCGGATTATTCGTTTTTGTCTAATGATAAAATTTTATCTTTTGATGAGATTGAAAGGATAACACGTATTTTCGTTTCTTTAGGTGTCAGAAAGCTACGAATTACAGGTGGAGAACCGTTACTTCGAAGAGATCTTCCGCAGCTTATCGAGCGCCTTAATAAAATAGATGGTGTGGAGGATATCGGCTTAACAACCAATGGATCGTTACTTAAAAAGTTTGCCCCTGATTTATATAAGGCGGGTTTATCACGTGTGACAGTTAGTTTAGATTCTTTAGAAGAAGAGCGGTTTTTTTATTTGAATGGTAATAGGAGCAAAGTGCAAAGGGTTCTGGAAGGAATACAGGCTGCAGCTGAAGTTGGTATGAAAATCAAAATAAACATGGTCGTACAAAAGGGGAAAAACGAACAAGATATTTTGCAGATGGCACAATACTTTAAGGAGAATAAGCATATTCTTCGTTTTATTGAGTATATGGACGTTGGAAATTATAACGGTTGGGAGTTAAAAGAGGTCGTTTCTAAACAAGAAATAGTAGATGCCATTCATAAAATTATGCCATTAGAACGGATAGAAGCGAATTATGCCGGTGAGGTTGCTACTCGCTATCGTTATATTGGAAGTGATGAGGAAATAGGTATTATTTCATCAGTAACAGATTCCTTCTGTTCATCATGTACGAGAGCTCGTATTTCTGCAGAAGGCAAATTGTATACTTGTTTGTTTGCTTCTAAAGGGAATGACTTAAGAGAATTGCTTCGATCTGAATACACTGACGAGGAAATAACAGATGTCGTACGCGATATATGGAATAACCGAGAAGATCGCTATTCAGATGAACGTTTAAGTAATACAAATAAAAAAAGAGTGCCTAAAATTGAAATGTCACATATTGGTGGTTGATATATAAAAGTGACGTTATGATAAAGCATATACAAAATGGAAAATGTGCAACGTCTGTAGATTTTCTATTTTATAGTAAAAGTGATGATTGATATCTCTGTAAAAGATGTGCAGAGAGGTTAAGCAGCATTAAAAAACCTTTATTTTGAGGAGGTTTTTTGAAGTTGCTTTTTTATTTGGAGAAAATGGAGGAATTAGTAATGGCATTTCATAAACCGGAACAAATTGCTGAGCTTGTAATTGAGGCCGGTGTTCAAAAAGTAAGTCAGACCTTGCCAGCAATGCTTATTCTCGGTTTTTTAGGAGGAGCATTTATTTCATTAGGATTTTTACTTAACATTCGAGTTTTAGGTAATTTACCTGATCGCTGGGGGAGTTTAGTGAATATTTTAGGAGGCGCTGTTTTTCCTATTGGACTCATGCTCGTCGTATTAGCAGGGGGAGAATTAATTACCGGAAATATGATGTCATTGTCTATGGCACTTTATGCAAAGAAAATTACATTGATAAGTGTACTCAATAACTGGGTTTGGATTACGCTTATGAATTTTGTTGGAGCTATTTTCGTTGCATATTGCTTCGGTCATCTTGGTGGATTAACAGAGGGGGATTATTTAAATAAAACGGTAGCGATAGCAGAAGGAAAGTTACATGAATCATTTGGGAGAACTTTAATTTTAGCAATTGGCTGTAATTGGCTCGTTTGCCTTGCGCTTTGGCTTGCTTATGGGACGAGCGATTTTGTCGGAAAGATAATCGGAATTTGGATTCCAATTATGGCATTTGTAGTGATCGGATTTCAGCAAGTGGTAGCAAATATGTTTGTCATCTCGGCAGTTATTTTTGCAGGTCATCTGACGTGGATGGATCTTGCTAGGAATTTTGTTCCTGTCTTTATCGGAAATGTAATTGGAGGAGCAGGCTTTGTTGGATTTGCGTACTTCGCTTGTTATCAAAAACAACATTCTAATATGAAATAGAGTCCGTGAGAGGAAGGGTATGTAATGGCTGAGCGGTATTCACGACAACAGTTGTTCAAACCAATTGGGAGTAGAGGGCAAGAAAAAATTCGAAATAAACATGTGTTAATTGTAGGAGCAGGCGCATTAGGAAGTGCAAGTGCCGAAAGTTTCGTACGTGCAGGTATTGGCAAGTTGACGATTATTGATCGTGATTACGTTGAATGGAGTAATTTACAGAGGCAACAATTGTACTCTGAACAAGATGCAAGGGAGAAAATGCCAAAAGCAATTGCTGCTAAAAATCGGCTAGAACAACTTAATTCGGAAGTACAAATACATGCTTTCGTAATGGATGCATGTGTAGAAAACTTGGAAGGGCTATTAGAAAATGTCGATGTAATAATTGATGCAACAGATAATTTTGATATCCGATTTATAATAAATGATTTATCACAAAAACATAATATCCCATGGATATATGGTTCTTGCGTTGGATCATATGGTATGAGTTATACGATTATTCCGCAAAAGACACCGTGTTTACATTGTGTACTGAAAAATGTTCCTGTTACAGGTGTGACATGTGATACCGCTGGAATTATTAGTCCGACTGTTCAAATCGTCGCAGCATATCAAATGGCGGAAGCACTCAAAATTTTAGTAGAAGATTTTTCAACAATTAGAAAAACGTTTTTCATGTTTGATATATGGAGTAACCAAAACCATATTATAAAACTAGGGAAAATCAAAACAGACGATTGCCCTTCTTGCGGTTCGAATCGAACTTATCCTTATTTATCATACGAAAATCAAACGAAGGTAGCTGTTTTGTGCGGAAGAAATACAGTTCAAATTAGACCAGTAGAAAATAGACAGTACAATTTTGATGATATAGAAACAGTATTAAAAAAACTTGGGAAAGTAGATCGAAATCCGTATTTACTATCTTGCCAACTAGACGATTATCGCGTCGTTATTTTTCAAGATGGTCGTGTTTTCATTCATGGTACAAATGATATTTCGAAAGCGAAACAACTATATTATCGCGTATTCGGTTAATAGAAAGGGTTGTCAATAATGGAAAGAAGAGTGCCAATTACGGTTGAAAAAGCTGTTCGTAAAATAATGGGATTTGCTAATGAGGGATTAAAGGAGCTACTACCTATTGAATTAGCTTACGGACGTATATTAGCAGAGGATTTAGTAGCTGATCATGATGTACCTTCATTCAATCGTTCACCGTATGACGGGTTTGCTATTAGAGCAGAAGATACTACTTTAGCGAGCTATGAAAAACCAATTGCATTTGAGGTAGTTGGAGAGATTGGGGCAGGATCACTATTCCACGAGAAAATAGCTCCGTTTCAAGCAGTTCGAATTATGACGGGAGCGCAAATCCCAAGTGGGTGTGATGCGGTTGTTATGTTAGAGCTGACTCGTCAATATGAGGAGGCTGGCAACAATTATATGGAAGTGAAGCGATCATTCCAAACGGGCGACAACATTTCTTTTCAAGGTGAAGATGTTCGTAAAGGAACGGTTCTTGCGAAGAAAGGGTCATACATTAATCCAGGTATTTCAGCTCTTCTTGCTACGTTCGGCTATAGCGAGGTGCCAGTGGCGAGAAAGCCTGTAATTGGATTGTTAGCGACCGGTAGTGAGTTACTGGATGTAAATGATTCCTTACAGCCAGGGAAAATCCGAAATAGTAATACGTATATGATATTGTCTCAAATTCGAAGAGCGGGCGGAAGAGTAAAATATTTTGGGAAGTTTAGCGACGACTTTGATACATGCTTCTTAGCTGTAAAAGAAGCGTTAAGGCAAGTAGATATGTTAATTACAACAGGTGGCGTATCAGTTGGTGATTATGATCATTTACCGGCTATATATGAAAAGTTAGGTGCAACAGTTCTTTTTAATAAAGTTGCAATGCGACCAGGGAGTGTTACGACTGTAGCGCAATTAAACGGAAAGTTATTATTTGGTTTATCAGGAAATCCATCTGCTTGTTACGTAGGCTTTGAACTGTTCGTAAGGCCGTGTATTCAGACGTATATGTTTAGTGAAAAAGCACATGTAAAAAGAGAAAAAGCGTTATTAGGAGAAGATTTTCTAAAGCCAAATCCATTTACAAGATTTGTACGAGCAAAACTGACATATAACGAAGGTCAGTTAATCGCTTATCCATCAGGGTTTGATAAATCTAGCTCGGTTTCTTCATTAGCAGAATCGAATGCTTTTATCGTATTGCCAGGCGGGACAAGAGGATATAAAAAAGATATGTTTGTGGATGTTCTTTTATTGGAAGATAACGAGGGTAGTGAATGGCCTTGGACATTTTATAAAGTGAGAGGTGGTTCCAATGGGACAAGCGCTATTTGAGATTGTAGATATACCGATTGTAGTTGAAGAAGTAACGAATAAAGTCGCAAGAAGAGAAGCAGGTGCGATTACAACTTTTATTGGTACAGTGAGAGAATTAACAAAAGGAAAACGAACTCTACATTTAGAGTATGAAGCATATAAACCGATGGCAGTAAAACAACTTACGAGAATTGGGGAAGAAATTAGTGAAAGATGGCCGGATGCAAAAGTAGCAATTACGCACCGAGTAGGACGGCTAGAAATAATGGATATTGCGGTAGTCATTGCAGTTTCATCACCGCATCGTAAAGTAGCTTATGAAGCGAATGAATACGCGATTGAACGTATAAAACGAATCGTCCCAATATGGAAAAAAGAATTTTGGGAAGATGGAACGATGTGGATTGGAGATCAACTTGAAAATACACCTTATCCAGCAGGAAAACCGAAGAAGGAAGAATGAGAAAATGATTACAATTTTACTATTTGCAAATTTACGTGAGGAAGTCGGATTGGATCGATTCGTAATTTCAGAAAAAGAAGAAATGACAGTGCAGCAATTAAAAGAATGGCTCAAAGCAAGCTATGGTTTACAATCGCTTGATAAAGTGATGGTGGCTGTTAATGAAGAGTTTGTAACGAATGAAGAGATGATAAAAGCTGGAGATATCGTCGCATTCATCCCGCCCGTTAGTGGTGGATAATAAGTGTTTCTCGCAATGACAAGAAGATGTTGTATATAAATTAGAATATGAGAAGGGATGAGTTCTATGATTACTCAAAAACAAATAATGAATGCGTTAAAACATGTAGAGGATCCAGAATTACACAAAAGTATTGTAGAGTTAAACATGGTTAGAAATATACAAATGAATGGAACAGAGGTTAAACTTGAAGTAGTGCTAACGATTCAAGGTTGTCCGTTAAAAGCAAAAATTCAACAAGATATTGAAGATTCACTTCACGCAATTGGTGCCTCTAAAGTGGATTTAACATTTGGTTCTATGACAAAAGAAGAACGTGCAGTCTTAACAGAGAAGTTAAAGAAAAATACTAGAACAGAAACTGGTATGCCGAGCATGCTTCGTCCTGATTCAGGGGTACAATTTATTACTGTAACGAGCGGAAAAGGTGGAGTCGGAAAATCAACGGTGACAATTAATCTTGCAACGGCTTTAGCTCGTATGGGCAAAAAAGTGGGGATATTAGATGCAGATATATATGGTTTTAGCATTCCAGCTATGATGGAAACGAATCAAAAACCAACGATGATTGATCAAACAGCAATTCCAGTTATTAGTCACGGTGTTAAAATCATGTCGATGGGATTTTTTACAGAAGGAAATAATCCGGTTATGTGGCGCGGACCGATGTTAAATAAATGGATTCAAAATTTCCTTGCGAATACGCACTGGGGAGAATTAGATTATTTACTGCTTGATTTACCACCTGGTACAGGAGATGTTGCCATTGATGTTGCAGCAATGATTCCGCAGGCGAAAGAAATTATCGTTACAACACCACATAATGTAGCTTCATTCGTAGCATCTAGAGTAGGCGTAATGGCAAAACATACGAAACACGAGATTTTAGGTATTGTGGAAAACATGGCTTATTATGAAGAACAAGATGAATCGAAAAATTATCTGTTCGGAAAAGGCGGCGGCGAAATGTTAGCAGAACAATTGCAAACAGAAGTAATCGCACAAGTACCTTTTGCAAAACGTGAAGAAAATAGCGGTTCATCTGTATATGATGAAGATTCTCTTGTTGGAGAAGTGTTTACATCGTTAGCGGAGGATATTATTTATAGAGGATAAGGGGAGGAAGTTTAATATGGCATGTAACATTGATCATTCTATTGAAGATGTGATGAATAAGCTTGAAAGTCAGAAGAGTTTTTTATCTGAAGAAATTTTTATAGGGTTAAAGGGATTTTTGCAAGGTAATCATTCACAGGAAACATTAAATGATATTTTTCATCTTCTAAAAAAGTATGATTTAGTTAGTGAAGAAGAACGAGAGACGAGAAATGCACAATTATTGCACATTATGAGGTAAGGTGAATACTCTTTGGCTTTAGAGTTTTTCCAGGAGGGGTGAATGTGGTGAATATGAAAAAGATGATTGAAACGATAGAAGCAACAAAAACGAATGACGTAACATTATCGATCCCTCATTTACATCAAAAGCTTGTGAAGTTGTATAGTCAAAAAGATAGTGCAGAATATACGGAGCTATTAAAATATATTTTATCATTATCCGTGCAGCTAAACCTACATCTTGTATTGAAATATTTTGGCGTGCGACCGGTTGTTGCAACAGATGAGCGTATGCAATTTCAAGAGATATTTAAATGTTTAGCTAAGAAAGATGATAATGGGGGATGGTTTTTAAATTTCGTTTCTTTATATATAGGGTTAATTATAGTTCTTCACTTTGATGAGAAGGAGATTGAGGGAAGTTTTTTCGATGCTATGGTAGTGGGTGAAGGGAATGAAATATAAGATTTTGCTCATAACAGCTTTCTATTTAATTGCTATAACTGCGATTTTAATTGGTTATGTAAATATGAAGGTAACGAATTAAACTAGTTTGATAAAAAGTGATCTTCAGTTGTTTCCATCGTTTTTTCATGTTACCATTAAGCGAATTTTTCATAGGGAGAGAAAGCGATGAAATGGATTTATTTTATTATTATTAACGTTATAGCTTTTAGCCTTATGGGGCTTGATAAACGAAAAGCGAAGAAGAAACAGTGGAGAACGCCAGAAAGTACGTTGTTTTTATCAGCGGCAGCTGGGGGAGCAGTTGGAGCTTGGATCGGTATGTATATGTTTCATCATAAAACTCATAAAAAGAAATTTGTTTTCGGCATACCGTTACTTGTTGTAATAACGATATGTTTATTATTCGTTGTATGAGAAATGTCGAAAGAAATGCAGATTGATTATTGGTAAAGTGAGCATGTGAGACCGTATAATGGAGAAAAAATGAGAAGAGGAGAAAAAGGAAGATGGGGAGTCAATCAGCAGAGCAAAAAAAAGGGATTATATATGCGGCTGGTGCGTATACGATGTGGGGAATACTACCAATCTATTGGAAATGGGTTGAGGAAGTCCCAGCAGATGAAATATTAGCACACCGCATCGTTTGGGCGTTCGTGTTTATGTTAATCGTATTAGGTGTTACGAAGAGATTTCGTCAGTTTATTGGAGAGTTCGTGAATCTTTTTAAACGACCTAAATTATTAATGTCATTAACAATAGCTTCAGTCTTGATTAGCGGAAACTGGTTTGTCTACATATGGGCCGTTAATCATAATCATGTCATTGAAGCAAGTCTTGGCTATTATATTAATCCGCTTATTAGTATTTTACTTGGTACAGTCGTTTTAAAGGAAAAGTTAAACTTTTGGCAATACGTTGCAGTTGGTTTAGCTGGAGTAGGAGTTATCATTTTAACAGTACGTTTCGGGGCTATTCCGTGGGTTTCTTTATCACTTGCCCTTTCATTTGGATTATATGGATTAACGAAAAAATTGTTAAACTATGATGCGACAATTGGACTTACGATGGAAACGATGTTAGTGACGCCGTTTGCGATTATTTATCTAGTAATGACAGGAGTACATGGTTTCGGCTCATTTGGCTCTATCTCAATGTTATCGACATTATTATTAATAGGAGCAGGTATTGTTACAGCTCTACCACTTTTTTATTTTGCAAAAGGAGCCCAACTTATTCCGCTTTATATGGTAGGTTTTTTACAATATATTGCACCAACAATTAGTTTGATTTTAGGTGTATTCGTATTTGGTGAACATTTCACATCTACCCATATGATTGCATTTTTCTGTATATGGGTTGCATTATTTGTATTCTCGGTAGCGAAAACAAAGTTCTTAGTGCAGAAACAACCGAAATTTATAAAAAATAAATCAGCAAAAGTATCATAATGCGTAGTATTTTCTACGCATTTTTCTTTATACTGATACTATATAGGATTTCCATTATAGCTAGTAGGGAGCTGAGAACGTGGAAACAATTTTACATAACGATCCGCTTATGGCCGCTGTAATTTCATGGTTTTTAGCACAATTAACGAAAGTAGTCTTTAAATTATTTAAAACGGGTGAATTTGATTTTGCAAAGTTTTTCGCTTCAGGTGGGATGCCAAGTTCTCATGCTTCAACTGTTACAGCGCTTGCGACAGGTGTTGGAGTTGTGGAAGGTGTGGAAAGTTCCATGTTTGCCATTGCTGCTATTTTTGCCATTATTGTTATGTATGATGCTTCAGGAGTAAGGCTTGCCGTAAGTAAACAAGCGAAAATATTGAATGAGTTTTTCCACGGTAAACAAACAGAATATAAGAAGTTAAATGAGCTAGTCGGACATACACCGTATGAAGTAGTAGTCGGTGCTTTATTAGGGATTATTGTCGGAGTAGGATATTGTTTATGAGCAGAACATTTTATATGTTCTGCTTTTCTTTGTATTCATACATATTCAGCTACCTTCTTGAATATCGTTATACGGATTTCGAAAGGGTGGGTGAGTAACTTGTTATTATATGAAAAAGCGCATGAAGAAATAGCGAGAAGAGCAAATGCACTTCAAACGATGCAACGGCAAGATGGTACGTGGCGATTTTGTTTTGAAGGAGCTCCATTAACAGATTGCCATATGATTTTTTTATTAAAATTATTAGGTAGAGATAAAGAGATAGAACCGTTTGTAAAAAGATTAGCATCACTTCAAACAAATGAAGGAACATGGAAATTGTATGAAGATGAAGTGGGAGGTAATTTATCGGCTACAATCCAATCTTATGCCGCCTTACTTGCATCGAAAAAATATACAAAAGAAGATGCGAGTATGAAGCGAGCGGAAAATTTTATTAAGGAACGCGGAGGCGTGGCGCGTGCTCATTTTATGACGAAGTTTTTATTAGCAATTCATGGAGAATATGAATATCCTTCACTCTTTCATTTACCAACACCAATCATGTTTCTACAGAATGATTCCCCTCTCAGTATATTTGAATTGAGTAGCTCAGCACGTATCCATTTAATTCCGATGATGCTGTGTTTAAATAAAAGGTTTCGAGTAGGGAAAAAGTTATTGCCAAATTTAAATCACATTGCGGGCGGGGGCGGAGAATGGTTTCGGGAGGATCGGTCTCCGTTGTTTCAAACGTTATTAAGTGATGTAAAACAAATTATCTCGTATCCACTCTCGTTACATCATAAAGGATATGAGGAAGTAGAGCGTTTTATGAAAGAGCGTATTGATGAAAATGGAACGTTATATAGTTACGCAACTGCCTCGTTTTATATGATTTATGCTTTACTTGCGTTAGGGCATTCTCTTCAATCATCAATGATTCACAAGGCTATAGCTGGGATAACATCTTATATATGGAAGATGGAAAGCGGGAATCATGTGCAAAACTCTCCCTCAACTGTATGGGATACGGCCTTACTCAGCTATGCGTTACAAGAGGCCCACGTTCCGAAAGATAATAAAATGCTTCAAAATGCAACAGCATATTTATTAAAAAAACAACATACAAAAAAAGCTGATTGGAGCGTACATGCCCCGGCGCTTACTCCAGGTGGTTGGGGTTTTTCGGATGTAAATACGACAGTTCCAGATGTTGATGATACAACAGCTGCACTAAGAGTGTTGGCAAGAAGTAGAGGAACCGAAAAGGTAGATAATGCTTGGCAGAAAGGGATTAATTGGGTTAAAGGATTGCAAAATAATGATGGGGGCTGGGGAGCTTTTGAAAAAGGTGTGACGAGCAATATATTAGCAAAATTACCAATCGAAAATGCAAGCGATATGATTACAGATCCTTCTACACCAGATATTACAGGGAGGGTGTTAGAGTTTTTCGGGACATATGCGCAAAATGAATTGCCTGAGAAACAAAAACAAAGTGCGATAAATTGGTTAATGAATGTACAAGAGGAGAATGGATCATGGTATGGGAAATGGGGGATTTGTTATATATATGGTACGTGGGCTGTTATGACAGGTTTACGGTCATTCGGAATTCCATCTAGCAATCCATCATTAAAACGAGCAGCTTTATGGCTTGAACATATACAGCATGAAGATGGTGGCTGGGGAGAATCTTGTCAAAGTAGCTTGGAGAAAAGATTTGTTCCTTTACCATTTAGTACACCCTCTCAAACGGCATGGGCGTTAGATGCTCTCATTGCTTACTATGATAATGAAACACCAGCTATTCAAAAAGGTATTTCATATTTGCTTGCGAATTCTTATGTGAATGAAAAATATCCTACTGGAACAGGTTTACCAGGTGGGTTTTATATTCGTTATCATAGCTATGCCCACATATATCCGTTACTTACATTGGCGCATTACGTAAAAAAATATAGAAAATAAGCCGAGAGGTATCTCTCGGCTTATTTTGTTGGGTAGTAGGTCCCTGTTGAAAAGAATAAGGTGATTATTCACCTTATTTTTCTGTTGACTGGCGTTTTTGACGTGCATCAGCGGCATTTGCACGTGCGTTTGCTTCTAAGTCATTGTGGTCAGCGAGTTCACGAGAGAACTCAACATCAATGCCATCAGTAGCTTTACTCTTTTTGAAATTCTTTTTGTTCATTCGACACAATCTCCTTGCACTTTATCCCGCTTTAATGGGCAGTAAGACCCCACCTCAAAATTCAGCGAAAGCAAAGAAGTTAGG
>NZ_QOSD01000002.1:0-182780 GCF_008368905.1 Bacillus sp. SH5-2
TATAGGGTACATTTTATTACTCCCTCACTTTTTTATTTTTCAATATATGAAGTAAGGTTTTGATTAAAAATTTACAATTTTCACGTTTTTATTAGAGTATAATGCATATGTTGGTTGGTTTTCAAAAATAAATGAGAGTGAGGGAATGCAATGGCAATGAAAAATAAAGTTGGCCGAAAAATAGAGGATGGCATTAATTTGGCTTCAGCTCAGTTTAAAGAAGATGCTTATGAAATTTATAAAGAATCACGAAAAGTTCAACCTATTTTATTTGTGAATAAAGGTGAGTTAGGTGCAGAATGGCTCATTACAAGATATGAAGATGCCTTGCCACTTTTAAAAGATAATCGCTTAAAAAAAGATCCGGCCAATGTATTTTCTCAACATACAATGAATATGTTTCTTACTGTTGACAATAGCGATCATTTAACAACACATATGTTAAATTCGGATCCACCTAACCACAATCGTTTACGATCACTCGTACAAAAAGCTTTTACACCGAAGATGATTACGCAATTGGAAGGAAGAATTCAGGATATTGCAGACGATTTATTACATGATGTCAAACGAAAAAAATCACTAAATCTTGTTGATGATTATTCTTTTCCTTTACCAATCATTGTAATAAGTGAAATGCTCGGCATTCCGAAAGAAGATCAAGCGAAATTTAGAGTTTGGTCTCATGCTGTCATTGCTTCGCCAGAAACACCAGAAGAAATAAAAGAAACTGAAAGGCAACTAGCTGAATTTATTACATATCTTCAATATTTAGTTGATGTAAAACGAAAAGTTCCTAAAGATGATTTGGTTAGTGCGCTAATACTTGCTGAAAGTGAAGGACATAAACTTAGCGTCCCGGAACTATATTCGATGATAATGCTATTAATCGTTGCGGGTCATGAGACAACGGTGAATTTAATAACAAATACAGTATTAGCACTTCTCGAAAATCCGGATCAGTTGCAGTTATTAAAAGACAATCCCAATTTAATTGACTCCGCTATTGAGGAAGGATTGCGCTATTATTCTCCAGTTGAGGTTACAACTGCAAGATGGGCAGCTGAACCTTTTCAAATTCACGAGCAAATAATACAAAAAGGGGACATGGTTATCATTTCATTAGCTTCGGCTAATCGTGATGAAACAGTATTTGAAAACCCAGAAGTATTTGATATTAATCGGAAAAATAATCGTCACATTGCTTTTGGTCATGGTAGCCATTTCTGTCTTGGGGCTCCACTTGCTAGGTTAGAAGCGAAGATTGCTATTACTACTTTGTTTAATCGAATGCCTGAATTACACATAAAAGGGAATCGCGAAGAAATGAAATGGCAAGGAAATTACTTAATGCGTTCTTTGGAGGAATTACCTTTGACCTTCTAGAATAGTTACATTAAGACATGCATACATCAAAAATGATTTACATAGAGTATGTATGTGATATACAAATTCGAAACGGAAGGGTGAAAACATCCCAATGATCAACTAATTCTATTTGTAAGAGATCTTCGTTAAAAAACGAAATATTCTTCTGAATAGGATTAGTCTGTACATTTATAGAAAAGGGATGTGTTTCGCTCTGCGAAAAATATAGTCTTTTCATATGATTTGTGCTGCTTCCTGTTCAGAACATGAAATAGGAGGCTTTTTTATGTCGACAAATGTAGAAACAAAGCAAAATACTGGGGTATCACAAGTATTAAAAAATAGGTTTGTGCAAGGAATTCTAGCATCAGCATTATTTTTACAAATCGGAATATGGGTTCGAAACTTTGCGGTATTATTATATGTAATGGAAATGACAAAAGGTGATGCTTTTGCTATTTCAATGATTTCAGTGGCTGAGTTTGCTCCAATTTTCATCTTTTCCTTTATTGGTGGAACTTTTGCTGATAGGTGGAAGCCAAAGAAGACGATGATATGGTGCGAAACGTTAAGCTCTATTTCAGTATTCGCTGTGTTAATTACTCTTATGTTTGGAACTTGGAAAATCGTATTTTTTGTGACACTCATTTCGGCAATCCTTTCCCAATTTTCTCAACCATCAGGGATGAAATTGTTTAAGCAGCATTTATCAGCTGAACAAATTCAATTGGCAATGTCTATATATCAAACGATATTTGCAATATTTATGGTATTAGGACCTATTCTCGGCACATTTATTTTTCAAAGTTTTGGAATTTATATTTCAATTATTATAACAGGTATCTCGTTTTTACTTGCAGCAGTTGTATTGTTATTTCTTCCAAAAGATCTTGAAAACGAATCTGAAAAGAAAAAAATAACGCTGTTACAGGAAATGATTGATGGTATTAAATATGTGAAAAAGAAAAAAGCATTAACTTTGCTTGGATTATGTTTTATGGCAGCAGGGCTAGGGATAGGTTTAATTCAACCATTAGGGATTTTTATTGTAACTGAGCAGTTAGGGTTATCAAAAGAGAGTTTACAATGGTTACTAACAGTAAATGGTGCGGGGATGATTGTTGGCGGTGCTGTAGCGATGATATTTGCGAAAAATGTTGCTCCGCAAAAAATGTTAATAGTTGGGATGCTTGGTCAGGCAATTGGCATTGGTATCATAGGATATTCTACAAATTTATGGGTGACACTTACAGCACAACTTTTTAGCGGTTTAGCTCTTCCGTGTATTCAAATAGGTATTAATACGCTTATTATTCAAAATAGTGATACTGATTTTATTGGACGGGTAAACGGTATTTTAAGTCCATTATTTACTGGTTCAATGGTAGTCACGATGAGTATTGCTGGCTCATTAAAGGAGATGTTTTCATTAAGTACGATGTACGAGGGAACGGCTCTACTATTTATAATTGGATTATTGTTTATTTTACCTATTTACAATTTAAAGCCAGTAATAGCAGTTGAAAGTGAAATGAATGGTAAAGGAAGTGCTATGCAACATGAATCCTAATCCAAATGTTAAATACCCAATTGAAGGAAGTCAAAACGTTCATTTTATTAAAAATACAATAATGAAATCTAATATACTCGTTGGTGACTATTCTTATTATGATGCGAAACATGGGGAAACTTTAGAAGATCGAGTATTATATCATTATGAATTCATCGGAGATCGTCTCGTCATTGGAAAATTTTGTTGTATTGCATCTGGAGTTACCTTTATTATGAACGGAGCAAATCATCGAATGGATGGATTTTCGGCGTATCCTTTTAATATTTTCGGGAATGGATGGGATAAATTTACACCAGATTTATCTGATCTACCATATAAAGGAGATACAGTTATAGGAAATGACGTTTGGATTGGCATGGATACAACTATTATGCCTGGAATAAAAATAGGTGATGGTGCAATAATTGCAGCTAAATCTGTTGTGACCAGAGACGTCGCACCATATACAATTGTTGGTGGAAACCCTGCAAATAAAATAAAAGAGAGGTTTTCAAATGCAATAATAGAAGAATTATTGCAAATTCAATGGTGGCATTTTGAAGTTGAAAAGATAACCCAAAATATCGATGCTATTGTACGAGGTGATATAGAATCATTAAGAAAGCTCAAAAGGTAATAAAAATGCATTCTAAAGAGTATCATACCTCCGAATTTTGTTAATCATAATAGAACAAGGAGGTGTGATACTATGGCACAAGACGTTTTATGTGAAGTAAACAATTGTAAATTTTGGGCTAACGGTAATAAATGTAGTGCAGACGCAATTTATGTAGTAAGTAATAAAGGGAAACATGCATCAACTACGGAAGAAACAGATTGCAAAACTTTTGATCCAGAAATATAAATTTCCGAAGGGTAGCCAAATCGTGGTTGCCCTTTTATTAATTATAGTATTGATAATAAATCTCATTTTCATTCATGTTTTAAAAAATTTATTTCTTGACCTGAAACGCTTTTCATAAATTATAAATAAGGAGTACTTCACGAGATCAGTATGAGAACGATATCTTTCGTTTAATATAAACTCGTGTATTTATAGAAAGTGGTGAAGAAATAATGAAATTAATTGCAATTGATTTAGATGGAACTCTTCTTTCGGGGAATAAAATGATTAGTAAAGAGAATGCAGAAGCAATTCGAAAATGTCAGGAAGCTGGCCATGTTGTAGCAATTTGTACAGGACGTTCTATCGTCGACATTGAACGATTATTATTAGAAGTTAATTTAGAGTGTCCAATTATTGCGGAAAACGGTGCGCTAATATATAAAGATAAAAAAATGATGAAGAGATATCCAATTCAAAATATACAGGCACTTGAGATTGTGAACTATCTCGAAGAAAATGGCTTATATTATCAACTTTATACTGATAAAGGTGTATACGTACCGGAATATGGCGTAGAGAGCGTACGTAATGAAATCGAGTACGTGAAGAATTCAAAAGAAAATATTGACTTGAAAGAGTTAGAAACGATTGCAGCATTATACCTTGAGCATACAGCTTTTCATAGTGCAGAAAGCTGCAAACCAATTGTACAAACAGATATACACGTGCATAAACTGTTACCATTTTCTTATGACATTGAGAAACTAAAACAATTAAAAGAAAAGTTTCTTCATAATACAGATTTAGCAATTACATCTTCCTATTGGCATAATTTAGAGATTAATCACCGAGAGGCTCAAAAAGGAAATGGCTTATATACATTGGCAGAACATCTTAATATTTCAGTTGGAAATACGGTAGCGATAGGTGATGGCCTAAACGATGTTTCCATGATGGAAAAAGCAAATATATCAATTGCAATGGGAAATGCAGTTGAAGAAATAAAAGCGATGTGTCAATATGAAACGTTGACAAATGAAGAACACGGTGTTGCACATGCTCTCTATACGCATGTGTTAGCATAAAAAGTAAAAAAGAATCCAATGAGGATTCTTTTTTACTTTTTATTAGGGGTAAGGTATTCTATGAGATGCATAGAAGCCTTATTACCTATCATTATATAGAATATATTGGAATAAATGTTTAAAATTTTCATGATAATTATGAAAATTTTGTGAACTTTATGTTTTTTTTGTATTTTTATTCTGCTAAGAATTGTCTACCGTTTTGAAATTTGACGAAAACAAAGTAAGTTAGGGTGATGAGGGTGGCATACATATAGTAAGTCGCTTCGTATGGGATGGATGAAAGCTTTACTTGATTGTATACGATTACATATTTTTAATTGAAAAATAAAATTTGTTTGAATAATTATTCTACAGCTATATACCTATACGCACATTCTTCGTATAATGGAGAAGTATGAATTTTGGATTTGTATTAATTTTACATATTGAGGTGAAAAAGCAATGAATGCGCGGCTAATGGAACTTATTGATGTGAGTACAATAGAAACCATGGCAGAACAATTTTATGAGTTAACAAACATATCACATCAACTTCTTGATGCTGAAAAAGTATGTATATTTTCATTTGGAATAAATGAAATGGAAATATGTAAGCTTCCCAAAATTGAAATCCCCATTTTCTTATACAATCAATATTTAGGATCTTTTGTGGTATGGTGCCCCAAAAGTGAAATTTTCAATTGTCAAAAATACTTTGAAATGCTAGCAAACCTAATTTTAGATGGGGTAATAAAAGTATTTCAAAGTAAAAATGCAACGTTGCTCTCTCAAAAAGAGGAGGAGCTACATACAATTTTACAAAACATGCCTGTAATGGTCGATGCGCTTGATCATAATGGGGAATTTATTCTATGGAATCGTGAATGTGAAATTGTAACAGGTTATACTGCTGAAGAGATAATCGGGAATCCAAATGCACTTCAATTATTGTACCCGGACCATAATTATCGTCACCAAATACAAAGTAAATTTTTGACTCGTGGCAAAAATTTTAGAGATTGGGAAATGCGTTTAACATGTAAAAACGGAGAAGTTAAAACAATCATGTGGTCAAATATATCAGAGCAGTTTCCTGTAACAGGATTCAGCTACTGGGCTGTTGGTGTAGATATTACACATTTAAAAGCGATAGAAAAACAGTTGAAACAACAAACATCTGAATTGGAATTAATTTTTAAAGCTTTACCAGATTTATGTTTCTTAACAGAAGATGATGGCACAATTATTGATTATAAAGCAGGATCTCCTACAAAATTTTACGTACCCGCAGAGGCTTTTATGGGAAAAAAGTTTTACGAAATATTACCATCTCCAGTAGCGCAGCAATTTCAAGAAGCAGTTCATCAAGTGAAAGAAAAAGGAACAAATACAATTGTTGAATACCAACTTACAATTAATGGGAGTATCGATTTCTTTGAAGCTAGATGTTTACCATTATTGCAGGATAAAATTATGATTATCGTACGCGATATTACAGAGCGGAAAAAGACAGAAGAATTGCTAAATAAATCAGATACATTAGCAGCAATTGGTCAATTAGCAGCGGGCGTAGCTCATGAAGTTAGGAACCCATTAACCGTAATTAAAGGATTTATACAGTTATTTCAAATCAATAAAGAAGATCAAGAAAAATATTTTGATCTTATGCTTTCGGAAATTGAAAGAATAGAAGCGATTCTCCAAGAGTTTTTGTCGATTGCAAAAACAGATGAAATAAATACAGAAAAGAAAAATATTTATCAAATATTTAAAAATGTCGTATCATTAATAAATACAAAAGCAATTATGACAAATATTCAAGTGGAATTATATACAGATTCCAAAGAGTTAATCATTGAATGTTCAGAAAATCAACTGAAACAAGTATTTATTAATATTTTACAAAATTCAATTGAAGCTATGCCATCTGGTGGGAAAATTTCAATTCATATAAAAAAAATCAATAATGAGGGCGTTATTATTCATGTAATAGATGAAGGAATAGGAATACCTGAAGAAAGAATTAAGAGATTAGGGGAGCCTTTTTATAGTACAAAAGAAAAAGGTACCGGTATTGGATTAATGTTAAGCTATAAAATCATTGAAAGTCATCAAGGAACAATAAGTACAATGAGTAAGGTTGGGGTCGGAACAACTGTAACGATTTACTTGCCAAAAATTCAGAGTAAACAATCTCTATCAAATTGTGATGATATTGGAAAAGAAGTTCTAGATGCATATTTCGAATTAAAAAACGAGCGATTAACTGGAAAAGAGTCAAAAATAGGTAGCTCTAATGAAAAATAAAATGTGCGTAACGTCTCTAGTATTTATATGAACTAGAGACGTTTTTTATATAGGAATAGATTAGAAATGAGGTATAATATTCCATTAATCAAATAAAATGCTTAAAATAATTCTATTAACTATTCACGTTTTATAAAATAAATCATATATTGATAGCATAGGACAAGCTGAAAAACTTATCCTAACCTCACAGAACACTCCTTATCACATCTAAGCATCTACCTTTGTAGATGCTTTTTTTATTGATATCAATTATTTATAAACATAATGTAGCAAGTGTATTAGGACTGTTAATGTTAATTTCGTAATATAGTAATTGTAGTTTTGCACCCATAATTAAATTAATAGTTTGGACAATATAAAAACATAGAGGTCACACCTATATGCTTTTATTATCTAGCGAACTGCACAGCAGTATGTGCATGTAAAAATGCAGTATCAAAAACAGGAACAGTAAGATCATTTTGGGAAATGAGCAAAGGTATTTCAGTGCAGCCGAGTAGTATACCTTCTGCACCGTTTTGAATTAATGACTTTGTAATTTGTAATAGTTTTTCTTTTGATGATTTTGAAATAATGCCTTTACTTAATTCGTTTAATATAATGTGATGGATAAAAGCTCTTTCCTCTTCATTTGGAATGATTGTCTCAATGTTATAACTTGCTAGTCGTGATGTATAGAAATCTTGTTCCATCGTTTGTTTCGTACCCAATAGTCCGATACGCTTTATATTTTGTTCTACCATTTCTTTAGCACTTACATCACCAATGTGAAGAAGTGGAATAGATATTGCATTTTCTACTTCTTCAGCAAATAAATGGACCGTATTTGAACATATTAATAAACATTCAGCTCCGGATTTTTCAACCTTTTTTGCAACGGTGACTAATTCGTTTTTTACCTCTTCATATTGGTGGTTTTGCAATAAAGTAGTTACTTCACCAAAGTCCATACTATATAAAACAAGCTTTGCATTTTGAGCATATTGAGAGAGTGTAAGTGTATTAATATGTTTATAGTATAATGATGTAGATTCCCAACTTAGTCCACCAATTAAACCGATTACTTTCATCGTACATGCCTCCCGTAACTATTTTGAATTTATTATTTCATAATTCCGATAAGAATACAATGATTTAAATTTACTATTAAACAAAAAATAAAAATAATTAGAAAAGTATTGAAATTTATACTTCTTAGTGCCATAATACGAATTACAAATTAATACTTATCCAGAGAGGTGGAGGGAACGGCCCTATGAAACCTCAGCAACCCCTATGTAAATCCATAGGAAGGTGCTAATTCCGCAGAGGACACGATGTGTTTTTTGAAAGATAAGAGGATTCTTGAACGTGAAAGAAAATGACCTCTTATGTAAGGGGTCATTTTTTGTTGTACAGAAAGGGAGTGTCGATGCATAATTCATTTTCAAAATAAATATAGAGTAATTAAAGCTGACTAATATGAGAGGGGAATTGTAATGAATAAATTAACGACAAAATTAGTAGTAGCAATTGGGATTGGGGCAGCCTTATATGGCATATTAGGACTTTGGGGATTCACTATTGCACCGAATACATTTATTAAACCTGCATTAGCTATTTTAACCGTTTTTGGAGCGTTATTTGGTCCAGTGGCAGGACTGTTAATAGGACTTATCGGTCATACCGTAACAGATACAATCGCTGGATTTGGTATTTGGTGGGGATGGGTTATTAGTTCAGGCATTATCGGCTTTGCAATGGGGCTCATTCAAAAAAGAGTAGGCTTTAGTGTGAAAAACGGGACATATAATAAGGGAGATATTTCTTATTTAGCCATTACTGGATTAATTGGTATCGTCATTGCTATTATATTTGCTGGAGCTTTCGATATTGTTGTGATGGGAGAACCGTTTGACAAAATTGTTATACAAGTACTAGGGGCGGCTATATCTGATGTTATTGTATTTTTAGTTCTTGGATTACCAATTATAATTGGCTTAGCTAAATCAAATAAGAAACATACACATTTAAAAATTGAAAAGTAGGGATGTTAATATGCGACCGATTATTTCTTTCGAACAATTTACCTTTCAATACGGGCATGCTGCACAGCCTACGTTAAAAGACATTACTTTTCATATATATCCTGGGGAAAAAGTATTAATTGCTGGAAGAAGCGGTTCAGGAAAATCAACATTAGCTCATTGTATTAATGGGCTAATCCCATTTTCATATGAAGGAATTAGTACAGGAAGCATTTCAATTGCTGGTAAAGATCCGAGGAAAGGCAGTATTTTTGAACAGAGTAAACATGTAGGAACAATTTTGCAAGATCAAGACGCTCAATTTATTGGTTTGACAGTAGAAGAAGATGTAGCTTTTTATTTAGAAAATGAATGTGTACATCAAGATGATATGAGAAAGATCGTTTCAGATTCATTAAGAAAGGTGAAGATGCATACTACTCATAAACAAAGTCCACATGAATTATCAGGAGGTCAAAAGCAAACCGTTTCCCTAGCAGGTCTGTTAACAACAAATGCCGATATATTATTGTTCGATGAACCGTTAGCAAACTTAGATCCGCTAAGCAGCTTACATACGATTGAACTTATTAAAGATATACATAAGCAATATAAGAAAACAATTGTAATTATTGAACATCGAATAGAGGAAATTTTAAATTTGGATTTAGATAAAATTATTTTAATTGATGAAGGTGAAGTTGTTGCGATAGGGACACCAGAAGAGATTTTAGCGTCACATATATTACCTCGTATCGGCTTAAGAGAGCCTATTTACATCGAAGCGCTAAAAAAAATACATTACGATAGTAAAAATGGCTTAATATATCCACTTGAAAATCTTCAAAAGGAGAGGGTTAGTACTGTTATAAAAGAGTGGGTGAAAAAGCAAACTTTTGTAATGGATACTACTAAAAGTAAAGAAGTGTTTAACGTGAAAAATTTGTCATTTGCATATCCTAATAATCAAAGCGTATTAAAAAATATCAATCTCTCAATAAATGAAGGAGAAATTGTAACACTATTGGGCCAGAATGGAGCTGGGAAATCTACATTAGCCAATAGTCTTATTGGTATAAACAAAATAAAAGGTGGAGAAATTTTGTTAGATGGAGTAACTATTAATTCTTGGTCTATTCGTAAACGTGGGGAGAGTATATGTTATGTAATGCAAAATCCAAATCACATGATTACGCAACCGACTATTTTAGAAGAAGTTGTATTTACATTAAAAATAAAAAAATTTTCAAAGGAAGAAATTAAGAATAGAGCTGAAGAAGCGTTAAAAATTTGCGGTTTATATCCATTTCGTAATTGGCCAATTCAGGCATTAAGCTACGGACAAAAGAAGAGATTAACTATTGCAACTGTACTAACAACAAATCCAAAACTTATCATATTAGATGAACCGACGGCTGGACAAGATTATTATCATTATAAACAGTTCATGTCGTTTATTAGAAACCTAGCTAAAAAAGGAATCTCATTTATTTTTATCACGCACGATATGAATCTAGCATTAGAATATGCAGACCGAGCGATAGTACTACATGAAGGAGAAATAATTGCTGATAATACTGTATCCGTTGTATTAGGAGATCAAGAGATATTACAAAGGGCTAACTTAAGAGAGAGTTCTTTATTCAAGCTTGTTACATTTAGCGGCGTTTCATGTCAAAAAAAGTTTATAGAGCTTTATTTCTGTAATAATAGGAGTGAGGAAGGTGCATAGTACATATTTTTATCGTATGGATGGAGCAGTGAAATTGTTTTTATTTATTCTTTGTATGACACTTACCTTTTTGTTTTTTGATTTTCGTATATTGTTAATTTTATGTTTTATTGGGTGTATTGGACTTTTGCTTGCTAAAATTCCACTTCGTAAAATTTTAATTGTTTTTAGTGTTATATTTACATTTAGTTTATTAAACTCTGTCATGATTTTATTAATTACGCCAACCCATGGATCTGAATTAACTGGATCATATACTTCGTTTTTACATATTGGTTATGCGACAATTACATATGAAACATTATTTTATACAGCTACGCTTTCATTAAAATATTTTACCTTATTACCTTTTACACTTCTCTTTATTTATACGACAGATCCAAGTGAATTTGTAAGTAGCTTAAATAAACTTGGCATTCATTATAAAATTACATATGCAATAAATATCGCATTACGTTATATACCGGATATTCAATTTGAATATCAAATTATTAAACATGCACAAGAAGCAAGAGGAATAGCTTTTGAAAAAGGAGAAGCAAGTTTATGGACGCGCATGAAAAATCGTATTTTAATTTTCTGGCCTCTAATTATTCATTCGCTAGACAGAGTTGATACAGTTTCAAATGCAATGGATTTAAGAGGATTTGGAAAAAAGGATAAACGTACGTGGTTCTATACAAAAAAAACAAACGCCTGGGATTTTATTGCTTTGTTTGTAGGAATATTTATTTTGATTTTTGCAGTTTATTTAAAATTACATGTATTTCAAAATTTTTGGTATCCATTTTAAAGCACTCTAAAAGGAGTGCTTTTACTTATTTTATGCAGACATGCTCAAAAAAGGGATATTTACATAATGTATAATACGAACCAGTTAAAATGATCAACTACCTATTAGTTTTCAAACCAAAAGGAGGAGAAAATATGAGTTACGGTGGTTCTTGTGGTTTTGGTGGAGGTTTCGCTTTATTAGTTGTGTTGTTTATTTTATTAATTATTGTTGGATGCAGCTGTTGGGGCGGAGGATACTAATTTTTAATTAGTCTCCAATAATGTAAACTAAAAAAACATAGTAGATACTTATGTATCGAAACAAATAAAAAAGGAGCATAATAGCTCCTTTTTTATTTGTATTAAGATAGGTTCTTATTATATTTTGGTAAAGTGATTATTAATGTTGTACCTTTATTAATTACGCTTCGAATTTTCAAAGTACCTTGCATCGTTTCGACGATCTTAACAGCAACCATCGTACCTAAACCTGTACCTTTCGTTTTCGTACTAAAATAAGGTTCACCAAATCGATTTATTTGCTCTTGTGACATTCCAATTCCGCTATCCTCAATTCGTATTATAACTTTATTGTTATTAATAGAAGAGGAAATATTTAAGCTACCTCCATCAGGCATGGCTTCAATAGCATTTTTGATTAAGTTTAAAACACATTGTTGAAAGTGTTGTTTATTGCCAACAATTGTTGCCTCGGAGAAGTCTTTTGTAATATGTATTGTATTCATATTACATAATGGCAATATCATATTAATAACTCGATTTAACTCTTGTTCTACTGAAATATGATCTAGCTTTTCGGATGCAGGTTTGGCAAACGTTAAATAATCATCAATAATTACTTGGGCCCGATTTAACTCTTCCAATATATGTTCAATATATTTTTCTCTTGATTCTGGAGTTAAATTTGGTGTTTTTAAAAGTTGAGTAAATCCTTTTACGACAGTTAAGGGATTTCTTACTTCGTGAGATATACTAGCAGCGAGTTGACTAACTATCTCCATTTTTTCCATCTTAATTAACTTAGATCGCATAAATACTGCATCTCTTAGTACTTCATTAAAATAAACAATAAATAGCATCAAAGTAGTTGGCAATATTATGAAATAAATAATATACAAATTATTTACTTCAAAGTCTGATAAAGTTAATACAATCACAGTTGTAAATATTGCTAGGAAAAAAGTTAAAAACATAGCAAAAGCTACTTTAACTTTTCTATTATATGTATTAAATTTTGCAGATGCAAAAGCTGTAATAATGAACATTGTGCCGTAAACAATGACAGTTAACATGTTAAATCCATAAAATGCAAATCTTGTAATTAATAAAATAGTAAACAATATGATACCAACAGGGAATCCACCATAAAGTGTACCTATTAAAACAGGAATTTGTCTTAAATCATGAATACAATTTTCATCCATATAGATAGGATAACGCATACATAAAATAAGTGGAATAATCGTACAAACGCTAATAAGTAGTTTTCTATATTTCTTTAAATTGCGCCCACTATCATATATAAAATAAAAAACAAATATACTACTTAAAATGTATAGAAGATTATTTAATACGTTTTGATTAATATAAACAAAGTTCATAATATTTGCCTCGTTATTCTGAATTTCTATTTCATCTGTATTATACATGAGAATAGTATAAACTATATATTAATTTGAAAATATGTAGTTATATTTTTGTAGTATCAGATACATTTAGCCATGCCTCATAAAATTCTTTAACTGATGCATATCTTTTTGCACGGTTTTCATTTACAGCACGATATGCTACCTCATATAATTCTTTACTTGCGTCCCATTTTATAAAAGTGCGATCTTTTCCACCGCCTAAAAGTGCGAATGCCATTGCCCCCATATTAAATACATTTGTCTTCTCATCAATCATTGCGTTAAGCTCAAATTCCTCAGGAGCCATAAAACGAGAGGAACCCCATAATCGTCCCATTTTATTTATATATGGTTTTTTAGAATATAAATCAATATCACAAATTTTTGTCTCATTTGTACTGAAATTATATAAAATACTGCCATCATAAAAATCTATCGCTACATAATTTTTCTTTTCTACATATGTATGGAAAGAAAAAATGGAATTCAATGAATGAATGCGTTCCGTAACAGATAAATGCTTAAATTTAAAAAATGGAGAGTTTGGATTATTATATTTTTCTGGAGGTGGGAAGCTCCAGTGAGGGTGAAGGCATTCACCCTCAAACCAATTGAAAATTAAAACATATCCAGATTGAACTGGAAAATGTTCGATTAATTTTATAAGAGAGGGATGCTGTAATTCCTCGTATATGGTAACTGAATTTTTTAATCTTTTAATAGCCTCATTCGTATTCCCATTATATGAAATTGTAGGAGCTCCGGCATATTTAATAAATTTCTTATGACCATCTTTTTCCACACCAAAAGAAAGATTACCTGAATCTTGTTGGTCAAAAACTGCAAATACGCTTCCTAATTTTATAAGCCAATCAAAATTATGACGTTCTTTTAATTGGAAAGTTACATGATTTAACTGAATTTTAACTGGAATATCTTTCATAATTTACCTCGCATTTATTATAATAAAGTTATATATTTCAATATTCGACAGATTTTGTACAATTCCTATGTTATTAACACGAAATTTTATAAATATAATGACAAGCACTTAAAAGGAGGCAAATAAAATGGATCAAAAAATTATTATCAAGGCACATCAAAAAGAATGGCATGAAGAATACTTAAAAGAAAGATGCAAATTGAATGTTTTGCTGGGAGAAGAAATGATTGCTATTGAGCATATAGGGAGTACAGCAGTGGAAGGGTTAGGAGCTAAACCTCTTATTGATATGATGATTGGTGTAACGGATTTACGAATTACGGATAAGTGGATTGAAGACCTATCAAAAATTGGATATGAGTATGTTCCAAAAAACACACCTAATTGGCGTTTTTTTAGAAAGGGAAAATGGCGCGCGGGTACCCACCATGTACATGTTTATGTTTACAATAGTGACGAATGGAGAAACAATCTTTTATTTCGAGAATTTTTAAAAAAACATGAATGGGCACGTAAGGAATATAGAGATTTAAAAGACGTGCTTGCAGCTACATATCCTTTTGATCGTGTGTCATATACAAGTGGCAAAGCGCCGTTTATTCAAAACATAATAAAGTTAGCTAAACAATATCACTAGAAAATTTTATTAATATTGAAATTCTCATTTTATTTTCATCTTTCTCTCATGTTCCTTTCTTCTGTAGTTGATACACTGCTTGTTATAGGAACTGTATAGGTAAGGAGATTAAATAAAATGGAGAAGTTACTCAGAAATAAATATTTTCATTTATATATGGAATAGGTTTACTTATTCATTTAAGCGTATAGGGGGGAGAACTGTTGTTACAACATATACTAATTATTGAAGATGAGGAAAGTTTAGCGGATTTTTTAGAGTTAGAATTAAAGTATGAAGGATATAAAGTAGATATACAGTTTGATGGAAGAAAGGGATTAAAAGCTGCGCTTGAAAATAATTATGACCTCATATTACTCGATTTAATGCTTCCAGGATTAAATGGATTAGAAGTATGTCGTCGATTAAGAGCAACTAAAAAGACTCCCATTATTATTTTGACTGCTCGTGATAGTATTATGGATCGTGTGACAGGATTAGATAGTGGAGCTGATGATTACCTACCCAAGCCATTTGCAATTGAAGAACTGTTAGCACGTATGAGAGTTATTTTTAGACGAGAAGAAAATATGGAAAATAAGCCGGTCACATTTCTTGCATTCAAAGATTTACAGCTCCAGATTGAATCGCGAACGATTACAAAAGAAAATGAAGAAATTGAACTTACAAATAAAGAATTCGAGCTATTGCTTATGTTTATGAAAAATATTAATCGAGTACTTACACGTGATGTTTTATTGGATCAAATATGGGGGTATGATGCAATCGTTGAGACGAATATTGTGGATGTATATGTTCGTTATTTACGAAATAAGTTACATAGTGTTGATAAGGAGGAATATATCCAAACCGTCCGAGGGGCAGGATATATAATGAAATGATAAAAAATATTATGTTTCGCATTCGAACTCTACCTATAAAGTGGAAGTTAACACTTTGGTCCACGGCATTAGTATTTATTTTATTCATTTTATATAGCGCTTTGCAATTTTTAGTAATAAATAAGTGGACCATAGATTATGAACAGAAACAAATAAATAGACAAGTGACAGAAATAGCGGCATATTTCCAAGATAAAAATGATAGCCTTTCTAATAAAACTTTTGAAAATAGTAAAGATTTTTTTAATAATATGATTGATAAGCATCAAATGATTCGTATTATCGACATTAATGGAAAATCGATTGTCTCTGTCTCGCGAGATTTTAATGAAAATTGGATAAGACCGAAGTATGTTATAGAAGATGAATCTTTAATAACGAGGCATCTAGAAGATCGAATATTAGTGGAGCGTATACCAATTCAAACAAAAGGATTCACTGGAACGATTGAACTTACGAAAAACTTAGAGACTTTTGATCACTTATTAAAAATTATTTTAGTTGTAATGGTTATTTCTGGGGTATTTGGATTGATATTTAGTTTTTTAGGCGGGATACTTATATCAAAAAAACTATTATCAAGTGTTCAAAATATAACAGACACGATGAACCTTATTAAGAAAAACGGATTAAATGAGCGTGTTCCAGTACGAGAAAATAATGATGAACTCGCTAAATTATCATTTCTATTTAACGAAATGATGGATGAAGTAGAAACTTCTTTTACGCAACAGAAACAGTTTGTAGAAGACGCATCCCATGAATTAAGAACACCGTTAACAATCATTCAGGGACACTTAGCGATGTTGAATCGGTGGGGAAAAAATGATCCAGCGGTATTAGATAAATCTCTTCAATCCAGTTTAAAAGAAGTAGAGCGTTTAAATAAATTGGTTTCAGAATTGCTAGAACTATCAAGAGCTGATTCTGAACAGATGCATCCGATAGAAGCTGAGCCAGTCCATGTAAATAGCGTATTAAAACAAGTTGCGCAAAACTTTGCGGTACTTCAAACTGATTTTCAATTTGATCTGAAATTAGATGGTAATGCAGCGTATGTATCAATGCCATCATCTTACTTAGAACAAATTATTATTATCATAATGGATAATGCAGTAAAGTATACAAAAGAAGTTAATAAGTATATTTGCATAGAATCTTGTGTACGATCTAAGAAAGTTAAAATTCGTATAATGGACCGTGGACCAGGAATACCTAAAGAGGATTTACCATTTGTTCTAAATCGCTTTTATCGAGTTGATAAAGCTAGGAGCAGAAAGCAAGGGGGAAATGGACTAGGGTTGTCTATTGCAAAACGAATTGTAGAGAAATACGACGGAGCTATTGAAATAGAGAGCAAAGAAAATGAGGGAACAGTTGTTACGATTACAATACCTTGCACCATAAAATAAATGATTAGCAGTATTGAAAAGAAGGATGTTTTATACATTCCTTCTTTTTTGCGATTGAATTAGTTTGCTTATTTCGAACTTGCTCATACATTAGGAGCAATAAATGAAAGCAATTGTACATCAAAATAAAACAGGGTGTGATGATGAAGCATTGTATTTTCATATGCATTAATAATATGATTTCATAACTAGTATATTTAGATGTGTATGTTATGTATTTTACATATGAAAAATATATGAGGTGTATAATTTAAAAGTTTTTTAAGCTTTATACATGAATAGCCTATAAAGTTAGTTTCATCATTGTAAAATGAAAAATTTTAAAATGAGAATTAGATGAGAAAAGCTTAAGCCCATTTTCATAATGATGTTGTATACTGTGTAAATCAAGAACACTTGTATGTAAGGAGAGAGTAGTATGAATTACACAGTATTTCAATGGTTTAATCATTTCGCGGGATCGTACAAGTTTTTAGATACGCTAATGATCGCAATTACAAATAGTGCTGTTTATGTAGCAATTCTGTTTATGCTTATTTTATGGTTTAATAACGGAAAAAAAGAGAATGCAATTAGAAAACAATATACAGTTTTATATACGACACTTTCAGTTAGTATTGCATTACTAGTAAATATTTTCATTCATGCGGTGTATTACCATCCGCGTCCTTTTATATCACACGAAGTACATCAATTAGTACCACATGCAGCAGATTCATCATTTGTTAGTGATCATTCTGTACTTGTATTTTCCATTACATTCATATTTATTCTCAGAGGAGAAAAACTTAAGTATATTGCACTTATTTGGGCAGTATTAGTTGGCATATCACGTATGTACGTAGGTGTTCATTACCCTCTAGATATAATTGGTGCTGCTTTCTTAACATTTATTACGAGCGGCTTAGTAATGCAAAGTGCACGTACGTTTGAACCGATAGCGAAACTTATTTTTAAAATGTATGGATTTGTAGCGAAGCGAGTTCCTTTTTTAGCAAAATACAATCATATAGTTTAAACTTTAGAACCTACAAAAAAGTAGGTTCTATTTGTTTGAATTTTTAAAAATTTCATGTACCGTACTCTATATTAATTAAAAAATAGAACAAAAAATAAATATTAACATTGCTGGCTTCTTACTAATTTAAAGGGATTACTAAAAAAACTTCGAAAAATATAGTATTAAATAAAATCATACTTAAAAGCGCATTTTTTCATTCATTAATCGTAAAAGAAAGGAGAAAAGTATGCATAAACTTCAAACAAATAAAGGCGCAAGGTATATGATGATTGCTTTTATTATTTTGTTTCTTACTATGCTTTTACGTTTTTTTTACATTCAAGCAGTAGGTGTCGTACAAAATGTTGATGTAAAAGATCTTGCGAATGAACAACACAATAAAAATGGTGTTATAGAAGCGAATCGTGGCACAATTTATGATCAAACTGGAAAGGTGCTAGTTCAAGATTCCACAACGTATCGTATTGTTGTCAATTTAAAAGGAACAGATAAAGTGAAAAATAAAGATGAAACGGCAGAACGATTAGCTGATGCGCTTGAAATTGATAAAGAAGAAATAATAAAAAACTTTCATGAGGGACGTACGCAAGTTGAAATCGGAAAAATTGGCCGAAATTTATCTAGAGAAATGAAGGATGAAATAAAAAAAATGAAAATACCGGGAGTTTCTTTTAGGACAGAGAAAGCAAGAGTATATCCAAATGAAGATTTTGCATCCTATATACTCGGATTTGCTAGACCAGACGATAAAGGAAATACAGAAGGTAAATTTGGACTTGAAAAAAGTTTGGACAAATATTTGCGCTCTACAAACGGGAATATAGAATATGTAGGCTCACAAAAAGGTATTCCGCTTACAAATGATATTAGTAAAGTAGAACCTGCTAAAAGTGGAAATAATGTATACCTTACACTTGATAAACAAATTAATGGCTTTTTAGAAGAAGCGATGAATAAAGCACAAGACCACTATGATCCTTCTATGTTAATAGGAATCATTGCAGATCCCAGGACAGGGAAAGTTTTAGGGATGTCTAGCAAACCTAGTTTTAACCCTAATAAAGGCGATATAGAGTATTTTTTAAATGATCCAATTGCAAACGCATATGAACCAGGTTCAACAATGAAAGTGTTTACGCTTGCTGCTGCCATTAATGAAGGTGTATATAACGGAAAAGAATATTTTCAATCAGGTAAATATTCTGTTGGTTCATCTGATATAAAAGATCATAATGGTGGATTTGGGTGGGGATCTATTACATTTGATGAAGGTTTTGAAAGATCATCAAATGTAGCTTTTTCTATTTTAGAAGATCAGTTACTGAAACCAGATAAATTTAAGCAATATATGAATAAGTTTGGATTTAATCAAAAAACCGGAATAGATTTACCTGGTGAAAGTAAAAATACTTTATTATTAAACACAAAAATTCAACAAGTTACCACTTCTTTCGGCCAAGGTTCTACTGTAACGCCTATTCAATTAATCCAAGCAGCTACCGCAATAGCGAATGACGGGAAAATGATGCAACCATATATTGTCGACAAAGTTGTAAATCCAACAAACAAACAAGTTATTATGGAAAATCAACCGAAAGAAATTGGGAGTCCGATCAAAAAAGAAACAGCGGAGAAGGTAAGAAATTTAATGGAGCGTGTTATTACATCTTCAAAAGGAACGGGTACAATGTATAAAGTGGATGGTTATCCAATTGGTGGTAAGACAGGAACAGCACAAATTCCGAATCCTGAAAATGGACGATATATGGAAGGTAAAGAAAATTATATTTTTTCATTTTTAGGAATGGCTCCGATTGATGACCCCGAGATAATTGTATATTTAGCTATTAAACAACCGAAATTAAAGGGTGACGAGTATGGAGCTCAGCCTCTTGCTGAAATCTTTAAACCGGTTATGAAAAATAGTCTCGAATATTTAAAGGTGAAACCATATACTGACAAACAAATGGCAGATACAACGAAACAATCTCAAATAAAAGTACAAAATTATGTTAACCAAACGATGGATACAGTTGAGAACAGTGTAGAAAAAAAGAAACTTCAGCCAGTGATTTTAGGAGAAGGTAAGATAATAAAGCAATATCCACAGTCTGGTGAAGTAATGAGCGAAGGGGATCGTTTATTTTTATTAGGAAATAATGCAAAAATGCCAAATTTACAAGGTTGGTCAATGCGAGATGTTATGTATTTCTCTAAACTATTAAAATTAGATTTGAAAACTTCAGGTACGGGTTATGTAACGAGTCAAAGTATTGAAAAGGGACAAGTTATACAAGAAGGCGATGCATTAAAAATAGAATTAGAACCGCCACTGCAACCGTTAGCAGATGCGAATACAAATTAATTCCGACACTTTGAAGGGCCTAGAGATAGCAGGCTCTTTTTTAACAGTATAAGTAATTTCACGCACCGTAATTTTTAGAAAAAATAATAAACAAGAACAGTAACGTTGACATAATTTAAATTAACAGACTATTCTTTATTTACAGCTATATAAAACTGTGATAATATGGAAAAAATCAAATGCAGTGAAGAGAAGAGTAAATAAAATGAATTTTTCACAGAGAGCTCCACTTAGCTGAAAAGGAGCAAAAATTCTTTATTGAAACAAGCCTCTGAGCAGCACATCGGAACCTTTCATAAAGGGGGTGGTGTGACGGGAGCTCCCGTTATAGAGATAAGGTATAAGCATGAAAACAATGCAGTACCTGATAAGGTTAATATGGCGACATATTAATAAACTAGGGTGGCACCGCGATGATAAATCTCGTCCCTAAGACTAAAAGTCTTGGGGGTGAGATTTTTTTATTGCTTTAAAACAATTTGGAAAGCGGGGGCCTAAAATGAAACACGTACTTAAAGAATGGAAATATCCTTTATTACTACTATCCGGAGTTGGTATTGCGAATTTAGGTGCATGGATTTACTTAATAGCATTGAATGTACTTGTCTATAATATGGGTGGTTCAGCCTTAGCTGTTGCTACTCTATATGTAATAAAACCATTAGCCACTCTATTTACAAACGCTTGGTCAGGAAGTATGATTGATCGTTTAAACAAACGAAAATTAATGATTCACCTTGATGTAATTCGTGCAATATTAATCGCTATTTTACCATTAGTTCCATCACTTTGGAGTGTTTATTCCTTAGTTTTTGTTATAAGCATGGCTAGTGCGATTTTTGAACCGACTGCTATGACATATATGACGAAATTAATTCCAGTAGAGCAAAGACAACGATTCAACTCACTACGTACTTTAATAGGATCTGGTGCATTTTTAATTGGTCCGGCGGTAGCGGGGGTACTATTATTTGCGAGTACACCAGAGTTTGCTATTTATATAAATGCTACTGCCTTTCTTATATCAGGAGCCATTACACTACTTTTGCCCAACCTTGATAAGAAAGAAGATTTGGATACGACTAGTCATACATTATCCCTTACTGTATTAATAAAAGATTGGAGCACTGTTATAAACTTTAGTAGAAAACATGTGTATGTCGTATATGTCTACTTCTTATTTCAAGGCATAATCATATTAGCGACTGCTACTGATTCACTTGAACTATCGTTTGCAAAAGAAGTATTACTATTAACGGATAGTGAATATGGTTTTCTAGTTAGTATAGCTGGTGTAGGCTATATATTTGGTGCCATAACAAACACAATTTTATCAAAAAAATTAGCACCGTCATTTTTAATTGGAATAGGATCATTATTCATTGCAATCGGTTATTTAATTTTTGCTTTTTCAAATGAATTTTTAATAGCTGCTATCGGATTCTTTATTTTATCTTTCTCCATGGCATATGCAAATACTGGATTTTACACATTTTATCAAAATAACGTTCCTGTTCATATAATGGGACGGATTGGAAGTATATATGGCCTATTAATCGCGGTAATAACTATTTTTGCAACGATTTTGTTCGGCGTTGCAACTCAAGTTATTTCGATACAACTTGTAGTTATTATAGGATCATTAATAATGTTACTTATTACTATCATATTGTGTGTGTTTACTTTATTGCCATCACAATCTAAGGTGTATTCTACTGAATCAATAAATTCGAAATGAATTTTGTGTTCTCATTAACAATTTATCGTCTTCAATAAGAAGGTTCTTTCCCCTTTATATGGAAAAATAATAAGGGGAAAGAACAACATTGAAAGATAAGGGTGGTTATCATGATAAAAATAAAAGATGAAATGGATAAAATTATAAAAGATATACAAAAGAAAATAGATTTCTCTGGAGTAGTTTTAATAAAAAAAGAAAAAGACTTAGTCTATGAAAAAGCACTTGGTTACGCAAACAAAAGTGAATGTATAAATAATACACTACAAACAAGATTCGGAATTGCTTCAGGCTGTAAAATTTTTACTGCTATCGGCATCTGTCAACTTGTTGAAAGAGGTATGATTACTTTTCATACAAAGTTAAAAGATTGTTTAAGCATTGATTTTCCACACTTCAATGAAAATATTACAGTACATCAACTTTTAACTCATAGTTCGGGTATTCCGGATTATTTTGATGAAAGTATCATGGAGAACTTTGAGGACCTGTGGAAACAAACCCAAATGTATCTATTAAAAAGTTTACGAGATTTTTTACCATTATTCCAAAACAATAATATGATGTTTGTACCAGGTGATAAATTTCACTACAACAATGCTGGTTTTATCATACTTGGATTAATTATAGAAGAGCAAACAAGACTTACTTTTACGGAATATATAGAAAAGAATATATTCATTCCACTAGGCATGAATGATTCCGGCTATTTCTCTTTAGATAGATTACCAAGACACACAGCTCTCGGATATATAAAAGATGTAAATCAACAAAAATGGAGAACAAATGCATACTCTATACCAATAAAAGGAGGTTCTGA
Source organism: Bacillus sp. SH5-2 (assembly GCF_008368905.1). Taxonomy (NCBI): domain Bacteria; kingdom Bacillati; phylum Bacillota; class Bacilli; order Caryophanales; family Bacillaceae; genus Bacillus; species Bacillus sp. SH5-2. Next base: position 23,123 of record NZ_QOSD01000002.1, read on the forward strand.
TGGTGGTGCTTTTATTACTGCGCCAGACATGCTGAGGTTTTGGGAAGCATTATTTAACTATGAAGTAATAAGCCAAGAATATACAGAGTTACTTTTAAAACCTCACATTCAAGTGAAAAACAATCAGTTTTATGGTTATGGAATATGGATTGAAACAAGACAAAACAATGTTTTTAAATATCATATAATGGGCTATGATCCAGGCGTCAGCTTTCGCTCTGCTGTATATCCAGATTTGGGAATTACATTAGTTATTCCTTCGAATAAAGGAGCGGGACCTGAAAAAATAATGGGAGAAATAGAACAGGCTTTTTAATTGTATAGATATGTATTGATAAATAAAATTTTAAATAAATTCATCCCGTGTTTAACAACACTGTGAACGGTAATACTAATTAACATTGAAATTTTACAACAAGGGATGATAATATGATATTCATTTACACGGACTTTGGCGGAACACATACGACTTCACTCGCTGCAGCTTATCATTTAAATAAATTACCAACTGATCGTAAGTTAACGAAAGAAGAAATTTTAAATGTAGATTACTTCAATAAATTGAAAACCGAAGATATGGGGAAGATTATTTTTCATGGGATAGACGAAAATGGTCACCCCGTATATACGATTGGGTGTGGTGCATCAAAAGTCGTTGTACCTGCGATGAAGCATTTAGGTGAGATTCTGCAAAAACATTATCAAAGCCATGAAAAGATTATTTTTTCTAATACATCACCAACAGTGCCTTTACCAATGACTTTTGGCGGGCTGTTTTCTAGAAGGTTCCATATCGATTTTATCGGCGTACCTCTACTCGTATGGGGAGCGAAAATTTGCTGTGATAACATACAGCGGCTCGTTAGTTATACAAAAGAAGCTGGACGATTGACGAATGATTATGTTGTTATTTTAGATAATGAGACTTTTAAATAATGTAGGATAAGAAGAAAATTAGGCAAATGCTATAATTTTCTTCTTTTATTTATTAAACAGACAAAAAATATTCACATTTTAATATTCATCTACTATAGCCAAAACTATAAAGTCCTGTTACTATTACAGGGATATTCTCTTTTCATAACATAAATATATAGAAAAATTAGAAAAGAGGAATTGAATTAAGGGAGGAACAACATGAAGCGTGTTGCTTGGATTACTGATAGTACAACTGCGAGTTTTATAACAGAAGGAGATAACTTTGTTGTACCAATTGAAGTTATTATTGATGGAGTGTCGTACAAAGATTGTGAAGAAGGTGTACGTGAACGCGTCTATGCTGCGTTAAACGAAGGTAAAACTGTCACTACATCACAACCTAACATTGGGGAAATGGTAGAGTTATTTACGAAATGTAAAGAAGAATATGAAGAAGGATTTGCAGTTGCTATTAGCGGAAAAGTAAGTGGAACTTATCAAAATATGAAACTTGCTGCAGAAATGGCAGGGTTCCCTTTAACTGTGTTAGATAGTGAATCGACAAGTTATCCAATGGATGAACTAATTAGAAAAGCGAAATCGTTATACAATGATGGTATGACTTTACAAGATATACACAAAACATTAGTAGATGAAAAAAGAAGACCTTTTTATGTATTTCCAAAGAGCTTAAAAGGTTTATATGCAAGTGGTCGTGTAAAAGGAGTACAATTTTTACTTGGAAGTTTATTAAGTGTCAACTTAATACTAGAAGTGAAAAGTGGAGAACTTTTACTTGAAAAGAAAGTTCGTAAAATCCAAAAATGTAGAGAGTACATTAAAAGTGAACTGGAAAAAGAGTTACCTAAAGTACTTCATATGTTCCATGCCAACGATAAAGATGGAGCGGAAGAATGGATTTCAGATATTAGACAAGCATTCCCTGAAATGGATTTCAAATTATATCCATTACCGATTTCATTTGCTGTTCATGCAGGTGAAGGAACAATAGCGATTAGTTATTAAAGTAAAACCCGTGAATGATTCGCGGGTTTTTTATTTGATTAATATGAAAGTGAGATCCCGACTAATACCTATTAACTCAGGGGAAATAATTGTCCTAATTATATAGAAACGGCTCATATTTTATGGAATGAAAAATCGAATAAATTGACATTGAATATCATTTTCATTTAATATAAAGTCATTACATTTAATTGAGCATGATTTTTGTGAAATATTAATATAATAGATTTCCATTACGGTGTCACTTTCAAGAACTATCACTGATTTTTTATGAATTTAAACGTAGGAAAGGATAATATAAAAATGAACTGGAAAAAAGGCGGATTATGGGTTATGATTTTTTTTATTGTAAAAGGTACAATTTCTACACTATTAATTGTCACAGGTGCTAAATATTTTGATTTGTCATTTATACAAATTTTAGTACTAATACTGATTTTATTACTGATTTCTCTAACAGCTCGTAAATTACTTTATAGACATAAACAAACCAAAAAGCAAAAAGAGATAAATATATAATAAAACCCCAGAGACCGTTGGATTTCTGGGGTTTTACTTTGACAGTCTTTTTATTGAGTTAATTGGCAGTAAAGTTGCGTAAGAAGTTCCATTATTGGATACTGGTTAGTCAGCCTTAAGGTGAATAACTATACTATTTATTAGATCATCTAAATGTACGAAATCTGTTATTCTAGTAGAACAAATTGGAAAAGTGAAAGTGAGAGATATTATCGTAAGGCATCTAGCATTATCAAAGGCAATTCATGGAGCTATGTTACAAGCGATAGAGCATGCCAATTGAAAAAGCGAGTATAACCGAATCCGCAAAACATCCTCATAATTTTCTCCAATGCCCTCTGTATTTATCTGCCCACATAAAATAGCTACTAGCTTTGGATACTCACTTGCTTTATCTATTGTAAATAATTTTGAGTCCGATAAATCTCTTATTCTTGGAGCAAATTTAAATCCTAATAAATGAGTGAATCCGAAGATTTGATCTGTATAACCGGCCGTGTCTGTATAATGCTCTTCTATGTTTAGATCTGTTTCATGTGCAACAATCCATCCAAAACATGAATCGCATCCCTTGAATTTGTATGAATAATCTTTATGTAGTAAGAAGAGAATTCTATAATTTCTCAATTTATTAATTCAAATATATATCAATAGAGTGTAGGAGACTGATAAAATCATAGTTAAGAGCGTCTCATAAGACTTGTCTTAAAAATGAGGTGATATTTTGCGAAAAATCGGTTATATACGTGTCAGTTCAACTAGCCAGAATCCTTCAAGGCAATTTCAGCAACTGAACGAAATCGGAATGGATATTATTTTTGAAGAAAAAGTTTCCGGAGCAACAAAACAAATTTGTGAAATTACAGATGAGTTATACCAAATATCGGAAATATACGATAGAAAATAAATTTTATAAAGAGGTGGAATTATATGCCTAAAATTGACAATATGTTAGCAATTCTATGGATGCTTCGTTCAGGTGAAAAAATTACTGCACAACAAATTTCAGAAAAGCTAGAGATTAATATAAGGACTGTGTATCGTTATATTGATACACTTTCAACAAGTGGCGTACCTATAATTTCAGAAGCAGGACATAACGGTGGATACACTTTATTGAACAATTTTATTGAGGCTCCTCTATTTTTTGATTTTGAAGAGCAAACTTCACTATTTCACGCTGCTGTTTTTGCAGAAGAAGCCGGATATTATGGAGGTGAAGCACTAAATAGGGCTATTTCAAAACTAAGTAAATACTCAAATCAAGAGCAGGAAACAAAGATCAACCAACATTTAACTAGTCTTGAAGTAATAAGTCGATTAAGTTCACTCTCTATAGAAACTTTTTTGAAGGAGTTGGAGCAGGCCGTAGCTGACGGGTACTCAGTAAAAATTCTTTACCATAAAAGTGGCGAAAAGCAATTAAATTATAGAGTGGTCAATCCGTACAGAATTATCTTTTGGAATAATAAGTGGTATGTGATTGGATTTTGTCATCTTAGGAATGATATCCGTAGTTTTAGAGTAGATCGAATTGAAAGTCTAATGCTAACCGAAAATAAGTTTAACCGCCCCAAGAATTTTTCAGCACGTGACTTTTTTATAAAAAATCTCCTTCCAACTATAGAAGATAAGGAAGGGGTTATTTCTTTGGTTATTAATGGGGATAAAAGTGTATTGGCTGATATTTGCCAACATTGGTTTTTAGGACATTATTTACAAGAACGGACTTCAAATCAAGCAGTTTTTCTTCTTGAAAAAGATATGATTCATACATATGTACCGTATTTACTTTTACCGTACAATAAATCTATTAAAGTTATTGAGCCAATAAGTCTTAAGAAAAGACTTATTGAAGTTCTGTCGGAATTAATAAAATTTCATCAAGTATGATAACTTCCCTGACGTTAACTGTCAGGGAAGTTATATTATAATATCTATATCAATTGTGATTGGAGTGTTATTGGATGCAAACAAATAAGGTTTTTCTATATGTATTTAATACAATGTCGGACTGGGAATATGGATATTTAATTGCTGAACTAAACTCAGGAAGATATTTCAAAAAAGATTTAGCACCTTTAAAAGTAATTACAGTAGGAGCTAATAAAGAAATGATTACTACTATGGGAGGACTTAGCATAAAACCAGATATTTCCCTTGATGAATGTATTCTTGAGAGTAAAGATCTGTTAATTTTACCAGGAGGGACTACTTGGAGTGAAGAAATTCATCAACCTATTTTGGAGAGAATTGGCCAAGCTTTAGAGCTTGGCACTATTGTTGCTGCAATTTGTGGTGCAACTGATGCCCTCGCGAATATGGGATACTTAGATACTAGAAAGCATACAAGTAATAACTTAGAATATACTAAAATGGTATGTCCTAACTATAAAGGAGAAAAGTTCTATGAGTTGGGATCTGCGGTATCTGATGCAAATTTAGTTACTGCATCAGGAATAGCTCCTCTGGAATTTGCAATGGAGGTACTGAAAAAAATAGATGTATTTACACCAGATGCATTACACTCATGGTATAACCTAAATAAGACTCATAAACCTGAATACTTCTTCCAGTTAATGAATTCAATAAATAAATGAAATAACTAAAAAGTTCAATTTCTCTATTTTAATTTGCAGAGAAGTTGGGCTTTTTAAATTGGAATTCCCTTATCGTTGTAAATCCGCATTTTCCTGACGCTACCCCATGTCCATCAAGCTAAACAAGTAACTTACTAGATATGAAATGATCCTTGGTTCAAAACTAGTAATTGATAGAAAAGTAAATTTGAACAGAGTTTTTGTGTGAGAAGAGAAGTAAAGACTTCTCGAAGAAATGCGACGACTGCTGGATTAAAGCGTTGATTCAGTCCTTCTGAGCTCATAGTACCCCAGTGGAAACTTCTAACTGACTGCACAATTGTGTAAATGATGTGCTAGCAATTTCTTGACTTAGCCATACGCAAAGGGCAATGAGTTCTTTTGCTTGATACTTATTAGATCGCTGTACAAAGCCAACTTGTTTGGCAATATCTTGTAGGGCCACTGGGGATAAAAAGTATTGTAGCTCTTGAGCGAAAAGATTCAATCTATTTGAAATGATAGGATTCGTCAAAACGCCATCCTTTCTTATAAACTGTTTACAATAAGCAAAGCGTTTTTTCATTTTGAAGGTATGATTTTAACTTAGCTTGATGTGCATGTGAAGGGAGTACTTTAAATAACAGGAGTGATTTTTTCATGAGGAAAAATGAATTTTTATGTTAAAATATTTAAAAGAATATAATAATTGTTATTTTTCTAACCATTTGTATTGAATTATAAAATTTTTGGGGGAATAATTTTATGGTTAAACTAAGTGAAATAGTGTCTAAACTGGACATTGAACTTGATATAAAATCATTTGGGAAGGATTCTGCTTTCAGTCAATTCATACCAATGGTCTATGAACCTTTAAAGTTTGACTGGAAATCAGTTTTTGAAAAAGACTTTGTGGAGTTATTTAATGGTCTAATGTTAAAAGGGGATGCAAATGTAAAGAAAATTTTTCTTGCCGTTTTCCCTACAGATGAAGTGTTGGAACGTTTTATAGAAGAAAGTAATAGCGGAGACTTACTTTTTATGCACCATCCCTTATTGATGGAATGTGGAGATCCAAAAGGAGTATGGGGCAAAGGTTTTGTTCCTATAAAAGAAAAATACATTAAACAAATAAAAGAAAAGAAATTATCATTCTATACATGCCATGTACCCATGGATTATCATGCCAATTTAGGTACAAGTGTAGCTATTGCTAAACAATTAAATGCAGAAATTATTGATGGGTTTTTAACAAGTTCTATAAATAATGAAGACCTAGTTCTAATTTGTAACATTGAAGAAAAGAGTACAAGTGAACTAACTTCTCACTTAAAAGAAATATTCGATATCCCATATGTTGATTTTGAGGGTAAGAACATAAATAACGTAAAGAAAATAGCTATCGTGGCAGGTTGTGGCGACAAAGTAAGTTGGATGGAGGAAGCTGAAAAAAGAGGAGTTCAAGCTTATATCACTGGCGAAATCCATTGCCATATTGATAACGAATATGGTAAACAAAGATACAAACAAATGATGGATTATGTTTCTAATACTTCGATGTCTTTAATCGGCGTTTCCCATTCTGCATCAGAATATCTTGTTCATAAAACATTGATGAAGGAATGGTTTGAGAATAACTTTGATATTGAAACAGTTTTAATTCCACAGGAAAAATGGTGGTTATAAAGTTATTAAGTGATATTTAAAAGAGCTTGGGAATTCAAGCTCTTTTTTGCGAATTTAGCTGAGAATTATATCGTGAAAACTAGGTGTTTTAGTCTGTGCTTCTTGCTGAATTTTTAAGTTTAGTACCCCAAAAATGAAAAAACAAATGGAATTTTCATAACTAACTGTAAAAAAGCAAAATTCTCGTTATGGGGGTGTCTTAAAATCCTAGCTTGATGGGTACCCAAAATAGGAGGAATTATTTTAAAACCTAGTTTTCTGCTTCATGACGAACACGAATGAAATGAGGATATGCACCTCTACGTTGGAGTAGTTCGTCGTGTGGTCCTTTTTGAACAATTTTTTCGTTTTCAAGTACAACAATTTGATGAGCGGTTTGAATTGTTGCGAGTCGATGGGCGAGAATGATTAGTGTTTAATGTAACTTAAAAAACGCAGGATTATCATCCTGCGCCTATCTATCGTAATTCAGCTGTTTTTCTAATAACAATCTTATCAATATCATCTTCTTCATCACCAATAAATAACCCGCGTTCTTTTAAATACGCTTCAAAATATAAATCTGCCTCTGCACGTTCATCATATGGTTTTACAGATAGAACGAAACCTAATTTGTTTTGTTCCTCTAAATGAGAAGTGGAGATATAAGCCGGTACATTATGGCGTAAAAAGAGTTCTTTAACCGGTATAATCATATCTTTCATTAATTTTGTTAACATACCCATTTCAAACTCGAAATTAAAACGATCTATACTACATAAATCGGCGAATACTACACCGATAAAACCTGTATTAAATACTTCTTGATATTCTACATCTTCGTCATGATTACCGTAAAAATTCTTTTCGATTAAATAATTTACAAAATAAGCAACACCGTCACTTTGTTCAAATGGTTTCGTTGAAAGAACAAAGCCGATTTTCTTTTGTTTATATAAATACACACACGACATATATGCTGAAATATTATGTTCTTTAAATAGAGAACTTGTTGCCCCGGAGAGACCATCTAGTACGTGATGAACAATTTGAAGTTTTTTACGGGCGAAATAATAGGATTTCTTTTGTAACTCCAATGTATCAATAAAGACAGAGCCGATAAAGCCTGTATTTGAAATAATAGGTGTTTGCTTTTTTCTTCCTCTGCGCTTTGCTTGAGCCATTGTAAAAATCATCCCTTCATGTACAATTAAAATAAAAAAAGAACGTTTGTTCGTATATTTATATTTTACTATTAAAAGGCTCTAAAGTAAAGGGTTTTTGACGAAAAAACAACAAAAAAGACACCTATAAAAAGGTGCCTTAAACGTTGTAGGGAAGAGGGTTCATCCCAACTATTTATATTATGATACAGAAACAATCTCTTCTGTATCTTCTACATCTAAATGACAGTCCATAGTACGAACATCTTGATCTTCATGACTTCCGAAATAAATAGTAATTTTCATATGTATCGCTCCTTTATTCTAGGAATACCTAAAATAATTACTAGTAATGTTAATATTTATTATATACCACTTTTTTCATTCCGACAACGTTATATCATTTTTAATTCTTCTAGGGCGCAAAGAGTGATTTATCGTTGAATACATAGAGCCGACATTGAAATGAAATTCGAAAAAGAATCCAAGACTTATATTGGATTCTTTTTATTTAGCTCTAAATGACTAACTTAAAGCAATACGATCTTGAATTTATAAATAAAATATTACATTGAGTATGATTTTTTATAATAATAATCAGAAAGTAACGAAAATGTAATGAATTTTAACTACGCTTTTTATATTTTTTTGATACACTGGCTACGAGAGGAATACCGATTAATGTAGGTAAAAACCAAAACCATATAGGCGGCAATAAATTAATTATGGGAATATGAATACCTATGTTTACTAATAGTGCGGTAACGGCACCGATATAAGAGCCTAACATACCTCTAATATGGTGGTGAAGCCAATTTTTCCAACGTTTTTTTCGTGCAAGGTAGCCATAAATCGCAAAAGCATAAGAGAAAATTGCTACATAAAATAAATATGCGATTTTGTCCCAGTTCATAATGGATAGTATTATTGCAGTAATTGTGACAACAACGTAGGATGCATGATATATTTCGCCCCATTCCGTATGTTTTCCTTTCTTCTTTTGAGCAACCATCGCTACAATACCGGTGATTAAGCATATTGTTCCAAATAGTATGTGGATGGTCAAAAGAATGTTGAAAATGCTCATAATAATTCCACCTTTTTTATTTTTATAGTATTGCAGTATAGGAGAAAAGTTGAAACATATTGTTTATTCGTCTTAATATATTGAAATAAAGGTACTCCTAGAACAAATTTTCCTTAAATTTAGTGAGGTACGTATTACGTGAAATAAAGGAGCGACTTCAATGTTTACATCTATTACATATTTACAATATGGGAATGACAAACAACAAAAAGTATACGATGTTTTGAATGAACTAAACATAATTGAGGATCTATCTTTATATGATCCAGTTCTTTGCGGGACAATCCCTATAAGAATTGATACTCCTCAATCTGACTTAGATATTGTAATGGAAGTACATAAATTTAATGCTTTTGAACAGGAAATGAGATCTTTATATGGTTCTTATGAAGGATTCGAAATAAAAAAGAAAAAAATTAAAAATACCGAATCGATAAAAGTGAATTTCAATTTTAAAGGTTTTGAATTTGGATTATTTGCTCAACCTAAGCCAGTGCGTAACCAAAATGCATATAAACATATGATTGTAGAACACATGCTATTAATGGAGCATCCACATATAAGGGAAGAAGTAATTCTTTTAAAAGAAAAAGGTTTAAAAACAGAACCTGCTTTTGCTCAAGTATTAAACATTGACGGGGATCCTTATGAAGGACTTATTTTATTAGGACAGGAAATGAGATTATGGTAAATAAAATACACAAAAACTCCTCTATAGAAAAAGAGGAGTTTTTGTTATGCCGTTAGCTTACGAATTAATTCACTCAACAATTTAATCCCGTTAGTGATTTGTTCTGAAGAGGCATATCCATATGATAAACGAATGTACTGATCTGATTCTTCTTCATAGATACGTCCTGGGTTTAAAAGAATTCCTTTTGATAGTGCCTCTGAAAATAATTTCTTCATCGGAATGATAGGTACTACCTTTAACCATATAAAAAATCCACCACTTGGAATATCCCAGGTAGCAATATCTGCACAATACTTATCTAAAGCTTGTATCATTATTTGTCTTCTTTCTTTAAGTTTAATTCTTACGTTCGCTACATGTTCCTCATAAAAACCTTTATTTATCCATTCAGCAGCAACTCTTTGAGATAATGAACTCGATCCATAGTCTGTTTGCATTTTTATATCTGACAATCTATCAATAACAGGCTCTGGACCGATAATCCACCCAATTCTAAGTCCAGGACTAAGTGTTTTAGATAGGCTACCAACATATAATACATGTCCATGTTTATCTATCGACTTTAAAGGAACTGGAGGTGGTTCATCAATCCATAACTCGCGGTAAATATCATCTTCAATAATAGGTAACTGTTCCTTTTCGCATATTTTTAATATTTCTTTTCTTCGCTCTTTAGACATTAATACCCCTGTTGGATTTTGAAAACAAGGGATTGAATATAAAATGTTTTTCTTATGACTATATTTAATGCGTTTTAATAACTCGTTAGATAAGATACCGTGAGGATCCATTGATATACCAGATAGATTTATATTTGCTGATTGAAATATATGAAGTGAATATAAATAAGAAGGTTGTTCAAGTAAAACGGTTGACTCTCTATGTAAAAGACCAATTGATATTAATTGCAATGCTTGTAATGCACCTGAGACGATTAATATGGAACTCGGTGATGCATGTATTCCAAATGATTTTACGTATTTACTTATTGCTTCACGTAACGGATAAAACCCTTTTTGTTCCTCATATCCAAAATAATCTAATTCCTCACTTACTTTTTTCATAATGGACTGCATTGTTTTTAGTGGAAAAAGTTGAGGCGCAAGTTCACCTTTACTAAGATGGATAAGTTTGTTATTTGCTTCTGCTTCATTTATTTCTCGTACCATTAACTTGCTGGGTTTATGAATACCGGCCTTTACATATTCACTCCAATCAGGCGGGGGATTCGTTGCTAATAATGACCATGTATTATTCGTTACAATTGTTCCTGCTCCAATTTTCCCTTGAATCAAGCCATCAGCCATAAGTTCATCTAGTGCAGTTATTACAGTGCTACGATTTACTTGAAATAATTTTGCTAACTGCCTTTGACTAGGGATCTTACTTCCAATTGGCCATTCTCTGTTTTCAATTTTTTCTTTCATATAATCTACTATCTGCCGATACTTAGGCAGTTTTTTACTATTTGTCATAAACAAACTCCCTCGTTCACTTAAAAAATGCCAAGTGGTTGGTTTTTACGATAAAAAACTGGTTGAAGACATTGTATCAACTATTAAATATGATGAAAAGAAATAATTGGTAATTTGAAAATGGTTGGTTTATTAGGGAGGGAGAGACAACATGCATAATAAAAAATGGGATTTACGTATTATATGTGCTCACGCTTTTACGATTCTTATATGGGGATCTGCTTTTCCGGCAATTCGTATGGGGCTTGAATCTTATACACCTGAGCATCTGACTTTACTACGTTTATTAATTGCTTCATTTGTACTTCTTTTGTTTTCCTTTTTATATAAGTTACGACTACCTGAATTAAAAGATATCCCAGCAATTTTTATATTTGGTACTTTAGGATTTACTTTTTATCACATTGCATTAAACTATGGCGAAAAAACAGTAAATGCTGGATCTGCAAGTTTAATTGTTTCAGTCACACCTATAGTAACAGCAATTCTAGCTTCTGTTTTTTTAAAAGAACAAATGAAATTAAATGGTTGGATTGGAGGTGTAATTAGTTTTATAGGAATTGCTTTCATATCATTTAGTCAAGGAGATGCTATTCAATTAAATAGTGGGGGATTATTTATATTATTAGCAGCGATTTCCGAAAGCCTATTTTTCGTTTTCCAATCATCTTACTTAAAAAAGTACGGTTTCTTGCCATTTACCATATATACAATTTTATCTAGTACGGTATGTATGCTTATTTTTTCACCAGGAATTTATCAAGAAATACTAGCAGCTCCTCTTGAAGTTAATTTGAGCGTTATATATTTAGGGTTATTTCCAACAGTACTCCCGTATATTGCATTGGCATATATTATATCTCATGCTGGTGCTGCGGAGGCAACAAGTTCTCTATATTTAACTCCAGTAACTGCATGTTTTATTGCTTGGACGTGGTTAGGTGAAGTACCGACTTTTGTTTCGATAGTTGGCGGTGGAATTACTATACTCGGGGTTTTAATTGCGCATGTATCATTAAAGAAAGAAATTGAGAGTGAAAAACACTTCAATACAACAAGGTAGATTCTATTCACAATAATATTTCAACACATTTCAAGTTCCAACTTAGCTTTATAAAAAGTTAGTTAAAAGCCGTTGTCGAAAAAGGGGATTATTTCACTACGTTGAATATAAAAATATATCCACTTAATAAAGGAGCTTACAATATTGAATATCCAGTTAAAGATTGTTACGAGAGAGAATTGGGAAGATGCATTAAAGTTACAAGTTAAAGAAAATCAAAGAAAATTTGTTCCGGCTGTAGCAGTCTCACTTGCTAAAGTATATATAAAACCAGATGGCGAGAATGTAGAATACATACCATTTGCAATATATGATGGTGATCTTATGGTTGGTTTTATTATGCATGCTGTTGTAAAAGAGACAACAAATATGTATTGGATTAACGGATTTATTATTGATCAAACGCAGCAAGGTAAAGGCTATGGAAAAGCGGCATTACAAGAAAGTATATACTTAATAAAAAATACGTTTAAGGCGTGTAAAGAAATTAGATTAACAGTACATAAAGATAATATCTCTGCAAAGAAACTATATGAACATTATGGTTTTCAATCATTGGGACATGATTATGATGGTGAGCAAGTATATCGTTTATTCGTTTAACTATGATGTAGTAAAGGTGTGAAATGAATTGTGCAATTTACTGAAGTGAAAATCGAAGTATTTATTCCTGAAGAATACATTGAAATGTTAAGGGATGCGTTAAATAAAATTGGCGCTTGTAAAACTGGAGAATATGACCATTGTCTTTCTTTTAGTTCAGTAAAAGGATACTGGAGACCGTTAGAGGGAGCATCACCTTATAATGGGGAAATTGGTCAAATATGCGAAGGGCAAGAATGTAAAGTTGAAATAAAGTGTAAACGTGAACTTGTAAAAGGTGCTCTTGAAGTTATTAATAATATTCATCCGTATGAAACACCTATGATTTATATTATACCGATACTAAATGACTATTTTGAGCAAGTATAAATTGAATACCTAGGAGGAATATAAGTTGAAAAGCAAATTCCATCATATTGTACGGGCTGTTATAATAAAAGATAAAAAATTACTAGTTGCTGAATATATTGGTCATCATTATTTTTTACCTGGTGGCCATGTTGAAATTGGAGAATCAGCAGAGAATGCATTAATAAGAGAGTTACGAGAAGAACTCGGAGTAAATTGTAGTATAAAACGGTTTTTAGGGGTCATAGAAAACCAATGGAAAGATAAAGAAGTGCTTCATCATGAAATTAACCACATTTTTGAAGTAGATTCACAAGAGTTACATATTGATTTAACACCAAAGTCTAGAGAATCTCATTTAGCATTTCACTGGATAGATTATAATAAGGAATCTTTAAATACTTATAAAATTATGCCAATGCCTTCAGTTAAAGAATTACTAGAAAGAAAATTAAGTGATGAACTACTAAATTGTTGGATTAGCAATTTTTAAATCACTCTATTTATAGTAAATTCGTCCATTGAAAGGATATAAAGAAAATAGGCTGCAAAACAAGGTACATCACCTAGTGTAAGTTCATATTTTGTTGATGTACGCATTTAGTCTATAGCCTTGTTTCTAAATTAAACTTAATATTTGGACAGAATTTTATTTTAATAAATGGAGGGTTTCGTAATGAATCAGTTTCAACAAGAATTACAATCATTAAACCTTAATGATTATCAGTCTGGTAATGTTGTGTATTGGGATCAACAACAAAGTCAATATCCATACTACTACATTCAAGACGATGCACGTCGTTGCGGCGGATGCGGGGGTTGTGGTGGACGCTGTGGCGGATGTGGCGGTAGATGTGGTGGTTGTGCAGGTCGTTGCGGCGGATGCATAGGTTGCGCTGGATGTTTCAGTTGTTTTAATTGCTGGAACTGGTGGATCATTTAAGTATAGAATATCAAAGCTATTTACTTGAAAGAAAGGTGTGAAAACTATTTTGCACTTTTCTTTCAAGCTGTAATTTTTATGCGTATTGAGGGGGATTTATTTGTATACATATGATAAGTTGATTTCTTGGGTGGAGAATATAAAAGAGAAAAATCATAGTTCTGCTACAGCACTTTGTATTATAAAGGATAACAAAATTGTACTAGAGCATTATAGTGGATACCATTCAAATACATCTAAAAGTAAAAAGGTAACAGCATCTTCCCAGTTCAATGTTGCTTCTGCGAGAAAAAGTTATTTAGGATTAATGATAGCATATGCGCTTTACGAGGGGAAAATAAACTCTATTGATGATGAAGCGATAGAATATTTTAAAGACTTTGATCCTGCATTGCTTGGTAAAACAACGATAAGACATTTAGTAACACATTCGCACGGTTTAGAAGAAACGGATGACGGGACAATTTTTCGTGAATTTGAACCCGGACAAGCTTGGGCGTATAGAGATATTAATGTAAGAATGATGACACGTCTTATTTATCAGCTATATAACAAAAGTTTTCCTGAATTGTTAAGAGAGCGTGTGTTTAGACCTGCTAATTTTCAAGAAACAGGTTGGAGAGTTCAGCAAGATGAAAATTTAGTTGACGTTGTTAATAATCCAAATGAAGACGCAATTAGTGAAATTGGTACGGTAGATGATGGTACTGAAAAAAATTTATTTGTCTCAGCTAAAGAATTTGCGCAGTGGGGCAATCTTCATTTAAATCAAGGTATGATAGATGATAAACAAATTGTTCCAAAAGAAGTTATAAAAATCGCTACGAGTTTGCAGAGTCCAACATATGTAAATAAAGAGCTACCACAAAATGGCTTGTTTTGGTTCGTTCAAAATGAACCTGCACAATTAAGTGAACTTGGTGAACGCGTACCAAAAGGATCGTATCAAATATTAGGAATTACGGGACCAACTATATTAGTAATACCTGAATATAATGTAGTTGTTGCGAAAATGTATAATAAAAGATATAACTATGGCGGTGATAATTATTTATATTATTTACGTGAATTTAGCAATTTAGTCGCAGATACATTTCGTAGCAGTAATAGGGCATAATTACTCCTATATTGAAAAGGAGTGAAAAAAATGAAAGATAAAATAAATAAAAACAAAAAGCAAAACATTAAAGATGTAAATACAGAACAAAATGCAATTTATAGCGATCCAAAAGATGCAGCTAATATGCAAACAGTACCGCAGCCGAAGGATTTTGATGAAATTGAATACTAATTATTCGTTCATCGGACTATATGATGAATAAAAAATACATCTTAAGTCCCATCACATGAAAGAAATCTTTTGATATCCTATATACATAAGCATTTGAAAATGTCTTATCTTAACAAAGCTTTCTTGAAATATATCTGTATATAACCTGCAAAAAGACACTTCATTATGGAGTGTCTTTTTGTGTGCATGAACTTAATTTCCATTTTCCGCACAGTATCTTGCATTTTATGATGGTTATACTAACTGTGAAAATTCATGTCAAGATAATAGAAGGGGACAGTTAGTATGAAGCAAACCACTATAAATCCGTTACTAATTGTTTTAGGCACAATCATTGTTCAAATTGGCCTTGGAACAATTTATACATGGAGTTTATTTAATCAACCCCTTGTCAGTAAGTTTGGATGGAACCTTAATGCCGTTGCGATAACTTTCTCCATAACAAGCTTTTCTTTATCATTTTCAACCTTATTTGCGGGAAAGTTACAGAAAAAATTTGGACTTCGTAAACTCATCGCTACTGCAGGGATTGTTCTGGGACTCGGCTTAATACTTAGCTCACAAGTTTCTTCCTTGCCATTACTATATTTATTAGCTGGTGTCGTTGTTGGTTATGCAGATGGAACTGCTTACATTACATCACTATCAAATTTAATTAAATGGTTTCCAAACCGAAAAGGGCTTATTTCTGGTATATCTGTTTCAGCATACGGAATGGGGAGCCTAATCTTTAGATATGTAAACGGGAATCTTATCGACAGCCTTGGTGTATCACAAGCATTTTTATATTGGGGTATTATCGTCTTACTTTTAGTATTAATTGGATCGTTCTTCTTACGTGAAGCAATTGTAAGTAACACAGTAACAGAAACATTACACAATGATTATACGCCGCGTGAAATGATGAGAACGAAACAAGTATATTTCTTGTTTTTCATGCTATTTACGTCGTGTATGGGTGGTCTGTATTTAATTGGTATGGTAAAAGATATTGGGGTACAGCTCGTTGGACTTAGCGCAGCAACTGCTGCTAACGCCGTCGCAATGATTGCAATCTTTAATACAGTAGGTAGAATCATTCTTGGAACGCTATCAGATAAAATTGGTCGAATGAAAATTGTCTCTGCAACGTTTATTATTATTGGATTGTCAGTCTTTACATTAAGTTTCATTCCACTAAATTACGGGATTTATTTCGCTTGTGTAGCTAGCGTAGCCTTTTGCTTTGGTGGTAATATTACAATATTCCCAGCCATTGTTGGAGATTACTTCGGTTTAAAAAACCATAGTACAAATTACGGGATTGTATACCAAGGGTTCGGATTTGGTGCGCTTGCAGGAGCATTCATCGGAGCATTACTTGGTGGATTTAAACCGACCTTTATTATAATTGGTGTTTTAAGCGTTATTTCCTTCATTATTTCGATATTAATTCGTCCACCAAAAGCAGAGAAGAAAAAGGAACTAAAACATTTACATGGGAAAGTAGCGTAATACTAAAAAGAGTCCTAATATAGGGCTCTTTTTTATTACAAAACATTTTGATAACACTTCTGGCTCATTATTTAAAGTAGCTGCGATTACATTAGCTAATGGAGCAGACAATATCTCAATTTATATACCAATGTTCGCTAGTCAAACCTTGGAAGCAAATATCGTTACATTAATTATCTTTTTTTCCATGATAGCAATATGGTGTTTTATTAGCTACACATTGATAAGAGCTCCTATTTTAGCTAAAGTACTTGAGAACAATTGTCATATTATAGTTCCAATTGTTCTAATTGGTTTAGGAATATTCATTCTTTTTCGCAGCGATACAATTGCATTATTTAATTAAAATGTTGAACTAACGGACGCTTTTATTAAAATGGATTGAACAACGTATAAAGCCTTATTACAGATAGGGCTTTTCTTTATTTTAGTGAACTGAAACAGTGACCTACAACTTTTAAGTTAGACAGGAGATTACGATTATTAAATTGAATAGATACCATAAAAGGAGCGTGATAATTAAAATGAAAATAGTAAAACAATGGGTCCAGGAGGATAGTGATTACATAAGAGAAAAAGTAATTGAATATAATCAAAAACATATTTCGGATGAAGAGAAAAAGCCTTCAGAAAAAATTAGTTTTATAGTTAAAAATGAAAAAGAAGAAATAGTAGGTGGAATAACTGCAATTACATTTTGGCACCACGTACATGTTGATTTCCTGTGGGTTTCTGAAGAATATAGACACGAAGGCTATGGAACCAAGTTAATAAAACTTATTGAAGAATTTGCAATTGAAAAAGAGTGCAGGTTAATCAATTTAGATACTTTTAGTTTTCAGGCACCTGATTTTTATAAAAAGTATGGATATAAAGTAATTGGGGTAAGTGAAGACAATCCTAAGGGGCACAATCGATACTATTTAGAAAAAAGGTTATAAAGTATATAGAATCCAAAAATGAATCAATTAGAGCATAAAGAGCGTACGTTGAACAATCAATTTCAAAATACGCTCTTTTTTATTTTGTAATGAAGAACTATCGATTATTAACTTTGCTAAGAGAAGATAAATGAAATACTCAATTAACTTTTTTATATTTTAAAACGATTAAATGGTAGAATGTAACAAAGATAGAAAATTCCCATTATTAGAGGTGGACTTAGATGAAAAAAGTAAATGTTACATATGCACTTTTATACGATAAAACAAACGAAAAGATCTTAATGGTAAAAAACAAAGGGAAGAATGGTTCTTATTACACATTACCAGGCGGCGCAGTTAAATTCGGGGAAACGTTAGAAGAGGCAGTAATTCGAGAAGTGAAAGAAGAAACAGGACTACATATATCTGTAAACGGGATTTGCTCTATCAGCGAAGCCTTTTTCGAGGAAAGAGACCACCATGCCATTTTCTTTAATTTTTCAGGCGAGATAATCGGCGGAGAGACATATATATCCAGGCCAAAAGAAATTGAAGAGATTACTTGGATGGAACTTCATATAGCAGCACCGTATTTACGTATACCAGAACATTTACTAGACATTTTACAAAAGAAAGAAACAGTACCTTACATTTTTAATGGAACAATCATTCATCAATCAACATAAAAATATCATTTCATATAAGGCGGGGGAAAAATGGAGTTTATCGTTAATCATAAACACTTCACTCAAGCACTTTCAGAAGTAAGTAAAGCCATATCGACAAAAGCTTTAATTCCTATCTTATCTGGTATCAAAATAATAGCAGATCAATCTGGAATTACTTTAATTGCAAGTAACTCGAATATTTTCATCGAAAAATTTATACCTAGTTCCATAGATGACGAACAAATTACAACTATTTTAAAAGCAGGAACTATTGTTGTACCTGCAAAATATTTCATTGAAATTATAAAGAAAATGCCAAATGATATAGTAATAAAAAGTAAGAATGAACAAACAATTACTATACAATCAGAAGAAATCACTTTGAACTTAAATGGCTTTCCAGCAGATGAGTATCCTAACGTACCATCAATAGATAATCATGTAGAAATACAAATGGAAACCGAACAATTAATTGAAGCATTTAAACAAACGGCCTTTGCGGTAGCTAAAAATGAATCTAGACCCGTTCTTACCGGAGTACATATCGAGTTGGATCACGGTAAATTAATTTGCGCTGCAACTGACTCTCATAGACTAGCTATACGGGAAACGCTAATTTCTACTAATATGAAAGCCAATTGTATTGTACCAAGCGCAACCGTTAATGAGCTTTTAAAATTAATAAACAACAATGTAGAATTCGTTTCTATTTATCTTTCAGAAAGCCATATTATTTTTACATTCGGCACAACTACGTTATATTCAAGACTGATTGAAGGGAAATATCCTAATATATCTAACCTCATTCCAAATGAATTTCAAACGGTTATTCACATGGATAGAAAAAAGATTTTACAAGGTGTAGATCGTTCAAGTTTATTAGCAAGTGAATGGGCGAATAACAACGTCAACTTAGAAATCATCAATGAATCCACTATTAAAGTTTCTTCTAATGCTTCTCAAATCGGAAAAATATCTGAGACACAACAAATAGATACCATTCGTGGTGAAAAACAATTAAATATATCTTTCGATGGACGATTTATGGTTGATGCTTTAAGAGCAATAAAAGAAGAAACTGTTACTTTAAGTTTTGGTGGTTCTATGAGACCGATATTAATTGAAGCAGGAGAGCAATCTACAGCTATTCATCTTATATCACCAGTGAGAGCTTATTAAGAACGAAGGAAGGAATTACATTATGTACAAGCACACTTTATGTTTTATAAAAAGAAATGAAGAAATACTCATGCTAAATAGAGAATATGACCCTGTAAAAGGATTGTGGAACGGGGTAGGAGGGAAGATAGAACCAGGGGAAACACCGTTAGAAAATGCGATTCGTGAAATAAAAGAAGAAACAAATATAGATGTTAAGCAAGATCAAATTCAATTTAAAGGAATTATTAAGTGGGAGGACTCTTCATACTCTGGTGGCATGTATGTTTATGTCGTAGAATTACCGTATGAATTTACATATGCCACACCTAAAAAAGTATCCGAAGGGATTTTAGATTGGAAAAGTGTGTCCTGGATATTAAGTGACTATAATTACGGTGTAGGAGAGATGTTACCAAAATTATTACCTGAATTCCTACATAATGAATTAATATTAGAACACAATTTTATTTTATCTAATCATAAATTAATAGATTACAGGAATGAAGAATTGGTTAAGCAGGACGGTTCGATAGATTCTATACATAATATATAAACGAAACTGCAATTATAATTTGTAATTGATTTCGAATACTAAACTGAAAATGCTTGAGGAAATAGAATAATTTACGTTATTTGTTACAGAATTTTATGTGAGGCAGATGAAATTATTAAAGTAATAAATTTAAAGAAGAAAAAAATTAAATACATAAAAAAGAGCGAATCTCTAATAAAAAGATTCGCTCTTTTTTATATTTATAATTAAACTTCACGCCACCAAGCTGCTGAGGGATAATCTTTAGATTTTAACGTAATGGATTCACCGATTTGCGGCGTTGTAATATTAACTCCTAAACGTTTTGCTTCTTTCGTAACACGTTCAATAGGATCACTCCATTCATGTAATGCCAATGTAAAAGCACCCCAATGAATCGGAAGTAATAATTCTCCTTTAACGTCAATATGAGCTTGTACCGTCTCTTCTGGCAACATATGAATAGCAGACCATCGTGTATCATATTGCCCACATTCCATTAATGTAAGATCAAATGGACCATACTTATCACCAATTTCCTTAAAGTGAGGCGCATATCCGCTATCACCACTAAAGAAGATTTTTGTTTCTTGACCGAGAATAAGCCATGAACACCATAACGAACAATCTCTATCTGTCATACTTCGTCCAGAGAAATGTCTTGCAGGAGCACAAACTAACTTAATATTATCAAACGTAATTTCATCCCACCAATTATGTTCACTAATTTTACTAGGTGAAACACCCCATTTAATAAGATATTGTGCAACTCCAGTCGGAACATAGAAATGCTTTGCACGATCTTTTAATTGCATAATACTTTTATAATTTAAATGATCATAGTGATTATGAGAAATGATAATCGCATCAATTTCTTGAAGATCTTCACGTTCTAAAGAAAACGTACCACTATAACGTTTACTATTAAAGACTGGGAATGGGGAAGAAGCATCTCCAAGCATAGGATCTAATAACAGTTTTTTACCTTCTATTTTTAAAAGAGACGCAGAATGACCAAACCACGTAACGCTCTCTAAAGACCCATTATCTTTATTCGATAAAACAATAGGTAAATTTTTCATAGGACGCAGCTTAGTTTTCATTTTAAAGTAATCAGTCATTAAACCTATAATATCTTTCGGTTTAAAACTTACATCAGTGTGAATTTGATTAATATATTTCTTTTTCATTCGTTCTCCTTTTTACGTTTAACAATATACGTATGTTGTTATTGTAGCTATTTGTAGTGTAAACTATATCATTTTATCTTTCATCTTAAATGAAGTACATTTCATAAATTCGTCAAATTCATTATTCGTATATATAAAATACAAACCATGCAGCAGATAAAATCAATATTAAGTAAATGTAAATTGTTTTAATTGAGTAAATTCATTCTTAAAAGTAACAAAGAACATACGTTTCGTTGTATGTTAAAGAAGAAAATATGTCTCTAATTAGTAAGAGAGAGGAGAGGATGTAAGTGCAAATACAGAGAAAAAAGAATTCAAAATGTAAACTATCAAAACCTGAAATTATTCATCTGTATGCAGAAGGGAAGAGCACCTCAGAAATCGCTATGCTTGCTAATGTGTCTGCTAGGTATATACGTATGGTTTTAACAGACAATAACGTTCCAAGACGCGCTATAGGGAGTTGGAAGAGAAAGTATGACATAACAGAAAATTATTTTAAAACTTGGTCAAATAACATGGCTTATATATTAGGGTTTATAACAGCAGATGGTGTCATACAAAAAGAAAATCAATGCGTCAGTATATCACAAAAAGAAAGTTACATTTTAGAAGATATAAAAAAAGAACTAAAAACAAACCAGCCACTATACCAAAACAAAGAAACAGGTGTATATATGCTAAACATTAATAGCAAAACAATAAAAGACGATCTTATGAACATACATGGAATCATGCCATGTAAATCATTTAACATCGAATTTCCGTGCGTACCAGAAGAGTATTTACATCATTTTGTTCGTGGGTATTTTGATGGGGATGGTTACGCCAATTATGAAACTTATACAGTTAGTTTTGTAGGTGGATCATATAATTTTATGAATTCTTTAAATCAAATACTACAAAATCAAAATTTACCAACCGATTTACTAAATCAAAATAAACATTATCGCGTCATTTTAACCGGTAGAAAATTAATACAACTATTTTCAAATTGGATTTCTAAAGACAAAGATATTTATTTGCGTAGAAAATATGAAGAATTTCAGAAAGAAAGTCTAAGTCTAGATCAATTAAAAGATCGAAAACTAAAAAGAACTCAAGCTGCTGTTAAGCAGAGAAAACAAAATTTTCTTAAGGAATATATGAAAAATAAATGTATTGGTACAGCTTGTTCTAATTTAGAAATAAGCGAATCAACTTTTAAACGTTGGTTAAAACATGATAATCAATTTAAAAAAGACTATGAAAGAATTCATTCATTATAAAAATGCAAGAAACCTTAGTATATCTATGCTAAGGTTTTTAATTTGAGATTATTAGAGGATACTTATTTTCGTTTATAGAACTTAGTAAATACATAGATTTTACAATGAATTTACTAGTAAGGGAGGGGATATGAAATGCCCACTAATAATAGTCCGGAGAATATATTACATACAGCTTATGAAGCA
Organism: Bacillus sp. SH5-2; assembly: GCF_008368905.1. NCBI lineage: Bacteria > Bacillati > Bacillota > Bacilli > Caryophanales > Bacillaceae > Bacillus > Bacillus sp. SH5-2. Next base: position 45,922 of record NZ_QOSD01000002.1, read on the forward strand.
AAAATGATTTCGTCTGGAGATAATTGGCCATCTATAAAAATAAAAGGGACGAAACTTCAATATTTACTTGTAATGCTCCATTTTGATTTTGAGTCAAATGCTATAAAAATGATGCTAAGTTGGACGAATGAGGAATTTGAAGAGCATGTTAATTCATTAGAAGTAGAGGGGCTGTTGAAAAAAACGGGAGGGATATACTATCCAACGTGTATGGTGATAACAGCTTGTGAAGGAAGAAAGCTTTATAACCTTTGTGAACCTCTAATTAAACCAACACTTAAGATCATTGAAAATCATTCAAATCAAATTGAATTTATTTCAAAAAGAATCGACACGTTTAATCATTTATCTAAAGAATCTTATAGTCTTTTATTGTATAGTGGTGTGTTATTAGATTTTGGACAAATAAATTACATTGAAGAAAACTAATTAAAAAAGAAACGACCTTTAAGAAATAAGAAAAGATATTATTATGCGATTCAAGAACAAGAACTAGCAGATAAAGAAGCTTTCGGGATGTATGGTAATACGTATTTAGATTTAGGAGAAGTTCAAATTGGACTTTATGGAAATACTCGATATTCAACTTTAAATTTAATAACAGCAAATAATGAAACAATTGAAGAACATTTTCAAAATACTAATACTGATATTAATTATAAGAAAAAGCAATTAGTAAAAAGTTTCGTAGCAGCAGATAGACAAAAAGACTTACATTTAAACGTAGTTTACGAAAAATTAGGCTTATATCAAAATTCACAACCTGTTATCCCTGTATTTAAATCAACAGACTTATTTATACTTAACGAAATTGCAAACACAATCAGTGAAGATTTAGTCTTATTACTTAAAGAAAACGATAAACCTTTAAAAAAATACTTTGCGAGCAGCAGATACTTACAAGAAATAACTTATGAAGAGTTTTTTATCTGGTGGTATCATTTTTTCTATACAAAAGTAACTAAAGAATTAATAAGAAAAGGTGTAATTATAACTAGTGTTCAAAAAAATCAAACGTACATAATCCATTAAATCTATTGCAAACTTAATTTAACGAACTTTAAATAAAAGCGACTTATATAATTTCACATATGTAGCAGCTAATTGTATGGGGAATATTTAGTAATTTGTAAATAGATGATGAATTAAAATCTAATATATAAAGAAAATGAGATATTAAAAGGGGAGAAAAATCTTGCAAAAGAAATTTATCAATCCAAAAACAATGCCACCAACTTTCGGATATTCACATGTAGTCGAAGTTAGTAATGCTAAACGAACAATTTACATATCTGGACAAGTAGCGATTAACACTGATGGTCAAATAGTCGGCATTGGTGATTTAGCTAAACAGACACGACAAGTTTTCGAAAATATTAAATGTGCATTAGAAACTTCAAATTTAAACTTTAATGATGTAGTAAAATTAACGTTTTTCTTAACAGACATTTCTCAAATGGCCATTGTCAGAGATATTCGAGATCAATACATTGACACTAGGAATCCACCAGCAAGTTCAGCTGTAGAAGTTAGGAAGTTAATTAACGATAACTTATTAATTGAAATCGAAGCGATTGCTGTAGCAAACTAATTTCAAAAACGCATTCGCAATCATATCAATACAATTCGTTTAATGCGTTCATTTTAAACGAATTGTATTTTTTATTGTATTAAATATAATTTATATCTAGAGACCTTATAATCAACAACAAATAACCACACAATCCATCACACAGGATTAATTCCAAAGAATAGGGGGAGCATACAATCCAAACTAACATTTAATAAGTTTATTATTTTTAACCAGTTAACATAATATATATTATAGGTAGTTATAGAAACAAAGCAATCTCAGGTATCAAAAACCAAGTAAACTATACTTAATGAGACGAAACAGAGATTTTTAGTGAGATGTGCATAAAATCTTATCTAAACGGATTTCTAAACTTTTTATCGTTTATTTTGCTATAAATCCATCACAGCAATTCTCAATCAATAATTGCTTAAGAATTAACGAATCCAAATCATTTTTAATCGGCAAGAAATTTTTATTCGGAAAAATTATTTCTATACAAAATATAAATTAATAATTTTATTTTATGTTTTCCTTAATGAATTTATTGCTATGTACACACGTTTTACAACTTTATTTTATTTGTTGTTATTTCTATTATTTACGCTTGACTTTTAATGCACTCATTGTTCTACACTCTAGTTAACATAACGTTTATTTTTAACACAAAAAATCTCCCTTACCTTCAGGAAGATTTTTTAGCTTGCTGGTATTTTATTGATAACTTTTTAGTAACAATCCCAATTGTAAATAACACTGGAAAAATCTAGATTTAACAAATCGTCTTTTTTTATAAAGAAATTAGCAACACCAGAATCGCCCCACATAATATTTAATGAATCGTCTGTATCAATTTGCAGCAATAACACATCATGCTGTTTGTATTTTTCTTCCCATTCTCTTGGATCTGTCTGTGTAAAAAATGGATAACCACCAATTTTATGCCCTTGATCTTCGCATAAATCATCATATAGTTCGCCTAATTCTGTATTGTTTTCTTTATCAACGATGGCTTCCCAATCAATATCCTCACAAAAAATCTTTTCAAATCGATAATCTCTTGATGTTACGGGTTGATGACCCAATTCAAACTGTAGTTTCGCTGCTTCAGGTATGATAAAATCCTCTAATTCTAAAATGTTTAAATAACTAAAATCAGTAATAACCTTATTTAAATCTTCTATAATTGTAGAATGATAAATAATTCGAAAGTCTTTTTGGATTGTTGGATGATCAAAATCTGCTCCATAAAGCTCATCATCAGCACTTACGAAAAACTGTAACATTCCCTTTTGAGGCATATATTCAACATGCGGAATTTCTTCAAAGTTTAGCTGTGCAAGTAACATCATAGGTTGTCCATTTGAATCTTTAGGATGCTCTTGATCTATAGGTAAATACGGATAACCACCAAACTTACTTTCAAAAAGAGTTGTCTCTGCTAATGTTCCAGACACTTTAATATACGGTTTTACACTTTCTTCTAAAATACTACGATACTGCTCTAGTTCTTTCGGAATTTGAAGTTGATACGTATTCTTCATCACAATTGCCTCCCTTTAATAATGAATTGAAAATGCCTTACTTAATTATATAGCAAGAGATGGCTGCATTGAAAATTGTTAAAAGTCCGTTTTTACCCTCGTTTTTTGCGCACTTGGTGGACAAAGTAGATTATGTTCTAAAACCTTTTTATTAATAGTTTGAATTAGATTCGCTGCTTCTGCCGTTTTTGTATGTTCTTTTAGTTTTTCTTTTAAATTATCAATTTCCTTTGAAAGCTCAATCCATCTAGGTAACACATGATTATTCTTTAACGTTCTATACAATTGCTTTTCGGGATTGTACGAAAGATCTTTATCAAGATTAAGAGGTTTCCCTTTACCAGGTAAATTATCAAATGACCCTTTCTTTTCTGCCTCTTTAACGATAGAACTGATATGATCCTCATACGTATAGGACCAAACTTTCTCATCTTTTACTAAAATCTCTTGCTTTTTTAGTTTTTTATCTAGTTCTTCGTGATTCATAGATTCCCTCTCCTTTTTATTTTTTAGTGTCGTTTTTGTAAATTTCAATGCCTTTAATCCATCGAATAACTTTTCTCGCCACCACACGCTGTCATGACCGCCTCGAAACTCTTCATAAGTGGTTTGGTATTTATTTTGTTTGAAAGCTCTGTACAGGCGTCTATTAACTGTTAAAAGAGGTTCGTTTTCAAGTTCTCCTACTGCTATGTAAAAACAAAGATGAGTCGCATCAGAATCTATTGATGAAATTTGATTTTCAATCCAAGGAATTGTATTTTCATAATTATCCTTTTTTCAATGTACAGATCCAGACATTGACAACACATTTCCGAAAATATGTGGATTTAGAAGTGCTGCATAAAAAGCTGCTAAGCCACCAAGACTGAAACCTGCAATTGTTGTATGTTTCGCTTCTTGATATACGTGATACTTAGCTTGAATCCAAGGAATTAATTCCACTGTTAGAAATGTATTCATTTTATCGTTATAGGTTAACTCTGCTAGTCGATCAACAGGATCTATAGCAACAGCAATACAAGACGGGATTTCTTTTTCGTAAATTAAATAATTAAGTGTTTTTGCGATTGAAAGGTTATTAATGAATGAATTCCCATCAAATACAATGAGAAGTTCATGAGGATGGGAACTATGAGAATAATTATGAGGTGTATAAATATGGATTTTACGTGTATTATTTAAAATTGAACTATAGAATGAATAAGTCTCAATCTCTCCAGATGGATATTGGTTTAAACTGAATCGACTATCATATTGCATTTCTATACCCATTTTTAATACAGATGTTTTATTGGCGCTATCTCCAAATGTATTTCCATTAAATTGGTCTAGTTCGTACTGCTCACTACGTTTTATCCAATCATTTTCAAAAAAATCATTCACTGAAAAATAGTAAGTTGAAATAAATGTCTTATCCGTTCTAAACGTTTTAAACCAAATATCTGTATGTAGCAACTGTTGCAATTGATTTACAGACAGATCCCAACCAGGAAAAACACCGAATACATAAACGTTTTCAGTATTTTGATTCCCTAACCATATATACGTGATAAGCTTATACTGATCATCTTCTGGACATTGTTCTATTAGTGGCGTATTATTTGACTTTATTTCATACAAAAAAGTATTAAAAGCTTTCTCGTTTCCATTTTTTAATTGACTATTAAGTTCCTCTAACTTAGGACTTATTATTGAGTGCACTCCTCTTCCCTCCTTCGTAATACTCTATATGTACTTCTTTTTTATCATAAGAATTCCTATATAAACAAGTTGTTACTATTGTATATTTTGTGAACAAGAAAACGCACAAGTAATGTAACCTGTACGTTTTTGCTTTTATTCAGTAAGGTAATAAAGTAATAGTTTTCGGGTCTTCTCATAATTCATGAAATCTCTATACAAAATGGGATACTTAACAATTTCTGTTTCTAGAAAACGATATTGCGGAAACCACTCAAAAAAACGATTTCTTTAACCACTTGATTTGCTGAAACATAATGTTCTGTTCGTCTCCATTTAGTACAGAACTTAAAGTTGCTGCTGTATGCATCCAATAATGATTAAAATCAACGTTTATACAGTCATCTTCGGTACATTTACTTTTTAAGTTTCGCTGCAATTTTGCTGTAGCACTATAAGGAAACGGTTTATGAAGTGGACTATGCATGTTCTGCAATTCCTTAAAAATAATTTGTTTTCCTAACTTCAAATTTCCACCCCTTTATTTCTCTATCCAATTTAATAAGTTTTCATAATGATATTGAGCATCTGTATACCCAAGATTATATAAATTAACGAGTTTTTCTTTATTTCTCTCTATACCGCTTATAGGAAGTTGTACACTTGGTTGAATGACATAAAAGTTGTCTTTTTGTTCTATTTGATTCATATAAGATATCGTCTCATTATAAAAACGATAATGTTCTACTAAAGATTCTGCGATATTCGGATATTTTCTATATAAAATTTTAGCCAGTCCAGAAAATTTATTCCGCTGCTTTTCGTATCCTTCTGGTTTTGTCATGATAACGACATTCTTTTCATAACCATCACTTTGAGCTTTTAGAACTGGAATAGGATCTATAATTCCTCCATCTAACAACTTTCGATTATCGTATTCTACAGCAGGTGCTATAAACGGTACAGAGCTTGAGGCACGAATGATTTTTAAAATATCATTTCCGTGTTCTGTTTTATTATAATAAATAGCCTGTCCTGATTCGCAATCAGTCGTCCCTATGACAAACTGTTCATTTGAGTTTAAGAAAGTTTGAAAATCAAATGGTACAATTTTATTAGGTACTTCATCAAATAAAAAATCCATTCCGAATAATTCACGTTTTCGAATCAAATTTCGATAAGATATATAACGGTGATCTGCTACTAGCTCTGTATTTACTTTTTTATTTCTTCCTTTTTGACGTGATAAATAAGTTGCTCCCATACAGGCTCCAGCCGATACGCCGACTACATAGGGAAAGAATAAGTTCTTTTCCATAAAATATTCGAGTACGCCTGCAGTATACAAACCTTTCATTCCTCCGCCCTCTAATACTAAACCGGTATTCTTCATGTTATATCCCTCTGCTTCATTTTTCTTATTTTTATATTAGCACAAGATTTTAAGATGAGGTTATATAAACTAATTGCAACAATAACCAAAAACTACTAAAGTAATGTCATAATCTCTAAGTTAGTAACATGGTACAATATAAGTAACTCATTCCATAGATATTAAAGGAGGAATTTCATATGGGTTTATTTAGTGGTATTTTAGGAAACGCATCAAACGCGAGTGCAGAGAGCGTTGAACGTGATTTAGAGAAGATTATGTTAGATGATGAGAAAGTTGAGCATGCTTATAAATTAATTCGTGATTTAATCGTATTTACAAATCGTCGTCTTATTTTAGTAGATAAACAAGGAATATCAGGTAAAAAAACAGAGTATCATTCTATTCCTTATAAAAGCATTACACAATTCAGCATTGAAACGGCTGGACATTTTGATTTAGATGCTGAACTTAAAATTTGGGTATCTAGTTTGAGCACGCCAATTACGAAAGAATTTAAAGGTGACGATAGTGTTTTAAGCATTCAAAAAGCATTGGTAACATATACGACGAAATAGTTAATTTGTGCATGTTTATTCATTTGTAAAATTACTAACCCGATTATTTTGGAATAATATACATTAATTTTGTATATTTAATCTAAAATAACATAAAAAGGTAAAGCGTATTTCAAATGCTTTACCTTTCTTTTTTGTAAAAAACAAGTGTAGTTTTATCATTTAATTTCTTTATTACTTCTGTTCTTTTATACCCCATTTTTTCGTATAGAAAACAATTTCTTTCTTCTTCTAAAATTGTAGCAAGTTCAAAACTCCGTGCTTCTGGAAACATCTCTTCAATTAAAATAAGTACCTTCTGAGAGATTCCTTTCCCTTGATAGATTGGATGAATAAACATTGGACTAATACAAAATTTATAAGGTAGCTCTTTTTTGGATATACATATCGCTCCAACAAGTTTCGAATCTATTATCATCTTATAAAAATTACTGCTGGGATTATTTATCCTTAAAATAGTTTTTTCAATAGATTCATTTGCTGGATTTGTTTCATAGTCTTTATATTTATTTAATAAAGGGCTAAATGAGTCTATTTGCATTTGAAATAAAACTGCTGCATCACTTTCTGTCGCCTTCTCTAATGTAATCTCCATGTTACCAATTAAGTCGCTTTCTTAACGAGGTAATATGAGCTGTATGATGGCGACCATGCCATGCGTATAGTCCAATTGCAGCAGCAAGTTTTGTTTCGCCAGTCTCTGGATGGTTAAATGTCTTTTCTAGATCTTCAAGTTCTAGAGAATATAAAAGGTTAACCCATCTTTTATGTAATGACTCTAACATTACTAGTGAAACATCTACTGGTAATTTAGAATCAGGTAATTCTGCCCACTTTTCTTCTTTATATGGTTTAATCGTTGGATTCTTTTCTGTTAGTGCTAATTTAAAACGTATATAGCTATTCATATGGCTATCCACAACGTGATGGACTACTTGCCGAACCGTCCATCCACCAACGCGGTACGGTGTGTCTAACTGTTTCTGATCTAAATCTTTGATTGCCTTCGTTAGTTCATTAGGTAAATCTTCAATTTCTTGAATCCATGTATCAATCATTTCTTCAGTTATAGGACGTTTGTATGTAAATTGCCCAATTGGATAACGTAAATCATTCATGAATAAGTCCCCCTTATAATAAACGCGAAGTATTTCTCCATATATAATGTACAAATTTCACATGTTCTCCATTTAATTCTACAGATGTTGTATCTGCTTCGTTATGATAAGAAGAAAACCCGCTTTTTTCTAATACAATTTGTGATGCGAGATTATTAGTAGTTGTTTTAGCATGAACTTCATTAATTTTATTATTTTTCGCTACGTCTAAAATTAATTTTACAGCTGCTGTTGCGACTCCTTTTTTAGTAAACTTTTCTCCGACTCGATAACCTAACGAACTGATTCGAGTTTCCGAATTTATATCTACTAAATTTATTCGTCCTACAATTTCTTTTTCTTCATTGCGAATTATATAAAAATAAGAATCTCCATCCGCCTGTTCTATTAATAAATCATCTAGTAGTTTTTGGAAATATTCAAAATCAAAATATTGCGAGCCACGATTTGGTACCATTGTTTCAAAAAAAGACTTATTCGTAAGTTCAAACGTAAATAAATCTTTCGCATCGTGTTTCTTTAATTGTTCTATGTATATTTTCATCTCGATTACCCCTTCTATATCTACTAACTGTTATATATTCTTTTTAAATCGATTAATTTCCTGCTATTTCTTTCGCTTCAGTAACACAGCAAGTAGCACTTTTGGATGAAATAGGTGAAATGGACTACGAATTAAATTCATCACTCTTACTAATCGAATATAAACGTCAGAGTCCGTTGCTGATAGTTGATATATTTGTTTCGTATACCATAGCTGAAATTTTTGCTTTATCGTTAATTCTCTTTTTAGCTGAGGATGACGTGATATTTCCGTTGTTGTCATTTCCCAAGGAGTTTGTATGATATGAGCGGTCTCTTTATAAAACTGCTGTGTAAATGCCTTATCAAGCTTTTGTCTCCTTTGTAAAAGCAACTGCAATTGGTGAGCTTCCATAGCCGCAACTGAAACACCTTGACCGAAAACAGGATCAAAACGACAATGTGCATCTCCAACTACTAACAATCTTTCGGGTAGATTATTCACTAAATCAAATCGCCGACGTATTTGATACGGAATTTTGTACGTTTTGATATCTGAAATTGCCTCTGATTTGTTAAGAAAATCTGTAACATTTGAGATTGATAGATTTTCAGCAAAATTATAAAATTCCTCATCTGTTTGTGGTGCTTTCTCATTAGCATATCCACTGAAAGTAACAAAATAACGATTATCCTCAATCGTTTGAATAAGAACACCATACGGATTGTCAGGGAAACTTGGAGACATGAGCATATTACAGCAGTCTAATTTCTCATTTTCTTTAAGTTTAAACATTCTAGTTGCGTAAAATAAATCAATACGCACTTTCTCTTCTCGCACTTCGATATTGTATTCACGTAACCACGATATACTTTTTGAACTAAATCCACTAGCATCAACAACAATATCTGCTTGAATTTCTTCTTGCATGCCTGTCTCTAAACATTTAACTTTTACTCCACGTACTTTGTTAACCTTTCCATCTACTAATAATTCTTCAACCAGTGTCCCAAATTTGCTGGTGATATTTGAAATTTGATGTATTCGTTTTTGAATATGCCATTCAAGCAAAAACCTACTTTGTTGAATCATACGTACTTCTCCTATGAATGGTTGTTTCCATAAACCAAATTGATGCCATTTTAAATCGCGAGTAAAGTTATTTACGATACTACCTGCTTCAATTAGTTCATTAGTGATATTAGGAAACAATTCCTCAATGGCTTTTTCTCCACCTTTTAATAACACATGAGGGTGATTACTTTGTGGAACTCTTTTTCTCGAAGACTTTCCATCCCATCTTTCGCCAGCTTCTAAAATGATTACTTCTTTAAAAGAAGTTGATAATGCTTTTGCTGCGAGCTTTCCTGCCATACTTCCGCCAATAATGATAGCCTTATTAAACATATTTTCCCCCTTAATAAAAAGAGATCCTGCCTTGTATAAATGAAACAGGATCTTAAACTAATTAACTTCTTTATCATTATACTTAAAACACATGAGTAAATTGCAACGTTAAAATTAAAATACCTAATCCCCATACGTAATACGCGAATACTTTTAAGGAGTGATTTTTTAAATATTGAATCATCCATGAAACGGCTATGTAACCAAAGAACGCTGCTGATAACGTTCCGACAATTAAAGATGTACTTGAAATAGATTCTGCTTTCCCTTGAAAAACATCTGCAAATTGCAAAATGATAGCCCCGACAATGGCTGGAGTTGATAATAAAAAAGAAAAGTAAGCAGCAGTTTCACGGTCTAACTTTCTCCATAATGCAGCGACGATTGTCATACCAGAACGAGAAATTGCCGGGAAAATGGCAGCCGCTTGAAATGAACCGATAATAAATGCATCTTTATATGTAATGTCGTCCATTTTTTTACGACCATTCTTTTGTTTATCCGCCATGTAGAGAAAGAATCCCGTCACTAAAAACTCCCAACCAATCGTAATACCTGTTTTTGAAATATCTTCAAAGAAGTCTTTAAATAACAAGCCGATTACAACTGCGGGTATCGTTCCGACAATAAGTAGTAGCATTAGTTTTGAAAATGGATTTTTGATTAAATATATAAATTCTTTTTTGTAATAAATAAACACTGCAAGCAAAGTCCCAATATGCAGCATCGTATCTAAAAACAATCCTGCTTTATCTAATTGAAACAAATGCCTTCCTAAATAAAGATGACCTGTACTACTTATCGGTAAAAACTCTGTTAAACCTTGTATGATCCCTAATATAAAAGCTTCTAACCAATTCATGATGGTCCCCTTTCTTGTTTGCTTGTACCAATATATGAAGGTTAAATTTTCGATATGAAAAAAACTATATTTCTCCAGGAATTTACTTTTAACTATTACTGTGGGTAGGACCTATCCTTGTGTTTGTAGGGTTATGTATGACAAATGTTATTTCTGATATTCCTTTCTTTGAGGGGAAACATAAAATGATTGGAATTGTACTTATATGTATAGGTGTATGCTGTTTTATTGTTGCTAATCATTTGAAAAAAGGAGAAAAATATGAGGACTAATTTAAAACAAAAAACAATCCCAGCATATGTACTAGGATTGTTTTTTGTTACTTATTTATAGAATACTTTATCAACGTTATATTTTGCTTTGTATTCATTAATGATATATGTTTCGTAAATTTCTCTTTCTGTTGGATCTTCTACGACACATGCATCAATGCGGTATACTTCATCACGGTGGTTTTTAATTGGTGAAACATTGTCTTCGAAATGCTTCTTAATACGTTGTCTAATTTTACGAGCTTTACCTACGAAAAGAAGTTCGTCATTAATATTGTAAAACATAAAAATGCCGCCTTTATCTCTAGGGAACAAGTGGAAATCGATAAAGCCATTAATTGGAGTGATTATTGGCTCGTCTCCCTTAATAACTTGTTTACGTTCAGTAATTGAAACATCAGCTTCAGGAATATTAATTTTAATCAAGTTCATTCACGTCCTCTTTTATTATAAAGATAAATAATAGCATACATATGTAAGAAAAGCTACGTTCATAGGCATATTTCATTTTATAATTCAAATATTATGGGTGTATCATGTAAACTTTTCTTCCAAATCATATGATCACTTGATTCTCCCCAATAATCCTTCAGTACATAACTAGGCTCTCCAAACTTGTTCGTCCATATACTTTGCGCTTTTTTGTATCCACTATCTAAACAGTATTCTGTTATTCCTCTGCTAAGTAACGTAAGAAACATTGTATTTAGTAGTAAACTCCCTATCCCCTTTCTTTGATACTCTGGAAGTATAAATACAGTTCCTATTTCATACAAATCCTTAAGTACACCACCTGTACAACTATTAATCAATGTACTTGCTGGACCAACTTCAATTGTTCCAATGATTTTATCGTTATTTGTATCAATTGCTAATAAAAAGTAACGTTTTTCTCCATTACTATCAAAATCTGTTTTCAAATATTGCTTTTTCATGTTAATTTCATTTTCTATGTCATCCAATAGTTGTGACAATCCTTCGTCTTTATATGTATTCGTAATAACTATACGGAAAAATAAGTGAAGTTCCTCTAAATCATCCGAATTCGGTCTCCTAATTGCAACGTTATACATGATTTAAATCTCCATTCTATACAATTGTTAAAACCATACTTTATATAATCTATTCAACAATATTCTACAAAGCCCTGCATAGATCCAGCAGTATAGAAAGCTTAGTATAAATATTGATAAAATAATTTTTATATTCATAGTTGTATGAATAGCAGGACCAAGTACGGGAAAACGGAAAATATCTAGAACAATCATAATTCCTATAAGTAGACAAATCGCAGAAAAGGAAACTACCCAAATTCTCCTCTTGAATTGTATAAAGGAAAGTCCTAAAGCTATACCTAATAAGCCTGTAGTAAAGGGAAATACAATTAGTTCACTTGGCTCAATAATAAATAATAGGAGAATAGTAAGAAGATAAGAAAGTACTCCCTCGCGAGTAGAGTAGCAAATAGCCAAAAAAATTGGTAATGTCGCAAATGGGCTAATAAATAACCCTATACCAGGAATTAAGTTACCTGCTGCTTGAAACATGGTGGCCAAAGCACTCATTAAAGCTGTAATGACTAGCTTATTTGCGAGGGCCAAATTTCCTTTAGGTACAAAGTTCCCATCATTCTCTATCATAAGTTGACACCAATAACGTACAAACCGATTCATCAAAATACCCCCTAAAGATATCTAATTCATCAATTTCTATATTATTCATACACTAGTGGTTTATGAGCTGCTTTCTACTTGTTATGAGTTACTAAACAATAAAAGACTTTTAGGGGGGGAAATTGTGTGTTTTGAAACAAATTGAATTCCTTGTATTATTAAACTGCGAGTGTATATCGTATTAAGGGATAATTTCAAAAATGGTACCTTTGTTAAAATCAGTTACTTTCATAGAACCGTAAACCCCTAAATATAACCTAGTTTGATCCAAATTTGTTCCTAAACTCATATAATAAGCTGCTTGCGTACCAAAATCATAATTGGTTTCAATAACATGAAAGTCAGTATGTTTACCGTCTGTACCAGCTCTAGTATATGCTAAAAAACCTTTAACTGGCGGCCGAGACTCTTCTTTCTTAGCAAGATCAGTAAATACAACGCTACCGTTTAAATTTGGGATTGTAGTTCCCATATATGGCTGAACTCCTGTAAGTGAAGTTCCTCCAAACTTATCTGGTCTGGGGTCTTTATGAAAATAACTAATTAGTGGCTGAATACGCTTTGCGGATAATTCTATTGTTTCATTATAATAAGCCATTGTTCTCTCATCCAAAGCAGGATTATCAGAACAGTGCCTTATAAAAGAAGTAGGTAATGCCCCTTCCCATCCCCGCCAACCAAAATTAATAAACCCATCTTGATTGGGAGAGAGTCTCATTACATGCATTTTAACAAGTTCGGTAACCGGTATCGGTTTATATTGAACAAAAGAAAAAATAGACTCCACAATATCCTGTCCGACATTACCTGCATATTTAATATATTGATTATAAAACCTTTGGAATGAAATACCGGTTATATTACGAATACCTTTCGCAATTACTGTAAGTGTTTCTTGTATAGATAAAGGAAGTTCATTAAAGCGCGAAACTACTGGAGGATTATTTATGACTGTATCTCTACTTACATCGATTTCAATTATTTTACCCGCTATTTCTAAATCATCTTGGCTTAAATTAAAAGGATCATAACCCGAACCACCATCTCCATTTGTAAAAACAAGTTTTTCCGTTTCAGGAGAAAAATTTAAAGTATTTACGCCATTATGATTAAAAAATGGGCGTTTTATATTAAGTAATGTTCTGCGTTTTTGAGGTTGACCGTTTGATTGTAATATCCATTCTTCAACTGTATCAATATGGTCATATTGAGTATTTCTATTTACCCACTTTAAGTTTAAAGTTTTCGGATCACAAGGATTCGGTTTAAATTGTTCAGAAAGTGTACCAGGTCCTTGAGTTCCAGCAACTGAATAATGAAGATAAAATAACCCGTTTTGATAAAATCGCGGATGAAATGCTAGTCCAAGCAATCCCCGTTCATCATAGCCGCTACTAGAAACGCCTTCTTCAGATGTGCCTAATGTAATAATCCGTTGACGAATATTTAAAAATGTTTTTATGACTCCGTCTCCTATGTAGAAAATCTCCCCTAATTGGGTTGTAATAAATAGTCTTTCAGCCGACTCACCTGGAAGAATAGTTGTTTTTATTACAGTAGGTAAATTTATGTTATGAACAATGGGTCGTAAACTAACTTTAACTTTTGTCAATTAACTTTACACCCCTTTTTATTCTTTTTAATAGAAGAGTATGATTAGAGTGAACTTATTAGTATCAAACAAGTTGAATTCCTTTTTATTACAATTTTGTATATAATATAATTATAAATAAACTAGGGGGTCTACTTATGACACTTTTACTACAAATCATCTTACCACTAATATTTGCACTATATTTATTTACCCTCCATCGTAATACGACTATTGGAAAAGCCGCTTTTCTTTTAGCAGTCATTATTGGGATTTTTGGTTTAGAGAACATTTTTCAACATGCTAATCTAACAGATCATGCTATTTATCCATATTGGGGCAGTTTGAAGGCTGTTGTTATCGTTTTATCAGTCGTATTTCTATTTAAAAAAGGTGGTTTAACAGGAGAATATTGATTTATAATGCTGTACATATTTTCTTAGTAGACTGCTTTTATTTTATAAAAAAAGAAATGTTTATGTAAAAACACGAAGGGATGTGTTACATATGTCTATAAATATTATTTCTATAGTTTCTATAATAATATGGATTGTGTTGATTACAGAACTTATAAAATCTTCAAATGAACAGAATGGACGAAAAATAGTAATGTTATTAACTGCTGGTTCCGCATCAACACTTATTTTGACGGTTTCATTGATTCAAAATATCTCGTTTTGGAATTGATAGTGATATAACTAACAAAAATATGTATACATAAAAAAGATTAGGACCGTACATATTAGACATATCTAAAGTGTACGGTCCTTTTGTTTACTAGTGGTTCACTTATCTAACCTAAAGATAAGTATGCTATCCTTTTACAATTTGAATTTCTTTTTAATTTTCTTATATTTTCTATACGAATGTCTAACAATATTTAACATGAAATACGGTATTCTAACAGGGAAAGGCAATTTATAAATGAAAGGCAAATAAAATGTAAAATATGCCTTTTCTAGGTCTCTCCACTTACTATCTTCTTTTGTTTTTAAGAAATCAGATACATCGACTACATATCCCCTTCCTTTTTCCATCATCACATTTTTCCCGTGAACATCACAAGGAGTTAATCCTTGCTTCCTTGCATACTCTAAAGCTTCATTGATATCAAGGATCACCTGCTTAGGAATTTTAATCCCCTTATGAATAGCATCGTATAAGGTAATTTCTTTTAAACGTTTTAATACTATGAAATTTTCCCCTTTATATATAAGCTTCGAATAAGAAGGATGATTTCCGATTCTTCGGTATACTTCTGACTCTTTTTCAATTCCTTCTCCTTCTCGCGCGTAAACTTTCACGACCCAATCTTTGTACTTTCTGTGCATGAATACTGCGGCATAGTTACCTTTCCCTAAACACTTCCAAAGTCTAGGAATATCTTTAACTACTACTGGATCGAATTCATCCTCACTTCTTATGCTTACCTCTTTTAATAATTCGTCCTTTATTAATTCCACAAAACTATTTATACTCATCATTTCCACTCCGGTTTTGCTAAAAGGGGTCCCACCCACATTTTAACGAAATATACACTAAGCGAATTTTAGCATAAAACGAGTCATCTTTCTTCTTAAAAATAAAAAGAGGACTCGTTCTATTTGAACTGTTGAATACTTCATATGTATTCCGCTATTCATAGTCAAAAACCGTACAACATAAAAATATTTTTAACTATTTTCATTTTTTTAGAGGCAACTGTATAAGGTCTTTCTTAGTGCAAGTTCTCTTAGTTCATTGGCCATGCCAAATTCATATTTGATTCTTAAAAAACGACACTAAGAAAAAACCCTTGCTACAAATGCAGTGTAGCAAGGGTTTTTTAAATTGTTCAATTTTTGTTCCACTAATATCTTTGTTAGCTAACAATTTTATTGTTTTAATAGTCTTTTGTTTAATTCCCACAATGCTGTTTTGTTGCTATCCCATTTCAAAAGCGTTACTGCTTCCTCAAAGCATAACCATTTATAATTTAAGTGTTCTTTAGATAATGAGATGTTTTTTGTAGGGACTTTAACTCCAAAAGAAAATTCTTTTATTACATAAACCTCATCTCCCCAAAGGAATCCCCCAACTACATCCTCTACTGGTAGTGAAGACACAGAATCTAATTGTATATATGAACATTCACTTGTAATACCAGCCTCTTCAAACGCTTCCCGTTTTGCTGATTCAATAGGAATCTCACCGTTTTCTCCACCACCAGCTATCCCTTGCCAATAACCATAATCACTTCGGTTGAAAATCGCATATTGAATAGACTCGTCAGTTTTTATATAAGGAAATATCAATACTTGATATGGTGCTCTCATTGCTTAACCTCCTCTCGAAAATAAGCTTTAAATAAATATAAAATAAAGAGCCAACATCACAATTCTACATTAATAATGCAAGTTTATGGTGTCAGCCCTCTATTTTTAAAGAATTTTATTTTTTCATAAACAGTCTTACTCTTAATGGAGAAAAAAACTGCTTATTTCCTATCGAATTTGCTTAGCTTGTTTTTTTCATACCCGATGTTATTCAATTGCGCCAGCAACGTCATAATCATTTAAATCTAATTCAATTGGTTGTCCCAGCGCTAATTTAGCAAGTTCTGACCCTAAATATGGACCGGCAGTTAGACCTGAAGCACCTAATCCGTTTGCAACGAGAATACCTTCAAAGTTAGGAAGCGGGCCAATTACAGGTAAGAATCCTGGCGTAAATGGTCTGAATCCAACTCTCGTTTCAATCATGGTAGTATTTTCTAAGCCAGGTGCAACTGTTAATGCTTTATGGAAAACTTCATTTAAACCACCAGCCGTTACACGGTGATCGAAACCGGTATCATTCTCATGTGTTGCACCAATTACGACATGACCATTGTCAAATGTTAAAATGTATTGATCATTTGGCGGCATAACAACTGGCATATTTTCTGTTGCTGTATTTTCCATTTGCAGGTGAACAATTTGTCCTTTTTGGAACGTAACCAAGAAATTAATTCCTAAAGGGTTTAAGATTTCGTTCGCCCATGCACCTGCAGTTACAATAACCTTTTCTGCAAAAATTGTTTCATCGTTTATTATAACTCCCGTAATATGATTACCTTCACGGACTAATACTGCATCTCCTTTTATAAAAGTTGCACCATGTTTTTTCGCAGCACTTATTAATGCATTGCGTAATAATCTTCCGTTTACTCGTGCAGCACCACTAATATGAACAGAACTATATTCTTCTGATAATGCTGGGAATAATTTTTTCGTTTCTTCAGCTGATAAACGCGTAATTTCACCGATCTCTGGTGCATCTTCACGACGTTTATAAGCTCGCTCTTCCATTTGATCTAACTTTTTCTCATCAGTATGTAAACTAATTGCACCTACACGGTTGTAACCTGTATCCGTTTCACCGTCATCTTCTAATTGCTGAATTAACGAAGAATAGTAACGTGCACCGCCTTTAACGATTTTATACCATGCTTTATTACGACGTTGTGAAAGCCATGGACAGACAATACCTGCTGCTGCATCAGTTGCTTGACCTACTTGTTGACGATCCACGATAGTAACATTCGCACCAGCCTTAGCAAGATGATAAGCAGTAGACGCTCCTAAAATTCCAGATCCAACTACAATATACGATTTCATTTCAAACACCTTTTCTCTTTTGCTAATTATATAAATATAAGAACATTCCTTAGTATAATGGAAGGAATACTTTTTTCAATGTACTCATCACAATTAATTGTTGCATCATTGTGACTTTCCTAATCTTATTTTTTCTTTTTGCGGAATAAATCAATTGTTTTATAGCCTTGTGATAGAACTTCAATCATTTTTTCAAAACGTTTTTCACGTGTTTTTTCTTGTTTTACAGAAAATAAATTACGTGCCCAATCTTTCTGATATCCAGGCGTTAAACTTTGATAAAACTTAAGTTCATTTGGGTGATTAGCTAATAAAGCTTCAACATCTTGAATTCGATCTGCATAATCAGCTACACATTGGCTCATTGCAGGTGTTTTCGTCGCTTTTTTCTTCTCACGCTTTAAGCCTACAACAGTGAAGACGTCATCCATACTTACCATTCGCGCAAATTTAATATCGCTCTTTCCTACATACCCATCTTCTCCAACATTTAAAGCCGGAAACATTTCATCACGATGAATAAAAGTATTATAACGAGCATTACCTTTTTTCGGATATGCGAAAAACACATAACCTTTTTCAATTAGTAATTCTTCATTATTAATAATATAATTCGTTTGTTTCACCATTTCATCAAGTGTTTCTACAAAAATAAAAATGGCATCGTGTTCTTTTGAAAATACAGTTTCTTTACCTGTAAAAACTTCGTAATCACTTGGTTCATTAATAACCACCATATTCGTATACTTATTAAGCTTCAATTTATCGATAACTGTCATAAAAATCTTCCTTTACATTCAAAATTCATTTTACATTCGTTTTTATACTGTTCTAGTGTATTATATCTATTAAGAAAATCAAACTTTAATAGTGTTATTCTGTTTCAAAAGAACCAAAATCTTTATTTGAAGGGGTCGTTTTATGCCGTATGTAATCCGAGATGAAGGATTGTTTTTACAGGGGGATGATGGAAAAGAACCAGTTTTTAATTCATACGAAGAGGCTGCAGAAACATTAAAAACATTAACTATACCACAGTTCCCTAAACACATTAGAAGAAAACCTTTTAAACCAAAAATTATACAAATAGCCGATTCTGAATAAGAACCGGCTATTTGTATATTCACAACTCAATAGCAAATAAAGCATATAAAAACTCTCTATATTGATCTTCTGTAATTTCACGTTTTGTTTTTTCACCATGAATTATTTCAGTTAAACTAGTATTTGTTAAAGAGACATGGCCAGATTCCGTCAATTTGACTGCAATTGGTCCTTTATTGAAAATAGATTTCTCATCTTCTACTACTCTTTTTTGAACATCATTCACTACTGCCTCATCAATCATACGATTATAAAAAGCATGACAAACTTTCCACTCACCGTTCGTATCTTTTCTTTCTAGAACGTAATTCCCTTTACTCGTATCTTTTTGTCTCACTCGATACGTACCATTTTTAGAAGAAACAGACTCACTAGTAAAAGGTACAGGGACTAGAGGTACTAATGAAGCAATACCTACATCAATTACGTATCGTACGTTATCATAATTTAGAATAATCGTTATATGTCCATCCTCAAGTGCCCATGCGTTTATATCATTTTTATATACGGTACCTAATGCAAGTTGTACATCATAACCACAATTTTTTAAAAAGTAGTAAAAAAGAGTATTTAATTCATAACAAAGTCCGCCGCGGGATCTAGTTAAAATTTTATCCTGTAAATTTTCCATAGTAATTGTATTCGTATTACGTGCTATAACATCTAAATTCTCAAATGGTATAGTGTGTGCAAATGCAAAGAGAATTGTATTTAATTCTTCAAACTTCACTTCAGTACGCTTTGCAAGATTTAATCTTGTAAAAAGCTTATGTTGTAGACTTGTCATAGTCAGCACCCCTTAAAATGTATAAGTTAAAATAGTATATGCTGATTGTAAGTTTGATGGGGTACTGAAACAATGTACATTTCGTTTAACTGTACCGGTACAAAAAGTCTAACCCACAAGATTACTTAAAATAAGAAGCTACGAATACAAATTTAATAGTTTGTCTATGGGTAAATTATTATGATCGCTGAAATCAACA
This sequence comes from Bacillus sp. SH5-2, assembly GCF_008368905.1. Taxonomy (NCBI): domain Bacteria; kingdom Bacillati; phylum Bacillota; class Bacilli; order Caryophanales; family Bacillaceae; genus Bacillus; species Bacillus sp. SH5-2. The sequence goes on from NZ_QOSD01000002.1 coordinate 65,846, forward strand.
AAATATTGAAGTTGCCACATTTGGCTCTTTTTAGCTTGATTGCTGACAGGGTTATCCCATATAGGATAAATCCTCATAGCCATCTTGCCTTTTTGATTTTGTGTTCTCAAGATTTTTTCCTTAAGAAGAATCTCTTTAGGGAAAATAAATTGTCCTAGTTTATGATCATCTATACAAGTGATAACTAATAAGTCAGGAGCAGCGTCATAAGAAAACGTTTGATTTTGCATATTATCATCTTTTTCCCAAAAAGAAACAAATTGACCAATTTTATTAGGAGTAATTTTTGATTTTCTAAAACGAATGGTTTTGTTATTTAAGTGAAATAAACATCCTGCATATTCTGCGTTTTGCTTTTCTTCTTTTAGATTCGTAATCATTAAATTGTTAGGTTTGTAAACTATATTGTTTAAATTTCGGATCATATCATTAAAATTGTTCAAGAAAACTCCCCCTTTATTCATTTCTTAGTTTACCACAAACGTCAGTTCTTATATGTTGTAAATAATAAGCGATGTGAAAAAAAGGGAGATTTTACTTGGGTATTATTATTGCTTTAATGTACTTAGTTTTTCAATTGCTTGTTGTTCAGTTGCTAAGTAAAAAATATCTTTACCTTTATTACATTCATAAATAAAGTCCTTTAAGCTTTCACTAGTATACATAGAGAAATCGCCAACAATAGCAAACTTTACCTTGTAGTTTATAAACTTTTGAAGGATATCGCCCGCAAGACGTGTTTTTAGATCAAAGAAATCTTCACTTATTAAAGATTTATGGATAATAATATGTTTCGCATCTACCTCATATTGAACTGTTGCCATAGTATCTAATGCAGATTGAACATCAGATATTAGCACCTTATCATTTCTTATGATTGCAATATTTAATCCGTCAATTACCACTTTCTTTATTTCCATAGTCCCACCCCTTTATTATTTACACAGTATGAGTAAAATTGTTTTACAAAACTTCGTATTAATCATAGATTAAATTAGCCGCAGCTATTAAAATCTCCAATTTTTTATTGTAACTATATATTTTTATATTATTAATACGGTCAATGAAATTAATGATAGTTTCTCTTTTTTATATTTTTGAATATATATGAAATTGATTTTACTTGTTATAAAAATATTGTGGCGTAACATATCTTAACAAACTATCCAAAGTATTAATTTCGGCATATGATTGTATTTTGGTAGTATTCTTGATTTTTTGAGGGTTAAACCACACGCCCTTTATATTTGCATTTTGACAACCAGCAATATCCTTTTCTAAGTCATCTCCAACAAATAATACATCTTCTGGTTGCACATTAAGCTTTTTTAATGCTAGTTCAAATATACGTTTATCAGGTTTACTAAAGCCTACTTCTTCAGAAATAATGATCGTATCAAAGTAATTGTTTAAATTCGTGTTAATTATTTTAGCCTTTTGCCTCTGAGTTGAGCCATTTGTTATTATTCCAACTTTAAAGTGCTTCTTTATATGATTTAAGAATTGAATAGTATTTTGGTCTATCGAAAAACAATTAGGGAATTTTTCATTCCAAAAATCTTGGATGTAATTGCGTGGCAATCTATACTTCGGCGGGAATTCATCAAACAATGATTCTAAAACTATCGTTTTATCACTCATGCCGTATTCCCTTTTATCGTATTCTTTGAATTTCTGTAACATGTTGTTTTTAACTACATCACTAACATCCTCATAACACTTTTCTAAAACAAATAAAAACAATTTATCTACTGCCTTATCCCTATTAAGTAACGTATCATCTAAATCAAACAACATAGCTTTATAATCCATCAAATAAATTCACAACCTTTCTATATTCAAAAGTAATCAAAAAAGCAATTCATATCAAAGAACTCGTAATAGAACGATATTCTAAGAGTTAAATCAAAAGTCCTTTTTCTGTTTGTTAATTGATGTGAAAGTACACTATTTCGACTTGTTATGTAAGCTTGTAAATTCCTAAGTAAATACAATAATTTTTTCGGCTAAGATAGTAGGTAAACTTTTTGATTTCAATTTCAAATTTTCAGATTAATACGAACCCTTTTTGTGATAAGCTGTACTTAAAGATTAAATACAAAGGATGATTCGTATGCAAATTAGACCAAAAGCAAGTGAATATAACTCCTATTATGCAACGTATATTAACTTAGTATCAGACGGAAATATCATACATATTCTAGAGCAACAAATAAAGGAAACGAATCTTTTATTAAAGAAGATTTCTGATAGTGAGGGACTTTTCCGATATGCTCCTACTAAATGGAGTATAAAAGAAGTAATCGGCCATATTGCAGATACAGAACGTATTATGGCGTATCGCTTGTTATCTATTGCTCGAGGCGAGACAGCAGAACTTCCAGGCTATAACGATGATATGTATGTTCTTAAAGCTGCTTTTGATAAGCAATCTATGCAAGATCTTTTTGAGAATTTAATAGTTGTTCGCCAATCTACCGTGCATTTACTTAAAAGCTTAGATAAAGACTCTTGGTTACAAAGAGGAAATGCGAACAAATCTGAAGTTACAGTTCGTGCATTAGCATACATCATAGCTGGACATGAGCTTCATCATCTACAAATTATAAAAGAACGTTATCTTGGTTCTAATGCATATCCAGTAAGTTAATACTTGAAGAAAAAGAGTTCCATTGATGTAGGGCTCTTTTTCACTATTTATAAAATTCACCACATAAGATGCAAATTAGCCCTTATACATAATTTTCTTCAGACTGATATACTATAAACACAATAGTTCTAGAAAGGTGATGATATTATGTATGAACAACAAAATAATAGGGATAGAGATCAAAAAATGATGTTTTTTATGCAAGGAGTTTCCACAAATAAAGTTAACATGAATCAATTACCAAAATGGATTAGAATCTTCGGCTATTGTGCGTTTGGTTGGATGATACTATTTAGTTTAATTATGATTGTAGGTTTAATTCTGCAATAACGATACATTAAAAATGTTAACGGGACAGTATTTAGATCATACGTCTAGGTAATAAACTATTTTATTACCTAGACGTACTCCCCATTCCTTTTCGTCTTCGTGGATGTAAATAAGTGCATTGAATGTCTCGGCCCATTCAACTTGTGGAGAATAGTTATGAGGATGACAAAGGGCTATACTCAAAATCCCTTTGATTTGTTTTTGGATGGTAAAACATGTTTTTCTACTCTTTCATATTGAGTAAGTAATTGCCTAATAAAAGACAATTTCGGTACTAACCAATACGAAAATACCGCTGAAATACATCCTATTAAAGCCCCTACTGCAACATCAAAAGGATAATGAACCCCCACCCAAATACGAGAGATCGCTACACAAAACGCAAGTATAAGCCATAACCATCTAGTCTTATCACGCACAAGCCAAAACGAAAAACAAATCGAAAAAAAGAGAATTGTATGGTCACTAGGAAATGAATTATCTACAGCATGGTCGACAAGTTTATTAACATCAGGCAATACTGCAAACGGTTGATAATTTAGATGAAATTTCCCTGCTATTTTTCCGATCACCTCAGCAATCACAAAAGCAATCATCGCTTGGATAACCATCATCCTACTTTTTCTGGACCCAGTAAACCAATAAGCTAAAATAATTAAAGCTAAAATATATACCATATATTCTGCCAAAAATACCATGGTTGAGCTTAGGAATGAATATTGTTTACCTAAATCATTAATCGCTCGAAAAATATCAATATTGAATTGAGAAAAAGACATTTCAAATCCCTCCTTTTTAGTAAGGTGTTTTACTGAATGCCATATACTTTCATTACATGAATAGTTTTGGTTATTGTACTCATCTAAAAATATCAATCTCTTATGACATCGCTTTCTTCTTTTTCACTTTAATAAAAAAAGAAGAAAGAAAACATCGAACTTTCTTACAAACATTCATGCATTCTTACAGTTTTGTCATTTTCTTGTCATTTTGTAAATTTGTTTATCGTCTTGCCTTTTGATATATTCATAAACTCTTATATCTACAACTAGGGAAACTCTAATTACACATAAAAAAGAGAAGAACCTTGGTGAGTTCTTCTCTTTTTGTTTATTAAATTGTAATATAATTACAGTATGTGAAATTATACTATTTTAACTTTAAAAGCGAAGTGAAAACAACCTTCACTCCGCTTTTGGCATTTATTTAATCGTTTTCTCTGTTTTTAAAACTAATGAACTTAATGCAGGAACTTTAATTTTATTATCACGGACAACATAAAGTGTTTTACTACCTGCCTGTTTACCGTCTACTAGTACTTTCCAAGGACCTTTTGATGGAAGCGTTATTTCAACGACTTCTCTATTTGCATTGTGAGCCACCATAAAGTATTCGTTTTTATTTCCATTGTCCTTTCCATCTATTGAATAAGCCACAACATTTTTTGGAGCATCAATAAATGATACTTGTTTTTTAATTTGTTCTGCAGATGTCATTCTAAAGGCTGGGTACTTTTTGCGTAATTCTATTAAGCCCTTCATATAATCTACTTCATTATTAAACGCTGCACGACGCAACCAGTCCATCTGGTTAATTGAATCTGGAGATTTGTAACTGTTATGATCACCATATTTCGTACGCATAAACTCTTGTCCTGCATGTAAGAATGGAATGCCTTGTGATGTTAATAAAATCGAAGAAGACAATTTGTGCATTTGTTTTCGCACTTCTTCACTGTCACCTGGATTAGTCAATTCAAGTTTATCCCATAATGTATGATTATCATGTGCTTCCACATAAGTTAGCACCTGCTCCGGATCTTGATAAGTAGACGTATTTGTATCGTAGTCAATGCCTGCCGTAATCCCTTTTTTAATACGGTCTTCCATGTTTTCCTTTCCATTTACAAATCCATTTTCTTTCTCCTCAAATACACTGCCTTTCAATCCATCACGTATATTATCGTTAAAATGTGCAATCCCTTTCATTTTCTCTGCATTTTTTTGATTTGCTTTCAACTCAGCTGCAAGAGGTGTATTTAAATCCCAGCCTTCTCCATGCAGTATAATGGAAGGGTCAATTTGATTAACAGCTTTACGTATTTCATTCATCGTTTCATAATCATGAATACCCATTAAATCAAAACGGAATCCGTCTAAATTGTATTCTTTTGCCCAATACGCTACAGAATCGACCATAAATTTCCTCATCATTTTTCGTTCTGAAGCAGTATCATTTCCTACACCGGTTCCATTTGCAAATGTTCCGTCTTCATTGTAACGATAATAATAACCTGGAACTAACTTATGAAAATTAGATTCAGTAGCACTATACATATGGTTATAGACTACATCCATAACAACACGAAGATTATTATCGTGTAGTGTTTGAATCATTTGCTTTAATTCAGTTATTCGAACAGTTGGCTCATATGGATTTGTAGAATAGGATCCCTCTGGAACGTTGAAATTTTTCGGGTCATATCCCCAGTTATATTGTGGTTCGTTTAAACTCTCTTCATTTACTGAAGCATAATCAAATATCGGTAAAAGCTGAACGTGAGTAACACCAAGATCTTTCATATGATCAAGTCCTGTTTTCACACCTTCAGGTCCTCTTGTTCCTTTTTCTGTTACACCTAAATATTTTCCTTTATGTTTAATGCCACTTTCGGGCTGAATAGAAAGGTCACGTACATGCAATTCATAAATAATAGTATCTTCCGGATTTTTAAATTTTGGCTTTTTGTTTTCTTTCCATTTTTTCGGATTTGTTTCTTCCAAATCAACAACCGCACCTTTATCTCCATTTACAGAAGCAGCACGTGCATACGGATCAACGGCTTCAGTCCACTTATCACCAATTTTTACCTTATACGTATAAAAGAGACCTTTTTGGTTCCCTTTAAGTTCTGCTTTCCAAGTGCCCTTTTCACCTTGTTGCATGTTTATTTCAGTACCTATTTTATCGTTCCATTTTTTATATGTAACTAACTTTGCTTCACTTGCAGTAGGAGCCCATACACGGAACTTAGTATGTTGTGGTGTATATATATTACCTAAATCGTTACCACCATAATAAAATAAATTATCAAACTCCTTACTACGAATGACTTTACCGATTTCAGTATTCGTAGTTGCTAAGTTTTCAATTTTAACTTTGTATGTCTGTTTTAAATCAATTTTCTGCTCCGTAATTATTTTAACCTTATTAGTAACATTTCCACTGTTTATATCATAAGGACTAATATTCTTAATTTTAATGCCTTCAATATCAATCTTCCGTTCCTTAATATTAAACGGGACATTAGTTGTTACAGTAATTTCATTGAAACTATCAATAGTTGCTTTTTGAATTGATAGATCCGAAGAAGGCTTAGAATTATATACTTTTTCATCACCAGAAAGAATCCATACCTCAGCACGACCGTCCTTTATATTTTCAATCCAACGATCGCCACCATCTTTTTCCCACTCATTTGTACGAATGATAAATCCTACACGATTATAGTCACCATCTATATTCATCTTAGCGTACTTTCCAAATTCATCTTCACCAGTAAATTCATATGATTTACCATTTGCATTTTCTCCCCATATCCATAGGTTCCAGTCTTTTGTATTTCCAGACTGCTCTTTGTAATGAATGATAACTTCAGTTGTTTTCGAATTTGAAACTGCCTTTACACTTTGAAAAGAGAAAACAGATGATAACATAACGATTATAGTAAGTAATAAAACTGATTTGTTAATTAATCTTTTTATCATTGGTATCACATACACCCTTTCTTTAAATAGTACGAACGATTTATTATGCTCATACTAAATTACGCTACTTAAATTAATTTAGAAATCTCTTTTACTTCCCCCCCATATTGGCTATTTTCACATCTGTACTTCAATGATCTTTTAATACGAAAACGTTTGCATTAATATTTAAAAAAATAGTTTATTTATGTCTTCATATATTTGTAAATACTAAAAGATCAGGGAAGTTATTTTAAAGCAATCGTTTGTTATCGCTTTCATTCTATAGTACTTTCTACAAAGAGGTCAATATATTATTAATTTTCTGTTTTTATATACTATAAACCTTATATGTCTGTCGCAACTTATTGAAGATCCCTAGCCTAATCATTGCTTAGTAAGTTTATTTTCACTAATACATAGTTAAGTAAAAAACAGCTAATATCCTTAAAAGGACATTAGCTGTTTTCACAATGTATTAATATATGAATGATAACTATATTTCTAACGTACTTAATTTTTGCTGCATCAAATGTCTTTTGAACTGCTTGAAATTCAGCTGTATTCACTCCATATTTATTAGTTGCGACTCGACTACATGCTGATTTCAACTCTTTGAAATTAGAAGTTATGTTTAACTCATCTGTACTACATTACTAAATTTGTAGAAGTTATAGGTGTGTAAAATTTTATTTTAACTCTAAATAAAGAATCTCTTTCATCGTCCTAGCAACTTACTAGAAATATAATAATGAAAAGCAATGTTCTTTCAATTTATCGTTAAATACATGTAAAAAATGCCTCTATTCACTCATTTTTCATGCGTATGTATGTACATTTGTTAATTTATTCGATATATTATGTGTATTGAATGATTACGAAAAGCTTATAGGTCGCTAAAAAACACCTTATATTTTTATATCCGTGAAAACTACAAAATGTATGAAATCCATTTGTCAAATGAATTTAATGCGGAAGGAGGTTTGTGGTTACTTCATTAGGGTATAATAATCAGTTTTGAACTGATAAAAATATAGGAGGCGACATAATGTTTCGTACGATTTCAAATTTCATGAGAGTAGCTGAGATAAGAAACAAAATTCTTTTTACACTAGCGATGCTAATTGTCTTTCGAATTGGCACGTTTATTCCAGTTCCTCATACTAACGCAGAGGTATTAAAAGTACAAGATCAAGCCAATGTTTTAGGTATGCTGAACGTATTTGGCGGAGGAGCATTGCAACACTTCTCAATCTTTGCTGTAGGTATTACACCATATATTACAGCTTCCATCATAGTACAGTTACTACAAATGGACGTTATACCTAAATTTTCAGAATGGGCAAAGCAAGGGGAAATGGGCCGTAAGAAATCAGCTCAATTTACTCGATACTTTACAATCATTCTCGCATTCATACAATCCATTGGGATGTCTTATGGTTTTAATAATATAGCAGGTGGACAATTAATAACAGATCAAAGCTGGACTACATACTTATTTATTGCGACAGTTTTAACTGCAGGTACTGCATTTTTACTTTGGTTAGGTGAACAAATTACTGCTAAAGGTGTTGGTAATGGTATCTCTATGATTATCTTTGCCGGACTTGTTGCAGCGATTCCTAATGTTGCAAATCAAATTTATTTACAACAATTCCAAAACGCAGGCGATCAGTTATTTATGCACATTGTAAAAATGGTTTTAATTGGACTCGTAATTTTAGCGATAGTTGTTGGGGTTATTTACATCCAACAAGCGGTTCGTAAAATTCCAATTCAATATGCAAAAGCTGTATCAGGAAACAATCAATATCAAGGAGCAAAAAATACTCATTTACCTCTTAAAGTAAATAGTGCTGGTGTAATTCCAGTTATCTTTGCTTCTGCATTTTTAATGACGCCGCGTACAATCGCGCAGCTATTCCCTGATTCAAGCATTTCAAAATGGTTAATTACGAATCTTGATTTCGCACATCCAATCGGAATGATCCTTTATGTTGGTCTTATCGTTGCTTTCACTTACTTCTATGCATTTGTTCAAGTAAACCCTGAACAAATGGCTGAGAATTTGAAAAAGCAAAACGGATATGTTCCAGGTATTCGTCCAGGTAAAACAACAGAACAATATGTAACTAAAATTTTATACCGACTAACATTTATCGGTGCAATTTTCTTAGGTGCAATTTCAATATTACCGCTCCTATTCACAAAAATTGCTACGTTACCACCTTCTGCTCAAATTGGTGGTACTAGCTTACTGATTATCGTTGGTGTAGCATTAGAAACGATGAAAACGTTAGAAACTCAACTTGTAAAACGTCATTATAAAGGTTTTATAAAAAAAGCGAATTAAGTAAAAAACACAGTTGGTTATTTTTCCAACTGTGTTTTTGATTCTAATATCTCTAATTTCCCCACTAATATATCAATTCACTTTTTCTAATAAATTGTATGGTTTTTGATTCTATATAAAACCTAATGTTGTATTCTTTCTTAATAATTTCAGTACGGTACTTGAAATTATATTCCCCTTCAAACAAATCACGATGAAACGAATCATCACAAAATATTATTAAATTATCCCCTTCTAAATTAACTTTTGTATTTCTAATCCATGTCATAAATGATTTTTCTGCTATTTTAGACCGTAACGCTTTCTTTATTTATCCCAAATATTAATTCAATCTTTATGAACATGACAGCCCTGTATATTACAGGGCTGTTTCTTTATCTGACTGCATTTCCTTCTCTAACAACCGTCCTTGCTTGAAGTAAGTTCGGAGTATAGAACGATTAGCCAAAAACACACCAATCAATATGAAACAAGCCCCAATTCCTATTGCAGGATTTAAAGGTTCTCCTAACATGATATATCCAACAATAATAGCAATTAACGGAGAAACATATAACCACGTCGATGGAAATACTGGATTTGTTTTTGATAAAAGCCAATAATATAAACCATGCCCACCGATTGATCCAATAAATACGAGATACAAAATAGGCCATTGTACACTCCATGATGTTAATACAGCTACATTTGGCTGTTCCACTATGACAGATACGATTAGTAATAAAACTCCTCCATAAAACATTTGAATACCGTTAATGAGAAATGGTGAGACATTGGATAAATCCGAGAGTATTTTTTTTGAGTGAATAGAGCCTATTCCGTAAAATAACTCTCCTACTACTAAAACAATACAAGCAATACCCCATATGTAACTAACTTCTTGATGCATTCCTTGTAAAGAAACAAAGATAACACCTATTAGTGCGATAACTAAAGCAACGAGTTGTTCCTTTTGTAATTTTGTCTTATTTCTTTTGGCTTGTAATAACAAAATCATCATTGGACCTGTAGCAGAAAGAACAGCAGCTAATCCCGAAGAAATATATTGTTCAGCCCAGTATAATGTTGCGAATGTCATAAACGTTAAGCAAAAGCCAGCATATATAATACGTTTCGAAAATACATGTGGCATAATTTCTTTTCGCTTTAACTTAAATATAATCATCAAGATTACTCCTGCTAAAAAGAAACGAATTCCTGCTGCAAACAATGGTGGTGCTCCTGCTTCAATTCCAATCTTTATCGTTAAAAATGTTGTCCCGAAGATAATACATACTAAAATATAATTGAAAATAACCATTTTTCTTCCCCCCTTTATACTCTTAAAATGAGTATAAAGGGTATGGTGTATAACAGTGTATCAGTGCATATAACAGTTACTTCAAGTTGTAGTTGATTCCCTAAATATTTTTCGCTTTAATTAGATTAAAAAGAAAAAAAGGTGAAGCTATGAAAATTGTACTACGAAAAGAATCCAACATTCCGTATTACAAGCAAATATATATGCAGATTGTTGAAAGAGTACAAAATGGCATGCTTGCACATGGTGACTCCCTCCCATCTTTACGTTCCATGGCTGAAGATTTACAGATCAGCCTATTAACTGTTCGTAAAGCGTATAAGCAATTAGAAACGAAAGACTATATACGCATCAAGCAAGGAAAAGGCGCTTATATACATAAACATGTAAAGAAAGATTTCAAACCAATTCCGTATAAATGGCAACAAACGAAATCTATTAATGTTATGCGTTCTCAATATGCAATGAATCAACACCGTAAATATTATGATTTTTCACAAGCGATTCTGTATCCTCGTTTATTGCCTAATCCGTTCTTGGCAGACGAAATGCATAAAATACTTAATAAAAACCAAATGATTCTAGCAACTTATGGACCTGTTCAAGGTGATTATGAACTGCGAGTTGAAATTGTTAATTACTTAAAAGAACACCAGAAATTAGTGACGGACCCATCTCAATTATTAATTACGAGCGGTGCCCAGCAAGGAATTGATTTAATTGCTCAAACATTATTAAAGCCTGGTGATATAGTATTAGTGGAAAGTCCTTGTTACGGCGCTGCACTTGATGTTTTTGTCAATAAAGGTGTTCAAATCATTCCTATATCTATGGATAATCATGGAATTCGCTCCGACTTAATCGATGATATTTGCCAAAGTAAAAATCCCGTTTTATTGTATACGAATCCAACTTTCCAAAACCCAACAGGTACAGTATTGAGTAAAGAACGGAGAATGGAACTTATAGAGCTAGCGGAGTTATATCAATTTTTTATAATTGAAGATGATTCTTTCGGAGAAATATATTTTGAGGATGCTATAGTCCCTCCTCCTATCAAAAAGTTTGATACGAATGGTCATGTAATATATTTAAAAGGTTTTAGTAAAACGTTAGCACCAGGACTGCGGATCGCTGCTCTTATAGCCGAAGGGCCTATTTTTGAATGGCTATACGCTGTGAAAGGTTCTATGGATATTGGTAGCCCTTTATTAACACAAAAAGCACTCCTACCGTTTTTACGTGCAGAACGTATGAAAAATCATTTAGAAAAATTATGTACAGCATTACAAATTAGACGTGATATAACAATTGATATATTATCCCCATTAAAAGAAATCAATTTTGAAATACCAAAAGGCGGATTTAATTTATGGGTTACACTTCCTAATTCAATAGATCCATTTACTTTATTACAAAAAGCAAATGAAGTAGATGTCTCTTTTTTACCAGGAACAGCTTGTCTATTAAATCCCGAAACAAATAATAATCAATTAAGAGTTAGCTATTCGATGTTAAATGAAAAAGATATGATCATTGGATTAGAGAGATTACATGATACAATGCGAAAGTTTATGCTATAAAAGCAAAGATAGGCAAATACCCCAAAATATTTTGGGGTATTAAATTCTGAAGCGTTCTAATTGCTTTTTATTAAATAAAACTCACCATATAAATAATATTTTCATTATCATTCCATTAAACCTAAAGTGATTGGAAAGGAAAATCGCAACCGCTCTTGTAAGTCTCCTTTTCTTATTTTCCAATCAACTGGATTAACAGATGTCGCAAGAATACGTATTAATACCTCGTTATTCTTAACAACCGGTTTTAAAACTTGTCTTTCTTTTCATTCTTCGACACTACCATATTGATCTATAACAATTGCTTTCATTTCCTCTCCTCCTTGCTGTTTATTTTAATAACATACAATTATTTCTCAAAATTTTTTGCTTTGAATTATCATAAACTTATTTTTGGGGGTAATTACGTAAGAAGCATAATGAATTCCAAAACGAAACTTACACACAGCTAACAATCATTCAAAATTGTATTTTTAATTAAATTCAAAAGAGATGGAGAGAACGCTATGACTGAAAAAATTTTTAAAATAAATGGGATTGATATATGTACAGAAAGCTTTGGGAACCCTAAAAACCCAACTATTTTATTAATTATGGGTGCTACGTGCTCAATGGTTTATTGGGATGAAGAGTTTTGTGAACGGTTGGCGAACACAGGGAAATTTGTTATTCGTTTTGATAACCGTGATGTGGGGCGCTCTGTCGCATATGAACCTGGAACTTCTAATTATTCCGTTACGGATATGGCTGAAGATGCAATTGGGGTACTAGATGCGTATCATATTGATAAAGCACATCTATTTGGTATGTCATTAGGTGGTATGATTGCTCAAATTGCCGCTGTAAAACATCCTGAAAGAATATTAACGTTAACTTTACTAGCTACAAGTGTAATAGGATCTGATAACAACACTCGTGATTTGCCCCCAATGGATGAAAGAATATTAATACATCACGTAAATGGTAAAAATATAGATTGGGCAAATCAAAATGCTGTAGCAGAGTATTTAGTCGCAGGGTCTCGTCTACTTTGCGGATCAAAACGAATCTTTGATGAAAATAGGGTTTATAAACAAGTAAAACAAGAAATAGAACGTGCTAACAATCTATTGAGTATGTTTAATCACGCTTTACTTCAAGGTGATGATGCTTATGAAGGTATACTTCACTCCATACAAGCACCTACATTAGTCATTCACGGAACAGATGATACGGCACTCCCGTTTGAACATGGTCTGGCGCTAATTGATGCAATTCCAAAATCAGTACTATTAACTCTTGAAGGGGCGGGACATGAAAATCATCCTGATGACTGGGAGGACATGATTCAAGCAGTTATAGAACATACATCAAAAATGTAGATGAAACCAATAAATAGAAGGGGCACTAGATGTGCTCCTTCTATTTATTGACTATATACAAACAAAAGCCCATCACTGCATCCGTATGTATAGTGATGGGCGCTTCATTAATTTTTCTATGTTTAAAAGAAAGGACAATCTAATTGATCAACAGAATCCCATGATTTTTTTTTTACATTTTCGGTGGATTTATTTACTTCAACTGGTACGTTTTTAAACGGATTTACTTCAACCTTTAATAGTGATGATGGCTCTATATATAATGAATAAACATGGCTACTTGGTATAATTTTTGATACATCAATATCTCCTACTTGTTTAAATAGTTGCTGTGCTGCAAAGAAAAAGAAATTAGTTGGGTTTGATTGTTTATTCAGCCATGCAAGCATTTCAGGTGATACTGATTTATGAATATTGATTTTTACTCGATCACCACGTTTATATCGCCTAGATCGCATGTTTCCACCAACTAACTTATCGTTAAGTTTGTAAATCCTAACTCTTTTTGTTTATGTTCTCTATACTTTGGCGAACAAGTGTAGACTAATAACCCTCTTGCATTTGTAAATAATGGATTATCTACAAAGATTACATTTGTTAAACGTCCTTTTTGTTTTAAAATCATTTTCAAGCTATTTTTAATGATAACTGCGCCCCCACCATAAATAAACACGTATGGATCGTCTTTCATATCATCAATTTTGTTTATAATATCCGTTGCGACACGCGCTGCTAAACCTAATAATGCTGGTTGTGATTCTTCAACTAATAACGCATTTCTTGGATGCTTTTCATTTAAATAAATTTGGTTAAACTCTGTAATACTATCAATCGTCTTTGTTGGATACTTCCGGTTCCATCTCGTAATTATTTGTAGTAACGTTTCTTTCACACCGTATGATAAACCTTTACTTAGTTGCGGTCGAAAGTTCACGCCTAGTGAAACTACTTCTTCTGTCGTCCCTGCACCAATATCAAAAGATAATAATGTTTTATCAACAAAATCAATTTCTGAAACTTGATTTTGTTCACATTCTATTTTATGTTTCACAACATTGCCTTCTTCATCATATACAATGCCCCACGTCCCAGAAGCGCCCTCAGGTAGGCATTTACAATATTCGATAGAAATATTAATTGTCACATCACGTCCGTTTGGATAATGGAACACAACTTTATGGTTACCCATATAACGTTTTGCATTTTCCGCAGCTATTTCTTGCGTAATAAGTTGCATAGGAAGGGCGACAGATAAATCATAACGGATATTAATATGACTAGAAGTTGGACTTTGACGCATAGCACTTACGGCTAAACCAGATAGAATCGTAATAACCATTAACTCATCCGTTGACTTATTCGATTTCTTCTCAACCTCAGTACCTTTTAATTGATCTTGAATGACTTTTTCTCCAACGATATACCGCACATTATTTAACATTAACGATGGAGAACTAATGGTCACGTCAATGTGATTTTCTAATTCAGATAATGAAACATCTCCCTCATCTAACAATCCTGTAGGCTCTCCTATATATAAAGAATATATACTCGGAATAAAAACAGGGTCTTGCCCTTTCACCATTAACTTCAAACCGTTATTTCCTGCATCAGCACCAGCTTTTAAAAGAATAGACATAACTACCCCCTAAATTAATCTGACATCCCTTCCAAATATATGCGAGCCCATTCTTTTACATTCAAATGTAATGTAATTTTTTATTAATCGTAAAAACAAAATATCATATTCTCGGCTCTATATGTAAAAAATATTTGACATGAAACTTTTCCAATTTTATACTATAATTGTAAAGAGTTTTTTACAACAATGGAGGTGCCATTTCTCATATGAATCGCAAAAAATTCATTTTAATAACAGTCGTTTTATCATTACTTGGAGTGCTTATACATGGAGTTTATAAATACATCGCTGAAGGTGAAATTTTAGGTGGCACAATTTTCACTAGCGCTATAATAATTAGCTACCTTATCAATCATATTACATGGGGAGATTCCCACGGTGTATCAGAAGAAAGTCAGGATGAAATGGGACAACAAATTACATATAAAAGCTCTAAAATTGCATATTTTACGCTCGTAGTTGTAATGTTCCTTATATTACTCTTCTCTGAAGGGTTTTCTATGGGTTCCAATTTAGATGGGGTTAAAAACCTTCCTCTTTTTATCGCCCTGTGCTCTTCATTCTTTTATACTCAGAAAATCTCATCTTTTTATTTTTACATACCCTCAACTATCGCTTTTAATTTATTCACAGTTCGCCAATTTCTTACTGTAGCTGGTGTATGTAACTTTTGAAACTGGTTCATTAATTTAGAATTCCGAATGCTATTTTTGAAAAACAAATACACAACTTTTTCATGTATATAACAATCTTCAGTCTCATTTTTTTGCATAAGCAACTGATCCTTTTCTTTTTCAGAAAGTTCATTCGCTAAGAAAGCAACGTGTAGACTTTCTCCCTCTAGCAATGCATTAACTTCATAAGGACACTTTTTTATAATGTTTATAAATTCATCATGTGTTCTTAGCATGACTGGAACATCAAAATCGAAAATATTTTTAATTTCAGATTGTATTCGTCCCTTTAGAAAGTCTATATCTTCCACAGATTCGAACACGATATTACCGCTTTGTATATATGTTTTTACTTGTTTTAATCCTATTGATTCAAACACTTTTTTCAGATCAGCCATTTTGATTACTTTATGTCCACCTACATTAATTCCCCTTAATAGTGCGATATAGATTATCATATCATTACCCCTTACATTTAAATGGACTTAACAATTTCATTTTATACACATATATTTTACATCGAAAATTATTATAACAAAAAAACTTACTACATGATTATTCAAGAGCAAGTTTTCATCTCATTATTTCATTATAGGTAAATGCATTATGATTTGTTGGCCAATGGGGCCCATTCTTCTAAAACCTTTATCTTGAAAGCCAACTTTTTCATATAAATTTTGTGCTGGAATATTCCTTTCATTCACAGCAAGTACAACTTCATTTTTTATTGGGAAATAGTGTTTTACAAACTCTGATAATAATAACAATGACTTTTTAGCGTATCCTTTCCTTTGACGATTGTGATTTATAGAAAAGGATGTTAAAAGTAAAGCATTCTCATTATTTGTAAATTCCTGTACTCTATCTCCCGTTTGCAATGCGAAAACACCTACAGGTACCCCGTTGTAATCTAAAATAACAACCACATTTTTCGAGCGATCACTTTTGGCTTTTTCCAGTAATTCACCTGGATCGGATGTGAATTGAACTTGTTCACTTGGTAAAGTAAATGATTGAATTATTTCTTTATATTGCTCTTTATATGGAACTAATTGAATTTCCCCAGTATGTATGTTCATGCTAATCTCCCGTTTTTTATCTTTTTAACTTAAACCTTGTTGTGATTTAGAATGTACTTTTCCATCTAGAAATGTAATTTCAACAATTGATTTAGGACTGCTTCCCTTCCAAGCAAAAATTTGTTTAATTTGTGCAGAGTCTTCTACTCCTTCTTCTATGAGTAAATCCCCTTCATAACCTATTAAATCCTTCACTTCCGTATAAGTCATTCCTTCATTTATTTTCGTGAAATGGTTTATATTTATAGATTCTTTCTGCTGAATTTCCGTCACAGTAGAAGAAGTGGCTGTTTGCTGTTTCACTTCTTTCGTCTGTTCACACGCTGTCATACTGAAACTGAGGCATAAACTACATAATATAAATGCACTTTTTTTCATCATAACAGTTGTCCCTCCCATACATAATTAAACCATATATTCCCTTATAAATAAACTGAATATTTAATAATAAGTAAAATAAGCCTCGCACAATGTAGTACGAGGCTTATTTTACTTATTTAAATGATTATTTGATTGGTCATCTTGTTCTTTTCTCAGTTCTTTCTCTTCATCTTTAGGTAATTGTTTATCATTATCTTTAATTGGATTCGTTTCTCGATTTTCAATCATATCATTTGGAACTTGTGGCATAACTCTACCAACAATTGCTGCTAACTCATCGAGTATACCTTCGCCTGTTTTTCCCTTTTTAATTTGTTTTCCAATTTGTTTCAGTCTTTCATACGTATCAACATCTGCTACAACCACTGCATTCGCACCATCTGGATCGTTTTTTAAACTTTCTGCAACAGAGTACTTAATTGATTCTACTCGAGTTCGGTCTAGTTTCGCTTTTACGTCAATACCTACAATAGCATATTTCCCAACTACTACTGCTGTCGCATCATTCACACCAGGTACACTTGCAGCTAACGATGCTAAATGATCTGCTGCTTTTTCATTTGGCTTATTTGATTTATTTGTATAATTAACATTTTTCGTTGAGACATTTTTTTGTTCCGGTTTTTCGTTTGGATTGTCTTTTTTTCCGATACTACATCCAGTAATAACGAAACAGAGTATCAACATATATATTAGGGTTTTCACTATTTTCACCACTTTACTATTAAAGTTTAATCATAAATTTTTTCAACAGCTTGCATTTTCTTCACTTTTTCCTCTGCACCGTTATTAGCATTAATGAAAATTTGGTACGTGTCTTTTCCTAAAGTACCAACAAATTCATAACAAAGCACTTCATTATGCAAATCGTTTACTACCATTGCTTTTCGCTCTTCCATTACCTTTACATCAGGATTGATTTTCTTTCTTGCTTCTGCTGTAGTTAGCTTTGCCGAAGGGATTGTTCGTTTTTGATGTGATGCTAAATATTCTTTCGCTGAAAACCCAACGATAGAACCGTCATCTAAAGCAATTTTCATTTGGATTGCTTCCGGATAGATGCGTACGCCGTTCTCATTTACTACATACGTAAACACACCGATATTGTCGTACTGAGAACTATCATACAGCTCCATATTTTTAAACTTATGATCTTTCAAAAATGTCAATCCTTTACTTCCTGCATCATTTAAACTAATTTTTTGCTCTTTAATTTCTCGATTATTCATAACCCAAATTGGATATCCGCCTTTACCTGTAATATCCATATAATACTCATTATTTGTTGTCGGATCTTTAATTTTCACACTATAGAAAGACTCTTTTGCACCTTTTCCACTTTTCTCAACATCGACTTTTTCATTTCCTTTCAAATTCAAAAACGATTTTGCAATTTTGACAGCCTCATCTTTCGAAATTGCTTTCCCTTCCGCTTCAAACCCACCTTTTTTATTTTTTTGTGCACTTGTAAAGGTCGGTCCAAAGTTTGTAGATGAATATGATGTTACGTTTTTTTCTACAGTTTTTAATCCGTCAATAATCGTGTTATCTGCTGGATCACGGTTTGATGCAAGTGCCATTTCTACATCCATCCAGCGCAAATTATTTTTCAAAACAAGATGTTGTACTTTTCTTAGTTCATCTTGTATATTTCCTGCATTAGAATATAAAGTTTGTAACGTTTTATATTCTTGATCATTTAACGGTTCTTTTTCTAAATCACGAATGGCTGCACGGTAACTAAAATTACCGATATTTGCTAAAAATTCTTCTGTTTTATTAAATGGCATTAATGTTAAAGGAAGTTGTCCTACATCTGAACGAGCCTCAGATGTTAAACGCCACACATCCGCTAATGCAGGTGATAAAGATGAACGCGAATTCATCGCAAGAGTTGTGCCAATTTTATCGTGTAATAAATCAACTTCATACGCTAAATCATGAAACGCACGTTGATAACTATTTTCCGCTCGAATTAATACCGCATTCTTCTCTTGGTGTTCTTTATAACCCCAATATCCTGTTCCTACTACACCGACTGTTAATAATACAATGATAATACCTCGTAACATGTTGCCACCTCCGCTCTATTTACAGAAAATATGTTTACCAATCTTTTTAATTTGTGGACGAGTCCAAATCCATTTACTTGTTGCGGTATCCGGATTGAAATAATATAATGCGTTTCCTGTTGGATCCCATCCGTTAATCGCATCGAGTACAGCTTTTTTCGCTGTTTCATTTGGTGTTAAATATATTTGTCCATCTGCTACCGCAGTGAACGCTCTTGGTTCAAAGATTACTCCTGAAACGGTATTTGGGAACGATGCGCTTGTAACACGGTTTAAAATAACCGCAGCTACTGCAACTTGTCCTAAGTACGGTTCCCCACGTGATTCTCCATATACCGCGTTTGCCATAAGCTGTATATCATTTTGGGAATAACCATTTGGAACATTTGTCCCTTTATTTTGAGATGGTTTATTTTCTTGTGCAGTACCACCACTATTTCCTTTATTCGTTGTCGTTCCTTTATTAGCAGTTGACTTATCATACTTCGTTGCCTTCACGAGCATTTGCTTCGTTTTGGCTCCAGCTAAACCATCAACAGGTAAACCAAATTTCTCTTGAAAATTTCGAAGTGCCCAGTATGTACCCCATCCGAAAACACCATCCACTTTTCCCGTATAAAATCCGTTATATTTCAAACGAGATTGCAGTTCAATGACATCTTCGCCAGATGCTCCCCTTTGAATGACTTGATTAGAAAAAGCTTCTACATTTTTTAGTTGTATACTACTAACCATCAAAGATAGTCCTATGAATACAAGCAACATCGCTATTTTAAAAACAGCTTTTTGACGCATAGATTTCCCTCCTTATTTACAGAAATGAATTCTTGGTTATGTTTTGTAAAAGCCTCGCTTTTATGTAAAGAAGACAAAAAAATCCAAACTAATATCGTTGAAAAAATATGTAAACAATATACAAAAATAATAAAAGGAGTTCATCATGAAGAAATTGTTAAAGCGTGTCGCACTCGTCATTCTGTTTATAACAACATGTTCAAATATATATACCGGCTCATCAATTGTTCATGCGCAGCCACCTTATGCGAAATGGGGTAAACTTGCTGTAGAAAAGACGAAAGAACAATACCCAAAAGCAGAAATTGTCGATTATCTTCATATAGGTAGAAAACCCAAAACCGTTCAAGTAACAGTTGAAAAATTTAAATTGTGGCTACGTGAGGACGGAAAAGAATATGGTGTTTTTGTTGATGTTGAATTTGAAACGAAGACGGAGAAATTTATAAAGATGTCGTTTCAGAAGACGAGTAGATAAAATGAAAGAAACCCCGCTGTTTAGATTCATAACAGCCGGGTTTCTTTCATTTCTAAAATTCTTTTCTAAAATTTCGATTCCCTAAAAATCTTACCAATATACAAATAGCGCCAATTACAACTGCTATCCCGATACTGTATAAAAATACTCTACCATATCCACCTATTCTCGGATCTAAAAACGGATATGGATACCAATTTACGATTGGACCACGAATTAAGCTATATACAACGTAAAAAAACGGGAATAAGAGCCAACTTGAAGCTTGTTTCCAAGCGATTTTCTTATTTGGTGGATTTAATATCCAATCTAAAAGCATGGCAATTGGCATGATATAATGCAGCAGCGTATTTACCCATGGTATTGCGGTTTGAAGTGATTCTTCTAATCCTCTTAATAGTAAAAAATAAATGAGTCCTGTCGTAAGTATATATACCGTTGCTGCACCACGAAGTATACCAAACTGCTCTGATCGACCAAATGTAGCTGTTCCGATACTACTTAAAAGGAGAATACATGCAACTAAAATGTTACTTTCGATAGTGAAGAAACTAAAAAAGTTAACTGGATTGAACGGTTTCACTTGTGCCCGTATTATAAATTGCGTAATGATTGCACTAAATGCTAGAAGGCTTAAACATAGTCTAAAATATAGATAATGTTTTTACATCCCTCATACAGTCCCTCCTCTTCTTATACAAACTTATAATTCTCCTGTACATGCCCGATAAATAACTTTAATGGAACGAGCCCACGTTTAGGCATATGACTACTTATTACAGCAACGACTTCTAACTGCGGAATGATAACGATGTACTGCCCGCCATATCCCATAGCAAAGTACATACAATACGGTATGTGAAATCTTTCGTTATTCAATACCCACCAGTGATATCCATATGCCCCGACATGTTCATACGTTTCAAATAGAGCCGTACTTGATTCTTCTAACCATTTCGATGATACGATTTCATTCCCCTGCCAATATCCATTTTGTAAACATAATATTCCTAGCTTTAATAAATCTTTTGACCTCATTTTCATACCGAAGCCGCCGACATGTATTCCTTGTGGGTCTTGTTGCCACTCATATTCGGTAATTTCTAATGGATCAAATAAATATCTTTTCGCAAACTGCTCTGTCGTCATTCCAGTAGCTTTTTGGATAATGTAACTAAGTAAATGCGAAGAACCTGAGTTATAATTCATTTTTGTAGCGGGTTCTTCAATTATTGGCTTTGCTAATATGTACTGCACCCAGTTCTCTGATTCAACAAAATCATTTGGGAAAACGACCCCATTCCCAAACTCCTTCCAGTCTTCTCCTGTTGTCATCGTTAATAGATGGCAAATTGTTAATTCGCTTTTTTCTTTTGGTACATTTAGAATCCATTTTGTTATTGGTGTATGTATATCATTTATATATCCTTTACCTATTGCAATACCTATTAATATAGATACAATGCTTTTTGTAATCGAATTTATTTTATATAAGTTATTTGCACATTCGGGTGTTTTATAATACTCAGTTGTTAATTCCCCTTTTTGATAAACAAGAAATGTATTTACTTTTCTCTTTTCAAATTTATTTTCTAGCTGCTTGAAATTCAATACTTTACCTCCATTTAAATAGTTACTCAATTATTATATCTTGTAGCTTCTATTAAAACATAAGTGAGTTCAAATAAAAAACAAACCTGTCAGTTTAACTGACAGGTTTGTTTTTATAATTTCGTGCGAACATTCCAAAGCTCTGGGAAGAACTGTTGATCAAGTACTCGTTTTAAATAGGATACACCAGAAGAGCCACCTGTTCCCATTTTATGTCCAATAATACGTTCTACCGTTTTCATATGACGGAAACGCCATTGTTGTAACCAATCTTCAATATCGATTAATTTTTCAGCAAGCTGATATAAATTCCAATATTTCTTCACGTCCGCATACACTTCTATCCAAGCTGCTTCCACTGTTGCATCTTCTTCGTAAGGCTGCGTAATATCACGATTTAACACATCTTTATGAATAGGGAATCCTTCTTTTACAAGAGCCTCTATTGCCACATCATACAGACTTGGTGCATGTAGCGCTGTATGAAGTCGAGCGTGTAATTCTGGATCTTTTTCATAAATTTTTAATGCGTGCGGCGTTTTATAGCCAAGTGCATACTCAATCATACGGTATTGATACGATTGAAAACCTGAAGCTTGACCGAGCGAGTCACGAAATTCAATGTACTCTGATGGCGTTAATGTCGCAAGAATATCCCAAGATTGAATAATTTGAGACTGAATTTTTGATACACGTGCTAACATTTTAAATGCTGGTTGTAATTTATCTTGTTTAATCGATTCAATTGCTGCGTTTAACTCATGTAAAATAAGCTTCATCCAAAGTTCGCTTGCTTGGTGAATTACGATGAACAACATTTCATCATGATGATCTGATAATCTCTTTTGAGAAGATAGTAAACTATCTAATTGTAAATACTCCCCATACGTCATATTCTCTTTAAAGTCCGTATGAATTCCTTTTTCCATAATTATCTTTTCGTTTTCTTTCATATTAGCCAAACGCCCCTTTTATATATTTCTACTTATATTGGTCTAATAACTGCTCGAACTGGACTTCCATCTGCATCTGTTAAGGCAAGCGGTAATGCAATTAATTCATAATCGCCGTCTGCTACATGATCTAGTACGACATTTTCTAAAATGTGAATTCCATATTTAAACAATTGATGATGCGCTGCTAATTCTTTATCATCTAATGGATCAACTGATGGTACATCCACCCCGATTAAACGTATACCTTTCTCTGAAAGAAACGGTGCTATATCCGCACGTAAATGCGGGATTACATCTGGGAATTCATTAGCTTTACCATGTGAAGATGTGCGTAACAACAATCGTTCTACTCCTTCTAAATGAAAGCTTTCTAGTTCCTTTTTCCCGATGCTTTCAAGATTAGAAACGTCAATAATTCGCGCAGGTCCGACGTAAACTTGAATATCTAAATCTATTACTTTCTTCCCATCATTGTCAAAATGAAAAGGGGCGTCAATATGAGTACCTGTATGAATACTCATCGTTAACTTTCCGACATTTACTGAGCCACTCTCTTCTTTCGACCATGAAACTTCATACGAGAACGGTGTATCACCTGGCCAAGTGGCAATATCATTATTTAGCGGTTGTGAAATATCAATCCACTCTGATGTTTTCATACTTATGCCACAACCTCTCGCTTATTTTTAAACTGCTTATACTCTTCATTTTTCATTATTTCCTTTAATATTTGTACAGATTTCCACACTTCTTCGTATGTGTTATATAAAGCGACCGGCGCGAGTCTTACTCCGTTAGGTGCACGGAAATCAGGAATAACTCCATTTGCTTTTAACGCTTTACATATGCGTGCTGCTTCTGCATGCTCTAAATAAATATGTCCGCCTCGTTTTTCATCTTCTAATGGATTTCCAATTGTAAATCCGAAATCTTTTAATTCATGCTCAATTAAATTAAGCATATATCTTGTAATATGTAGGGATTTTTCACGTAACCGTTCTATACCAGCATCTTTAAATATTTCAAGTGAACCGATTAAAGGTGCAGTACTTAATACGTGCGGTGTACCAATTTGATAAGCACCTGCATGATCAGCAGCTGTTAATGTATGTTCCATATCAAACTGCTTATCTTTTCTAGAACTAAACCAACCAGACAATCCTGGAAGTCTATTAAAATGTTTATTATTTATATAAAGGCCCCCAACACCGCCAGGTCCTGCATTTAAATATTTATAATTACACCATACGGCGAAATCAACATCCCACTCTTTGAAATGATGTGGAATAGATCCTATTGAATGACATAAATCAAATCCAATATGAATGTCTCGTTTATGAGCTTCCGCTGTTAAACGTTTCATATCAAGAATTTGACCACTTCTATATAAAACAGAAGGTAATAAAATTAAAGCGATATCATCTTCCATTGCCTGAATAATATCTTCTTCAGAAAGTGTTCTACCATCTCGGCTTTTAACTCGTACTAAATGCTCTTCTGGATCTAATCCTTTTAAACGAATTTGACTTTGAAGCGCATAAATATCTGATGGAAATGTTAATTCATCAGCAAGAATTTTTGTACGTATTCCTTTCGGCTCATAGAAAGTTGCGATTACTTGATGAATATTCGTTGTCGTGGAACCGGTTACAATAGTTTCTTCCGGTAAAGCTCCAATAAGAGGCGCAGTCAATTCACCTAATTTCTCCGAAAGGAAAAACCACGGATGCTCACCCTCGGTCCAGCCGTCAATGCCATATTCTTTCCATGAATCCAGTAAAGTAAGTAACGATTTTTCTGCTCTTTTCGAAAGTAGCCCTAATGAATTTCCATCTAAATATATTGTTTCTTCTTTTTTATAGAATTCAGTTTGAAAATCTTTCAGCTCATCATGTTTATCACATTCAAGCGCAAATTCATAAGTTGGTTGAAATGGTTCTTTATACATGGTGTCACCTTCTTTTAATTTTCTTTTTATTCTAACTAATTGAAATATATCACCTTAGTTGATACAACGTCAATGATATTATGTCAGTTGACTTTATATATGAACTTCTTTTACAATACAGTTATATTTTCAGATATTTCAGTATAAAGAGGTGATTCTTTGAAAAACAGTACTCTTTCACCAAGAAAACACCGCTCCTTAGAGACAAAGAAGAAACTATTACACTCTGGTTACACTATTTTTATAAGTAACGGATTTCAGAAAACAACCATTACGCAAATTATTAAACATGCAGAAACTGGTTACGGAACGGCATATGTATACTTTAAAAACAAAGATGATCTCCTCATCGTTTTAATGGAAGATGTCATGAATCAATTTTATGACATTGCTGAGCGCTCCTTTTCTCCTCAAACAAAAGAAGAAGCACGTAATATGATTCAAAATCAAGTGAGAGCATTCCTCCAATTAGCTGAAGAAGAACGGGCTATTTTGCAAGTTGTAGAAGAAGCGATCGGGTTATCAAAAGAGATACGTCAAAAATGGGATGAGATTCGAGAACGATTTATAAAAAGTATTGCGCAGGATATTACGTACTCTCAAGGAAATGGATTAGCTCATCCTGAATTAAATAAAGAAATTGTTGCGCGTGCTTGGTTCGCAATGAATGAGGTGTTTCTTTGGACGATTGTGCGAAATAACAAAGAGGTAGAACTAGAAGAAATAGTATATACGTTAACTGAAATGTATACGACAGGGTTGTATGCATAGCGCACTTTCGCAGATAAACAAATAGAACATATCCTTAACCTTTCTGAACTTACTTATTAGATAACAAAAAAATTGTATTGATAAAGAAATATATGTAAGAGCTGTTGAGATTTCCAATAAAAAATCTTCAAACAGTAAAAGCGTTACTCAAGAGATTGAGTAACGCTTTAACCTTAATATATGTCTTTAATATTAATCTTCTTTATGATAAGCAGTTTCTACACATTCTGCTAGACGCTCAATTTGTTCCATAGTTAAACCTCTTGAAATCCAGCCTGTTAACTTATACATAAATTTATAATAAAAATTACTGGGTTCATATTCTGAAATTAATGTTAGTACTGTATCTTCCTCATCTTCTTCTAACATATAAGTCATTGCTGAATAACCTTGCTTCATTTCACTACCTAGTGAAATAATATGCGGTGCATCGTATTCAAGGATCTCTACTTCTGCCTCGAATATCTTCTTACCGATTTTTTGAACAGAAATATATTTATCTCCTACACATGGACTCTTTTGATCCATATTTAAAGGATAACGATTTTCTATTATAAACGTATTCCATTCTTTTATTTTTTCATCTTCTATTATGTAGTCACATACTACATCAACTGGTGCTTTTATTACTATTTCTAGCGCGAAACTCATTAAACTGCCCCTCTCAAATACCCTATCCATTTCTATTTTAACTAAATCATTATGCCATATTTTATATAGTGAAATACAAGTGGAATTTTAAGTTTTATTGCGAGAATGTTTATCGTAATAAGAAAATCATGTTTAAGTAATTTAAATACTTATTCATACAAAATATTTTATCAAAGATACAACAATTAAAAACAAAGCCACAAGTAGTAAAGCAATCCCTATACTTCTATTTTCTTTTTCGTTATTTTTAAAATTTTGCACCCCTAAACTAACTAACATAAACCCTAAAAGCATTTGTAAAATTAGCATACTCTGTTCCGAAGCATCATTCCAACTATACATGGAATACCCCATTACAATAATTGCAAGTATAATCGTTAAGATCCTATTCATATGAAAATCCCTCCTATAAAAAAAGAAACCGCTAAGTTTCCTTAGTGGTTTTATTAACAATTTATATTTACTAAAATTGTTTTTATGAATTTGATATCAATCAAAAGAATTTCCTGGCCAATATAATTATGTATGTTAGCACACTTTTTCTTTATTCAGTCTACTTACAATTCCAACTATAAATTTATATTCAATCCTCTTTTTCTTAACTTTCTTAAACCCTTCTTTCGTATCAAAAATTAAACACGTTTTCCGAAACCACATTCGTACATATAATGACTCAAAATAAATAGGTTTTATAATTCCTCTTTCTTCAAATTCAGTTCCATCTTTATTTTCGGTTTCTGTTCGAACAAACCACTTATTTCCGATGCCAATTTCAATATACTTCACATAAGTTCCCCTTTCGGAAATTAATTTCTAACTATTCTATTATTTCCCCGGTAAGCGCATATTCCGACAGAACATGAGCTCACAAAGAAAAAGTAGATTACAAAAATCTACTTTATAGCTTATATTTTTGCATTCGTTTATAAAATGTACTTCGAGGTACATCTAAAAGTTTTGCAGCTAACGAAACATTTCCATTCGTCTTTTCTAGCGCTTCAATCATGCTATCCCGCTGTATTTTTTCACGGAAATTTAATGTGTTCTCTGTTTTATTTTCTGCTTGCAATTCAAGTTGATGTTGATTTCCCATCATTGTTTGTAATAAAAAAGAGATTTGTTTTTCGCATATTTCCCGTCCTTGCGACAAAATGTAAATGCGTTCTAATACATTTAATAATTCTCGAATATTTCCTGGCCATGTATGTTGATAAAATTGATTACAAATACTCTTTGGAAATACAACATTCCAATTCTTTCGTTCGCAAAAATGTTTTATGAAGTACGGAATATCCTCTTTTCTTTCTATTAACGATGGAACATAAAGTGGATAAACATGTAAACGATAATATAAATCTTGACGGAATTTCCCTTCTTCTACTAATCGCAATAAATCTTTATGTGTCGCAGTAATAATACGAATATTTACTGGTACCTCTTTTGAACTGCCAATTGGTGTAACAGTTCGTTCTTGTAAAACACGCAATAATGCTACTTGCATCTCTGGCGGCACTTCACCAATTTCATCTAAAAACATTGTTCCTCCATCTGCTTGTTCGAATTTCCCTTTATATCCTTGGCGCCGCGCACCTGTAAACGCTCCTTCAGCATAACCGAATAGTTCACTTTCCATTAATTCTTTCGGTAATGAACCGCAGTTAACAGCTATAAAAGGACCACTTTTTCTTGGACTATTTTCATGAATTGATCTCGCAACATATTCTTTCCCTACACCTGTTTCCCCGCACACATATACACTAGCGTCAGTTGGTGATACAAGCTTAATTTCTTCTAAAGTATGTTGAAATGCACTGCTCGTCCCAATAACTCCAGGGAAAGCAATTCCGTTTATAAATGAGGAAGTAGAAAGTAAATGTTCTTGTTTATTTTCCTTTAAATAAATACATTTCCCAATCATTCTATTATTACTGTATACTGGTACTTCTAACTTAGATTTCAATCCATTGTGCATTAAATCTTCAAGTTTCATTCGTGACCAATTACATACTCGTTCACGAATTCGCTTGCTCGCAGAAACGATAATATCACGATGATTACAAATAACAACTTGTTCATCACTGTCGATTACATCTAAAAAACGATGGATTAAATGTAGTTCATTTTGATGCACTCGAATACTACATTCACGTTCAATCGCATGTGCAATCGAAGTTACCATCCCGAGCATATATGGATGTGAAAACTCAATCGGACAAGAGAAATCTAAAACGCCTATTAATTTCCCATCATCATTATGAATGGGAGCGGCCGCACAGCTCCAGCTATGAGATGCGACAGAATAATGTTCTGTTCCACTTACCATAATAGCCTCTTCAATCTCTAACGCTGTTCCGATCGCATTTGTGCCAACAGCTGCTTCCGTCCATTTCACACCTTCAATGAAGTTAATATGTTTCGCTCTTTTCAATGTTTGTTGATTTCCACTTAACGATAAAACGTAACCGTCAGGATCAATTAATAATGCCATCATTTGCAGTTCATCAATGGTTTTTCTCATATTTTGTATTTGTGGTATTGCTATATCTAGGAAGATTTCACTCTTTTTCTTTTGGTCTTGAAAAATATTAGAAGACAAAATTTTCTGACCTTTATTCATATGAGGATTCACATTTGCTTGTTTACATCGATGCCATGACTCTGAAATTCTTTCATTTATACGGTTCGAATCAAGTACTCCTTCATCAACAAACTTTTTCCATGTATGTAAGTAAAATGGTGAAGCTAACATTGTATCATCTCCCTTTTAATTGTTTTGGAGATTAAAAAACATACTTTTATTATAAAACTGAATAAAAGCGTTTTCAATCAAACTAGAAAGACGACACAAATATGTTAATAATTTGAATATCTTAATTCGCTTCTTTATTCTTTTTTAGTAGCACTATAATTTGTATAATGGACGCAAAGAAAATACATAACCAAAACCACTTTTGTGGCGTATCATTTATAAAGAAAACTATCACCGCTATCGCAAATAAAATAGTGGATGCTAAACTAAAATATAATTTTGTTTTAATTCCCATTATTCCTCACCCCTCTATCACTTTACAGTACATACTAACTCTTCATTTTTCATCTCTACTATGTACTCCTGTAAAACATATTCTTTCCCGCCATGCTTTTCATACCAATCATGTATTCTTCTAACATGCTTCTCATCACTTCTAATTTTTGATTCAATTTCTTTATAATGTTCATAACTATCATATTCCCATATGGCAAACACTTCAGTCGTACCATTCTTATTATCTTTCATCCAGCGTCCTATTAGCCTAGAGCCATGCTTTAACTGATTAGGTAAGTTCGTATTATTAAAATGATCATTAAATATTTTAATAAATTCACTTTTTACTATATAGTACTTTCTTCTATAAAACATACATTCCCACCTCTTTTATGCACAGACTCAAATACATCTTCCCATTACAACCGTATTATAATACTTCCTATCCGACAGTCTTTTATCATTTTTTAAAATACCTTCTACTTCAAAACCTAATTTTTTATAAAGTTGAATGGCTTTTTGGTTTGTCTCTAATACTTGTAATGATATCTTTTTAATCTCATTTTCATCAGCCCAATGAATAGATTGTTGCAATAGACTCTTACCCATTCCATATCCCCAAAACTCTTTTAAAATACAAACGCCAAATTCTACTTTATGAGATAATCTCTTCAGATTTGACCCTTCACATCTAGAAAACCCAACGATTCGGTTGTGCACTTCTGCAACTAAAAACAGATTCTTCGTCTCTACACTATCTGTTTTTATTATTTTTTGAAATCCTATTTTATCTATAAATCCCTCTCCAGCTTCTCTATCCATATTTTCAGTTTCTCCATCGATCTGAACTCTAATTTCCGATAACTGCTCCGCATCTGTTTCAAATGCAGAACGAATTGTATAAGTTAATCCATTTATATGAAACTCTTGTCCTTTTATAATCATTTCAAACTCCTTTTAAATGCAGTCTATTGACGCTATTACAATCTCTTTACCTTGTTTCTCAAATTCTTGAATCGTTTCTTTACTAGCCTCCGAATCTGTTATTATAAGGTCAATTTCAATCAGTGACTCTCCTTTTATAAAGCAGTCTATTCCAAGTTTATTATGAGGAGCTAAACAAATATTTCTTCTTGCAATTGTACTTACTTTTTTTCCTAAATATGAAACTTCCGGTGTTTCATTACTTATACCATTCAATGAAATACCACCACCTGTAGAAAAATAAAGATCAATAGAAAATCTACTTATCAATTCAGAGGCAAGTGTATCTGTCATGTTTCCTGATGGGTTCACCTTTCCACCAATTAAGTACGTATCAACATTCTTATACTCCCGTAACTTACTAGCAATTTCTATAGAATTCGTAATAACTGTAAATGGTGTTTCAGGTAAATATTTTAACATGGCATAATGAATAGAAGCCCCACCAATAAAAACGGAATCTCCTTCTTGTATATAGCCTGCAGCAACTTTAGCGATCGATTCTTCGCCTCTTGAGTTATCACTGCTACGTTTAGATGGTTCGGCAACTAAGTTTCTCACTCGCGTAAGTTCCATTGCACCTCCGTGCGTTCTTTTTAATAAACCATCCTTCTCCATAATAGACAAATCTCTTCTTATAGAATCGATGGACATATCGAAACTTTCCGCAAGCTCCTTTGCGATTACCCTCCCATCTTTATTAAGTAACTCTAAAATTTTCTCTCTACGCTCTTCAGTAAACATGTTTCCACCACCGTTATTGAAGATTCAGAAATTTAATCTTTATTTTAATTATAGGCACGTTTTTATCTGTTCACAATACATATGAAGATTCTTTTGCTTCCTGTGCTTATTACACGTTTCACATTCGTGAATTATCCAAATAAATTACAAAAAAATAGAACTTAAGAATAAATCTTAAAAGTTCTATTTTTAATCACAGTCCGTTTTTAATTTTCGAAATTCATCTTACTCATTATGAATTCTTTTATAACATATTATCCAGATCACTCCATAGTTACATGTTTCGCTTGTTTAATTTAATTGATAAATAATTTTTTATAGCGGATGAACTATAGTTTCTAACTAATATTTTACCTAACCTAATAGAAGGTTTTTCAATACAATAATATGATAAGGTCGCTAATATCATTGCACATACGAAACTTAGTATTAATATAAAAAGATAACTCATTTTATATTGTAGCCAGTGACAAAAAGTTAATAATGTAACACAGTGATATAAATACAAGCTATATGAAATTTTACTAATAAAGTTTATAGGGTTCATTAAAAGAATATTTTTAATACGCTTACTCCCTATAGAAATAACGATCATTATAGAAGATCCAAACATAGTTAAAAAATCCGTTATGATAACATTGTGCATGAATTGAAAGCTATATCACCACCATCTAGCGGTGTATAATAACACTGCACAAATCATAATTATTAGTTTTATTCCGACTGATCTTTCAGAAAAAAATTGTAAACATACATATTTCTATTTAAGCATGTACAGCATGCCCTACCGCTTGCAATAGCGCTTCATGAATCGCTTCAGATAAAGTTGGGTGTGCCGCAATATAATCTCTCATAATATCAGCGGTAACTTCTGTATGAATCATTACAGTTCCTTGTCCGATTAGTTCGGTTGCACGAGGACCGATAATAGAAATCCCTATAATTTCTTGATATTTAGGTTCCACAATGACTTTTACTTTACCCGTTTGTTCTCCAATAATAAGTGCTTTTCCGTTCGCTGTAAAAGGAAATTCTCCAATAAGTATATCACCATATTGCTCTCTTGCTCCTTTTTCTGTTAAACCGACGCTTGCAATTTCTGGAGCCGTATAAATACAGCGAGGTACAGCATGATAGTTTATTTTCACATCTTCTCCGCTTGCGTGCAATGCTGCTGTCGTTCCTTCATGGAAGGCAACGTGAGCAAGCTGGATTCCACCAATCACATCACCTGCTGCGTAAATATGTGATACATTTGTTTGCATATGTTCATTCACAGAAATTCCTTTATTTGAAAATTGAATTCCTGCTTTTTCTAAATCTAATTGTTGTACACGTGGCTTGCGGCCGACAGAAACGAGAACAAATTCCGGATTGGCTTCTTGGATATTTCCTTCATATTCAAATGAGGCTTGCTTTTTATAATTATTTAATCCTTTTAAAGCTGCTCCTGTAAATATTTCTACGCCATCTTTTTCTAGTTTCTCTCTTAAAATATGTGCGATATCTTCATCTTCACCAGGTAATAATTGCGGTGCCATTTCAACAATCGTAACTTTTGTTCCAAGACGACTATAAATACTTGCAAACTCGCAACCTATTACACCACCGCCAACGATTAATAATGAGTTTGGTATTTTTTCTAGAGACATCGCATGGCTACTATTTAAAATCCACTTCCCATCAAATGGAGCAAAAGGTAATGCGGTCGGTTCTGAACCTGCTGCTATAATGAACTGTTCTCCATCTACTACATCTTCTTTATCACCCTGTGTAACCCGTACACGGTGATCCGTTTCGAATTTCGCTTTCCCCTTTATTACTTTAATTTTGTTTTTCTTCATTAAATATTGAATTCCTTGGACGAGCTGCATAACAATTTGTGATTTTCTCGTCTGTATTTGATTCCAATCAATTGAAATACTTCCTTCGTTAAGCGTAACTCCATAATGATTCGCTTTTCTCACAATATCATGCACTTCTGCACTTTCTAACAATGATTTCGTAGGCATGCAACCAACATTTAAACAAGTCCCGCCAAGATTAGCTTCATCAATAAGAGTGACATCTTTTCCATTTTGAGCTGCGATAATTGCCGCTACATAGCCAGCAGGTCCGCCTCCAATAACAACTAATTTATTCATTCTCTCACCTTCTCTTTATAAAAGAATTGTTACAGGTTCTTCTAAATAATCTTTAATTGTACGTAAAAATGCAGCTGCTGGTGCACCATCTAATACACGATGATCGAATGTTAAACTTAAAGGTAACA
This sequence comes from Bacillus sp. SH5-2, assembly GCF_008368905.1. Taxonomy (NCBI): domain Bacteria; kingdom Bacillati; phylum Bacillota; class Bacilli; order Caryophanales; family Bacillaceae; genus Bacillus; species Bacillus sp. SH5-2. The sequence continues at coordinate 99,252 of NZ_QOSD01000002.1, forward strand.
TACTTCCTTTTCTTAATTTTTTCCCTTTATATACAGGAACATGTTCAATAGCACCTACACCTAAAATACCAGTTTCAGGTGTGTTTAATACTGGCGTAAAATATTCAATACCGAAGCTACCTAAATTACTAATTGTAAAGGTTGTCCCTCGCATATCATCACTATTTAAACTGCCTGTTCGTGCCTTTTGTGCCGCATTCTTAATTTGTTTAGATAACTCTACTAAAGATAGATTATTAGCAAAGCGAATAGCCGGAACGACTAATCCTTTTTCTAATGCGACTGCCATGCCTAAATGAACATGTTCAAATTGATGAATTGCATCATCTATATAAGCGCTGTTCATTTCTTTATGTTCCCCAAGTGCTAATACAACAGCACGAGAAACAAAATCTGTAATTGTTAATTTATTGTCATATCGTTTTTGTACAGTATCAGCCATATTTTTATGTAAATCTACTAAGTCGGTAACATCTACTTTTATCGTTAATGTTAATTGCGCACTATTTTGTAAACTTGCATGCATACGGTTTGCGATTGCTTTCCGCATACTGGTAACAGAAATTACTTTACTGTTTTCTTTTTCTTGTTCAAGTACTTCTGGAACGTTCACTCTTATTTCAAGCGCTTTTAATACATCCGCCTTGGTAATTCTTCCACCAGGACCTGTACCAACTAATGCCTTGATATCAAGATTTTCAGTTATTGCAATTTTTTTCGCTACCGGAGATATTTTGATTCTTTGCTTCGCCACTTCTTTCGCGTAGGGTTCTGGATGTTGTACATTTTGTACTTCTATATTAGATGTTTTTACTTCTACAACATGTGTACTTTCATGAACGTCTACTCTTTCATTCGGTTTACCGATGTAGCAAATAACAGTTCCAGGTGGAACCCCTTCATCTTCACTTACAGCTATATCAAGAACAGTTCCATCAGCTGGTGCTTCTATTTCAGTTTCGATTTTTTCCGAGTTAATACTAGCAATTAGTTCACCTTTTGCTACATGATCGCCTGCTTTAATATTCCAATTCGAAATAATACCTTCTTTCATCGCCATACCTAATTTTGGCATTACAACTTCTACAGCCATAGTTTTCTCTCCCTTCTCATCGTTTCATTACACATGTAATAACGATTGGTCTCCAATCATTTCTGATACAGTTTCAATTACTTTCTCCGGCGTTGGTAAATATAACTTCTCAAGTGGTGGCGAGAACGGAACTGGAGTATGTGGTGCTGTAATTCGTTTAATAGGTGCATCTAGCAAATCGAATCCTTTATCCGCCACAATTGCCGCAATATCTGTTGCGATACTACATCTTGGATTTGCTTCATCAATAACAATAAGGCGATTTGTTTTTTCAACAGATGCTAAAATCGTATCTTCATCAAGCGGTGATAAAGAACGTGGATCGATTACTTCTACTTCAAGCCCTTTTTTTGATAATTGTTCAGCCGCTGCAAGTGCTGTATGAACCTGTTTTCCAATTGCAACAATCGTTACATCAGAACCTTCACGTTTAATATCTGCTTTTCCTAAAGGAATTGTATAATACCCTTCTGGCACTTCACCTTTCATATTGTATAGTGTTTTATCTTCAAAGAAGATTACTGGGTCGTCATCTTCAATTGCTGCTAATAATAAGCCTTTTGCGTCATATGGAGTAGAAGGAACGACAACTTTTATACCCGGAATGCTCGTAAATAATGCGTATAAACTTTGTGAATGCTGAGCTGCTGCGCTAAAACCAGCGCCATGCATTGTACGTACTGTAACTGGTACTTTCGCTTTACCACCAAACATATAGCGGAACTTTGCACCTTGGTTTAATACTTGATCAAGACAACTTCCGATAAAATCATTAAACATTAATTCAGCTATCGGGCGTAAACCTGTTGCAGCAGCTGCCATCGCCGCTCCCATATAACCTGCTTCTGAAATTGGTGTATCTAATATACGATTCCGGCCAAATTCTTGTACAAGTCCTTTTGTAACACCGAGTACACCGCCCCATGCTTCATCATCTTGCAAGTGATCAACTTGTGCACCACCTGCAACATCTTCTCCGATTAAAATTACATTTTCATCACGTCGCATTGATATTTTCATCGCTTCATTTATTGCAGTTGACATACTTACTGTTCTAGTCATTATTTTTCACCCTCCTCTTATTTGTAAGAAACGTATACATCTTTTAATAATTCTTCATCCTCTGGATAGGGACTAATTTCACTAAATTCAATCGATCTTTTCACTGCTTCATCTACTGCCTTTTCCATATTTACAAGTTCAGATTCAGTTAATAAAGCTTCATGAATTAAATGCTTACGGAAATTCACAATCGCATCTTTTTCATTTAAATGTTCCTCTTTTTCTTCTGAAGTTTTATATGTTTGCGCTTCGCCTTCAAAATGACCGTAGTTACGATATGTCATGCATTCAATAATTGTTGGCCCACCGCCATTACGCGCACGTTCTATCGCTTCTTCCACGGCTTTATATACTGCAAGTAGATCTTTCCCATCCACCTGAACACCTGGAATATTGTAAGCTTTCGCTCGATCTGCAATGGAATCACAACTTGAAGCATATTCGAATGTCGTTGCTTCACCGTAACCGTTATTTTCAGCAATAAAAATAACTGGTAACTTCCAAATCGCCGCTAAATTAACTCCTTCATGAAATGTTCCTTCATTATTTGCTCCGTCACCGAAGAAACAAACACTTACATCTTTCGTTCCTTTATATTTAGCTGTTAATGCTGAACCACAAGCAAGTGGGAAGCCACCGCCTACAATTCCATTCGCACCAAGCATTCCTTTATCTAAATCGGCAATATGCATGGAGCCGCCTTTTCCTTTACATAATCCTGTCGCTTTCCCGAAAAGTTCAGCCATCATACCGTTTAAATCACAGCCTTTTGCGATACAATGTCCATGTCCTCTATGCGTACTTGTAATACTGTCGCTATCTGTTAGGTGGGCACATACACCAACTGCTACCGCTTCCTCACCTGCGTATAAATGAACGAAACCTGGCAGAACGCCTTGCGCGAATAATTCATGTACCTTATCTTCAAACTTACGAATCTCTAACATTTTTTCATACATCCAACGAGCTTGTTCTTTCGTAATTTCATTCCCTTTACTTTCAGTTGTTTTTAACATATCCAGCCCTCCTATTTTCTTGTTCATCTTTTATATTGCAAGTACCGTGCCAATTTCTAATCCTTAATTTAATAGCTTTTCTCTTTCTTTTAAAAATAAAAAAGTGGACAAAATGAGACATCTGTCTCGTTTTGTCCACTTTTGTTCACCTAATTTGAGAATTATTATCTTATTCATTATCAAAACTCTTCTGTAACTTCCGGATGTAAATAATTTGACCGATATGATATGCATTATGGGTCGTGACATTCGCTAGCACTTCCCACCACTTTGCAGAAACAGGAAATCCCGTTACATCACTTTCAACCTTTTCTTCATTTATGAGATCTTGCCATTGCAACAATTTCTCTAAAAGTTTTTCTCTTAATTCTTCAAATGTTTGATTATTTGATAACATAAAACTTTTGTTATTATCTCCAATAGCAGGTACGGCATTAACATTTGATTCTTTGTACCTAGTTTGCCACGTTGAATTCCAGTACAGTAAATGTTGTACAATTTCTGCTATACTATTACTCTCTTCATTCGGTTTCCAAAAAGCTTCTCTCTCTGGTAAATCCTTAACTGCATCTGAAAATGGAATATACCAACTGGGATCATTCGCATTCGCTAATAACTGATCAGCTAATACATCTTTCACATGGGCCATTTTTCTTCCTCCATTTCATCAACTTTTATACAATACTCTCTACTCTATATACGGTGATTCTGCACAATTCCCTTCTTTAAAACCATTCCATACATATGCAAATTAAGAATAGCTAAGTACTTGAACCATACATCAGTTCCTGCAATTAAAAATAAAATGAATATATATGGAAACAATATGTAAGATTAATAGATTTTCTGCTTACAACTCGTTATGATAAAAGAAAAAGAAAGCGAGCGACCAATGAATAAAAAAATCGCGGTTATTACAGGGGCTTCAAGTGGATTCGGACTATTAACGACACTTGAACTTGCGAAAAAAGACTATATAGTTATAGCTACAATGCGAAATGTTGAGAAAAAAGTAGACTTACTATCTCAAGCTACTAAACTCAACTTACAACAAAATATAACAGTTCAACAATTAGATGTAACCGATCAAAATTCTATACATCACTTTCAATTATTTTTAAAAGAAATCAATAGAGTAGACTTTCTCATTAATAATGCAGGATATGCAAATGGAGGATTTGTAGAACAAATCCCAGTGGAGGAATACCGTAAACAGTTTGAAACGAATTTTTTTGGCGCAATATCAATCACTCAACTTGTCTTACCATATATGAGAGAACAAAGAAGTGGAAAAATCATTAACATAAGTAGCATTAGTGGCCAAGTCGGATTCCCTGGTTTATCTCCTTACGTATCTTCAAAATACGCATTAGAAGGATGGAGTGAATCCCTTCGTTTAGAAGTACAACCTTTCGGAATAGATGTTGCTTTAGTCGAACCTGGTTCTTATAACACGAATATTTGGGAAGTTGGTAAACAACTAGCTACAAACCAATCTGATACTACTTCTCCTTACAAAGAATATATGGATAAAATACAAAAACATATTAATAGTGGCAGTGATACATTTGGTAATCCGATAGATGTTGCTAATAAAATCGTAGAAATCGCTGAATCTCAGCGTACGAATTTACGTTATCCAATCGGAAAAGGTGTCAAATTTATGGTTTTTGCGAAGAAGATTCTTCCTTGGAGATTGTGGGAATACCTTGTTTTGAGAAGCTTTAAGAAAATGTAATAGACTTTTTAAACCATTTTGAAAGAGGTGCTAATTAAATGTTAGGTTTACCGTACGGGAAAGTATTTTTAGTTCCGTGGACTGAAGAATGGGCAATTGAGTTTATAAAAGAGAAACAATTCATTGAAGAACAAATTGGTGAACATATTGTAACGATACACCATATTGGTAGTACGTCTATCCCACATTTAAGTGCAAAGCCAATTATTGATATTGCAATCGAATTAAAAGATTATACGGACGGTTTAAAATGTATTAAGGAGTTAGAACTACTAAATTATAAATACAGAAAAGATGTACTGCCTGAAAGATACTATTTTAATAAAGGCGAGCCAAGAACTCATCAAATTCATATGTATGAACAAGGGAATAAATATTTAATAGAACAATTACAATTCAGAGATTACTTAATAAATAATAAAATTTCTCGTATACAGTATGAGCAGTTAAAGATTCAACTCTCACAAGCTAATCCTAATGATAAACATCAATATGCAGAGGATAAAACAAATTTCGTTAAATCTATTTTAGCTAAAATAAATGCTTAAATAAGAAACCATTTAGCAGTAGATGGTTTCTTATTTATTAGTTATTTCATTATTTGTGCCAGCAATAATAATATCTGCAAATTCATGTGGCATATGACTTTCTACTAAACAATTTAAAATTCCATCACATTATTAATGTACTTTCAATAATTATTTTGTCATACAGCAGTCGGAACGAAGTAAAACATCATCGAAATCATAAGGATAAATGAAGATAATCCGAATAACGAAATAACGTACTCTTTCGATTCTCTATCATACTTCCACTCCATGTATGCTCTTAAAATCCAGGAAACCCCTAAATAAGTAAAAATGACATACGCAATATTAGCGCTTTCGAATTTGAATATATAAATGAAACTAGTTATTAAATAAACAAAAATTAGTCCTATTTCTAATTTTTTATGTAAGCTATTTACATGTTTATTATATCCCCATAAGCCTTTCTTTGGCATATTCAATTTTCTTCTTAAAAATTGTTCTAAAAAATAGCCAACTATACAAAAAACAAAGATTATAATTCAAAACGTATAGGTTCTCATTTCCATTCCTCCTATTACTCCATTGAATTATTTAAAATAAAGTGGACTATATTACGGTTATGATTTTCTAAGTAATTTACAATCCCTTCAGGATATGTTGGTTTCTCCTTTAATTCATCTAAACTTTTCCAAGTTAATATAATATCCTTATGTTCTTTATGCCTTATTGGATTCATAACTACTTCTCTAGCAGCTCCCCAATGCATCAATGTACAATGATGACCTTTTTCGTTATTCCACGTAAAAATATGCTCATTTACAATAGCTAATTGTTGAACAAAAACTTCTAAATCATACTCTTCCAACAATTCTCGCATAATAGCTTCTTGGGCCGTTTCACCAAATTCAATTGATCCACCAGGAAAACGATAAAATGATTCGTTCTCATCACATTGTACTAGTATTTTTGTGTGTTCTTCGTTTACAATCATTACTTCTGCCCGTAAACACGGTCTAATCATTTGTGCCTCCTTTACCTTTTCTCTGGCTGATCACTCGGATACGTAGCATGTATTTTATTTTTTACGTCCCAACTAATAATTGTCGCACTATCGCGTCCGAATTGATGATGAACGTGCTCTAATACATGATGAACACTTTCTTCAAGTTTTATATTATTTCTATTCATATCATTATACAGATTTAATGGCGTTTCATAACGACGCTCCCCGCACTCTAATACCCCATCTGTTACCATTACAATTCGATTGTTACCAGTACGCAATTCACGAACTCCTGACGAATAGCACGGAACGGGTAAATCAAATGTGTTAACATTACCAATCCACTCATAAAAATGGCGTTGATTCAAAGTATATTGTCCTAATTTATGTAACTCTTCATGAAATACATAAACTAAACAATCGCCAATAGATAGCCACCATATGTAATTTTCTTTTCTTATACATATTAAGCAAGCTGTTTCACCTTTTACTCTTTTGCACTTTTCTTTAAATGATTGTGATTGAAAAATTGTAAGTATATGATTTTCAACAGATCGAAAAACTGTTTCAATTGGTTCTTTCATAATCGTGTTGATATTTTCATATTCTTTTTCAATTGTGTCTACTACTAGCTCAACACTTTCTGCGCTATTATGTCCGTCTAAAATAGCTGTAAATTCCCAATCACCATTAGATAGAATGAAAGCACCATCTTCATTCTTTTTTGCTCCAGCACTTATATTTCCTCCATATTTGCCAAGTACAATATCCCCATATTGCTTAACTGAGATTTCACCTAGACACATTTCCTTACTTCCAACCCATGAATATTGTTTATTATTTGTTGTATGCATACTCATTTACCATATACTTTCGTATTCTTTCACATAGTTTTTGTATTTGCTCCGATCCTCCATGAGGTGCACCTGTCCATCCCGCTATTTCAGTTGGTGACCAAAACTCTTTTGGTGTATTTGCATAACGCGGTATGATGTGCATATGCATATGTGGTACACCATTTCCTGAAACAAAAGTGTAAATATGTTCCGCACTTTCACTTTCTTTTAGCGCTTTACTTACTCTACTTGTTATTAGTCCGAACGCTTTCGCTTCTTCATCTGTTAGTTCAGCAAGGCCAGGTACATGTCTTTTTATATCTATCATTATATAACCCAGGTATGTTTCTTCTCTATCCCAATGGACATGTCCAACGTATATAAGATCATCTTCATAAATAGTACCACCTGGAACTATAATATTTCCTTTATGTTTTTCACAAATAAAGCAGTTTTGTTCTACTTGATTGTTTATTGACATATCCATCACCATCCTTTTTATATATAATATCATAAAAAAAGGAAAAATAGGTTTTTTATTCCGAAAATTCTATCTTTTAAATTGTTATTTTCTATTAATATTTATAAGATACGATTTAATCTATTTTCACTATGAAAATTTGCAACTTATTATTTTCGCAATACCGTAATTCCCACTCCAACTGCAATTCCAATCACAATTCCGATTACTAAATTATTTGTAAAGTACCCTTGAAATACACCGATTACAACCCCTATACCGATACCTATTGTCATTGCATCAGTTCTTTTTTTATTATTGGCCACAATAGCATCTCCTCTCATAATTTCTCCCCATATAATACCCATTTACATGAACGTTGCTGTTTCCTAATATATTCTCTATTCCACTTAATAAATTCCAAAAAATGTACTTTATTACTTTTCCATTTCCTCTACATAATCCTCTTCGTTTGAAAGAATTTTCAAGTCACCATTACATATACATAGGCATTTACTATAGGAAAGATCAGTAATTTATTGAAGGAGGAACGATTCAAATGCATCCTCATTGGCATCCAAATTTAAATCAACAATATACTTACTCCCCGCATCCAGTAAGAAATACACTGCACCATGATTCTCAATATATGATGCAGCGCATCGCAAGTCTTGAAAGCCAATTAGCGAAATTAATCTCATTAATCGAAGAAAATAATCAATTAATAAAATCAATGGAGCAACAGCAAAACCAAGTTTGTGCACCGGCTGGCGGTTCTGTTATTGTTCGTATGTAATCTTTTCGAACAAAAAAACACACTTTGTATACTAAAGTGTGTTTTTTTGTTCATCTTCTTTTTTGATGAAATCCTTGTGTAATACGGTCCAATATAATCGCAATCACGACGATAGCTAGTCCCGCTTCAAATCCCATTCCGATATTAACTTGTGTTACAGAGCGGTATACGTCAACTCCAAGACCTGGTGCTCCTACAAGAGATGCTGTTACGACCATTGATAATGAGAGCATAATGCTTTGATTTACACCTGCCATAATTGTTCCCGTTGCAAGTGGTAATTGTACTTTAAATAATTTTTGTGATGCGGTTGAGCCAAATGCATTCGCTGCTTCAATTAAATCTTCTGGAACTTGTCTAATTCCTAAGTCAGTAAAACGAATTGTCGGCGGCATTGCAAAAATAACTGATGCAATAATACCAGGAACAACACCTACTCCAAAAAATGTAATCGCAGGAATAAGATATACGAAAGCCGGCATTGTTTGCATAAAATCTAATGTCGGTTTTAAAAATTTTGAGAAGCGTTCATTTTGAGAAGCTAAAATTCCGATTGGGATTCCTACAATGATTGAAATAATAACAGATGTAAGTACGAGTGCTAATGTTTGCATCGTTTGTGCCCAGTAGTTGATATTTAAAATAAATAATAACCCGATAAGTGTAAAAATAACTAAAGATACTTTTCTCGTTGTGTACCAAATGAGGAAACAAAGGATAATAATCATCAATATCGCTGGTATTATTGTTAAAAAATTAGTGAGTAAATCAACGAATCCACCGATGATATAAGAGAATCCTCGGAATAAGCCTTCAAAGTGCTCATATAAACTTGCAACAAATGAGTCGACCCATTCCCCTAATGGAATACGCGGTATACTATTCATCGTCTTTCACCTCTTCCTCAATGTTTCCTGCAAGAGCTTGAATGACACTTTCACGTTTAATAATTCCTCTTAGCCTTTTCTTCTCATCGATTACTGGTAACGGATATTTCATCTCCGCCATTTTTGCATACGTCTCTTCCAGTAAAGTATCTAAATACACATGTGGAATATCATTAAGTAATAAATCAGCAATTGGCCACTGTTTTTGTACTGCTTTACTCGCATCATCCGCAGTTAATATACCTAAAAATTCATACTTTTTGTTTACAACATATACAGTTGAAACACCAGCATTCCTCATAATTTGAAGGGCTACACGAGGTCCACGATCAATTAATAAAGTTTCTGGTCGTTTTAAAATAGACTCAGCCGTAATTACTTTTCCTAAATTCACGTCCGCAACAAACTTTTCTACAAACTCATTAGCGGGGCTCATCATAATTTCTTCCGGCGTTCCAATTTGGACAATTTCTCCATCTTTCATTAATGCGATACGATCTCCAATTCGAAGCGCTTCATCTAAATCATGCGTAATAAATATAATCGTTTTCTCCATTTTATCTTGTAACTCTAACAATTCATCTTGCATTTCTTTTCGAATCAGTGGATCTAATGCACTGAATGACTCGTCCATTAGTAATACATCTGGATTATTTGTTAGTGCCCTTGCGATTCCAACGCGCTGCTGCATACCACCACTAAGTTGACTTGGATAATTATCTTTATGATGATCGAGTCCTACTAACTGTAGCGATTCTAACGCTTTTTTCTCTCGCTCTTCAACCGGAACTCCTTGTATTTCTAAACCATATGCAACATTTTGTATAACCGTACGATGCGGAAATAGAGCGAACTTTTGAAACACCATACTCATTTTCGTTCTTCTTACTCTCCGCAACTCTTCTTTTCCCATCGTAGCGATGTCTTCACCATCTATGTAAATATGACCTGCTGTCGGTTTGATTAATTGATTTAACATACGAACTAACGTAGATTTCCCGCTGCCTGACAATCCCATAATAACGAAAATTTCTCCTGAGTACACTTCAAACGTTGCCTTTTTCACACCAACGTTCATTCCTGTCTCTTTCAAAATTTCTGATTTACTTTTTCCTTCTTTTAATAAGGAAAGGGCTCTTTGCGGATGTTTCCCGAATACTTTTGTTACGTTTTCAACACGCACCTTTGTATTATCCATGTCACTACTCCTTTTCTACCCATCTATTCACATAGTGTTGCGATTTTACAAAGAAATATTACATAAAAATGACATTCATAAGATTTCTTTAAAATTCTCGTTTCCGTTCATAATAAGAATGCTTACTTATACATTTATTTAACAAGGCAAACGTTTCTTAGGAGGTTTTCAATGAGAAAGAAAATATGGCTGATCTGCCTTGCATTATTTATTACTATGATTTTCACCTCATGTAATGCAACAAATGCAAATTCGAAAGGAAAAATTAAACTTGGTGTAACAAGTTGGAAAGAAAACATCGCAACAGCAAACATGTGGAAAGTTCTATTAGAACAAAAAGGCTATAAGGTTGAGCTGATGTATTTAGAAAAAGCGGCAATTTGGACTGGTGTCGCTCGCGGTGATGTTGATGCTAATTTAGAAGTATGGCTACCCGTTACGGATAAACCGCTAAACGATCGTTATAAAGATGATATTGTCTTAAAATCAAAATGGTATGAAGGTACTGGACTTGGCCTTGTCGTACCTTCTTATATGAAAAACATAAACAGTATCGAGGATTTAAATGCTCATAAAGATGAACTAGATAACAAAATCGTCGGTATAGAACCCGGTAGTAGTCTTATGAATTTAACGAATAAAGCAATGAAGGAATATGATATAAAACTAAAACTTGTCCAATCTTCTGAAGCCGCGATGATGAGTGAACTAAAGAAAGCATATACGAAAAAGAAACCAATCGCTGTTACGCTTTGGAATCCGCATTGGGGCTTTTCAGAATTTGATTTAAAATATTTAAAAGACCCTAAGAAAGTATATGGTGAAAAAGATGACATTTATTACTCATTACGAAAAGGTTTTGAAGCGGATCATCCAGAAGTTGTGAAATACTTTGATAAATGGAAAATGAATGATGAACAGCTTGGTACGTTAATGGTCATGTTAAATAAAACGAAAGATCCAGAAGAAGCTGCGCGGGAGTGGATTAAAAAGAATCAATCGTTAGTTGATGAATGGATGAAAGATTAAAAAGCAGGCTAGAGAATATCCATTACTCTCTAGCCTGCTTCATGTTATTTTTTCGCAACAACATCATCTACAATCCCATATTCCTTTGCTTCTTCTGCGGTCATAAAATAATCTCTTTCTGTATCATGGGCTACTCGTTCAAGTGATTGCCCTGTTTTTTCTGCAATCATTTTATTAATATCATGCTTTAACTTTAATATTCTTTTTGCAGTTATTTCAATTTCCGTTGCCTGCCCTTTTGCACCACCGAGCGGCTGATGAATCATAATTTCACTATTAGGTAATGCAAAACGTTTTCCTTTTGCACCTGATAATAATAACAATGCACCAAATGACGCCGCAAATCCCATACAAAGTGTTTGCACATCCGGTTTAATTAGATTCATCGTATCTAATATCGCAAAACCTGCTGTCGTTGAACCGCCAGGACTATTAATATACAGGAATATGTCTTTCTCCGCATCTTCTGCTTCTAAAAATAATAATTGAGCCACTACACTACTCGCTACTTGATCGTTAATTTCTGAACCGATCATTATAATGCGGTCTTTTAATAACCTTGAATATATATCATAGGAACGTTCTCCTAATTTCGTTTGTTCTACGACGTATGGAATTGTATTCATTTTTAATCCCTCCAATAATTGTTATGCTGCGCAAAGCATACAACTGTAGGAAGAAGGCTTTTTCGCATTAAATAATAAGACTGGCTGTTTAGATGGTAACTTAGTAAAATCTATTGTCGGAAGAAGTTTTGTTAATAATTCCGGGCTTTCTTCACGAATAGACGTTACAACAATATCAATATCATCTGTGAATTCGACTATCTCAATTCCTTCTTCACTTACAGTTTTTAGCCTATTTCTACTCCGAAATAAAGAAGCTTTCACTGCACCTTCCGATACAGCACATACTTTAGCAATATCAGCGATACTATATTGAAACACATCTTTTAATAATAAAATTGCGGATTGCTGTACATTTAATGATGCTAATACTTTCCCTACCATTTCATGTAGATCTGCAATTTTCTCATGTGGTTCTTCAAAAGTAATTTGTTCCTTTATTTTTTTATGAACTGATTTTAACTTCATCTGGTCTAACCAACGATTTCTAGCTATTTTATATAGAAGTGTCATACAAATATCTTTATTACCGTATTTTTGGAGAACTTTACAAACTGTTTCTTGGGCGAGATCTTCTCCGTCCCATTTGTTTTTCGTTAAAAATGTGCAGTACCTTTTTAGCTCTGCATAGTTCTCGATTAAAAAGCTTTTATTTGAATGATTCATATCGATATGATTCTTTAAAATCTCAGTTACTTTTGTGCACAAAATAACCACTCCTTTTCAGCGCTTACTTTATAAACGATACAACAAATAAAAAAGTTACGGGGTATATAAAAAATTTATGTTTATGTTCAATAATTCGCGGTCATAAATATGTTATGTACAATTTTACGTGAGGAGGAACAATTTTGCCAAAATTAACAATTGAAGGTACGGGAACTTTTGATGTAAAAGAAGGAACAAAGTTAGTATTAGCAATTGAAGATAGCGGTGTCAACATTCTCCATCGTTGTGGTGGGAATGCACGTTGCACAACTTGTAGAGTAGAAATAATAGCAGGTGACTTCTGTGAAGTGAGTACGAATGAAAAAAATGCGATGACGGAAAAAGGGATTGAAGATCATTTACGACTATCTTGTCAAATGCGCGTACATAAAGATATAGTTGTTCGCCCGGTGCTTACAGTCGAAAATTCCGGTCTTGATGCTGGGCCACGTCCGGTGGAGTAATATGATGAATTTAAAACAGCTTGCAGGTGAATACGCAGCTAACTTTGTACAAGATGGAATGAAAGTTGGGCTTGGTACAGGCTCAACTGTATATTGGATGATACAAAAGTTAGGACAACGTGTACAAGAAGGGTTATCCATTCAAGCTGTACCTACATCTAAGGAAACAGAAGCATTAGCACAACAACTAAACATTCCACTGATTTCGTTAAATGACATACAAACGCTTGATTTGACAATCGATGGAGCTGACGAAATTGATTCGAATTTACAGCTAATAAAAGGTGGCGGTGGTGCTTTACTTCGCGAAAAAATTGTTGCCGCCTCCTCCACAGAACTAATTATAATTGCTGATGAATCAAAAGTTGTTACACATTTAGGTACTTTCCCATTGCCTGTTGAAATTATACCTTTTTCATGGAAACAAACTGAAAATAAAATTCAATCTTTAGGGTGTCAAACAACGTTACGTTTAAAAAATAACGATATATTTATAACGGATAACAATAACATGATTATCGATTGTGTGTTCCCTAATCATATATCTAATCCAGCTACTTTACACGAAAAATTAAAAATGATTACTGGTGTAGTGGAAACAGGTTTATTTATAAATATGACGAATAAAGCAATTATCGGAACTAACAATGGGATAAAAGAATTATCATGAAAGCTGACTTTTTAAAGTCGGCTTTTTAATATGTTCTATTTCTCTTAATAGCATCTTATTATGATATACTATGAAAACATACGCACATCATACTAGAAAGGGCTGAACATTTTGCGATCCAAACTCATAACAGAACTTACAGATTTAGAAATTGCCTTTCATATTCGAAAAGAAGTATTTGTAAAAGAACAAGGTGTCCCTCTTGAAGATGAATTCGATACATTTGATGCAATCGGTGAGTCGTGCAAACATATTTTAGTTTATTATAACGAACTTCCTGTAGGTACAGGACGTATACGATTTGTTGATGGCATAGGAAAATTAGAGCGCATTTGCATTTTAAAAGACTATCGTAAATACGGACTAGGTAAAGTAATTATTCAAGCATTAGAAGAGATTGCTCGAAACAAAGATGCAACAAAAGTGAAATTACATGGGCAAACACAAGCGGAAGGATTTTATAAAAAATTAGGCTATCAAACTTCTTCTGATGTATTTATGGAAGATGGTATTCCGCACATCCTTATGACGAAAATATTATAATAATAGGAAGGGTACTAAATGATTACGCATTATAGATACATATAGTACCCTTCCTTTATTATTCTAAATATCCAGTAGCATCTAATGCCTGTAAATATTTTTGGAACAAAGGATTATCTAAGTTACATTCTTCTTTTTCTACTCCCATGAGGACAGTGAGTTTATAATACAATTTCTCCGAATGTCCTAATAGGTTGAAATAATTCATATATGTCCCGTCCATACTTGCTATAAATATAATGATTAACTTACCTTCTTGGATTTGTTGATTGAAGAAATCTTGCTCATCATACTGTGTGTTTTGCTCAGATTGATTGAATTGAATCGTTTCAGCAAAATTACTTTTTTCCTCATTGCTAAACAAATTAGATAAAATATCTTGCTGATCAATCTTGTAACATTTTATTATCTCAGCAAAATTTGTATATGGATCATGCATCATAGAGCCAATTTTATCTTTGTCGATTTCGGTAGCCTTATACTCTTCCTTCAAAATCCGATCAATTTCAATTATTGAAAATTCATTTGGGATGCTACGCATTTTATACTTTTCGTATAGTTTATTTAGCATTCATTACTCCTTCTTAACAGATTAATCTACTTACGTTTCTGTTAAATCCAAATTTAATCACGATCTGTAAATGTTAAAATATCATCAACTGCTTGTTTATACCCACCTGATTTTCGGAAAGACTCCTTCATATTCAATGCAGCTTCCTTAAATGATGAATTATGTAACACATGCTCTACACTTTCACATATTTGTCCTTCAGTTAATTCTTTCATTTGCAATGTAACTCCTGCCCCGATATTCTCCACTTGCTTCGCAATTACTGGCTGATCGGCACTTTGCGGGATTACAATGAGTGGAACCCCATTATAGAGTCCTTCATGCGTACTGTTCATACCGCCGTGTGTAATAAATAGTTTCGTATATGTGAGCAGTTCAGTTTGAGGTACATAATTTTTCACAATAAAGTTTTTAGGGATATCGCCTAAATCACTTATTTTCGTGTTACTACCAATAGACATAACAATTGTATGCTCACTATTCTCAAACGCCTTAATACAAAGTTTATAAAAATCAATCGCTTCATTAAAAACAGTACCTAATGAAATATAAATTGGGCTCTTCATTTCAATTGAATTAAAATCAAAGTCTTCATTTTTCGCTTGTTCAGAGATAGATGGTCCCACAAATTTAAATGTGTCATCAAATGTATCTCCAAAAGGTTGGAACTCCTTAATTGTATATACAATAGTGAGTGGTGCTGGATTACAAAAAACTTCATACGGTGATGCTATTTCTACACCATATCTTTCTGTAATTCCTTTTGATAAATTTTGAAAATCATTCTGTATTCTTTCATGAACTTCCGCTGGGATATTTTTCGAAAGATAGTCTAATATTTGTTCAAATGATTTTTCATCCTGCGCAAAAGATGTACAGGAATTAATTGCTGGTAGTTTAAGAATTTGAGCAATTAAACGACCGCACCCAAACATAGAATCGTGAATGATGTAATCAAAATCTTCTCCTTCAATTTGCTCTAAAATACTAGGGATTACAACATCTGCTGTATGTAGAAGCCCGTTTATTCTTTCATGTAAATAATTTCTACCACCAGACAGAAACGCCTTTAAAAATTTTTGATTATCAATTGTTCGGACTGTAGCTCCTGTCTTCTCAATACGCTCCCTGAAAGCTTCTATTGAAAAATAAACGACTTCTTCACCACGGGAAATCAGTTCTTCCACAACTTGTAAAGTTGGATTTATATGTCCTTCTGATCCGGCGTTAATGAATAAAACTCTAGCCATTATAAACACTCCTTAAGTTAAATCATTTCTATATCGTTAAGAGTACAGATACTCTTTTCTTTATTATTTTCCTACTTAATTGACCTAGCAAGCCTAAACCCAAGATCATCTATATGAAATGTAGGATGGCTACGACGGCGACAAGTAGCACCGCAACCTCTAGCTGCTTCAGCCCAACTACCGCCTCGAAAAATCCGGTACGATCCGTACACTTTTTCATCGTACAAATCATAGCACCATTCCCAAACGTTTCCTAACATATCATATAGTCCCCATGCATTCGGTTCTTTTTGGCCGACATCATGAATTTGTCCATTTGAATTTCCATTATACCATGCTATTTCCTGCAGTTCCCCGTATGTATATCCCGCTGTACCTGCTTTACATGCATATTGCCACTCTGCCTCAGATGGTAATCGGTAGCCGTTAGATCCCAAATTACAACTCACCTTTTGACCACCATTACTAATAGAATAATACTCTGTTAATCCCACTTTTTTAGAAAGCAAATTACAAAATACAATTGCATCATTCCATGAAATATTTACAACTGGCTTATTACTATCTTTATAACCATTTGATGTACTATTCGTAATAGCATAATATAATTCCGCTGTTACTACATACTTGGATAGAAGAAATGGTTGAATTTGAACTTGCCATTCTTTTTTTATACGATCATCTCTCAATACTACCTCTCCTGCTGGAATATTAACCATTACTGAATCCATCCTATGAATTAAATCGTTAGTCATTTTCTATTCCTCCAAACATTAATTTTTTATAGATTAATAATGATGTACTCATTACAAAATACAATTAGTAGTAACTATTAAATTTATCATAATAAAAAACGATTAGTTTTATTAAACTAATCGGTAATACCCACAAGGATTTGTTTCGTTACAGCCTATTATTATATTTGCTTTAAAAACTCTCGAACCTCATTTGGAGATTTTAAAACAATAACCTTTTTCTCTTTGGACAATTGCTCTAATCCTTTTAAAACTGTAGGCCGCTTCGTCTTCGAATAATTCCATATCCATTTGAAAAATGGTAAATCAAATCTTTCTTCACATCCCGCGCCCATATCTGGTCTTGTTTTATTTCGATATTGCATCACCCTTTTAAAGGCGCGATAAACACAAATTGTTCTGTGAATATCAAGAAAGATAATAGTGTCAGCTGCCTTAAGTCTTATATCCATCGTCCCGCCGTAATTCCCATCAATAATCCACTTCTCATCTTTAATTAAGTTGTTTTGAACTGTTATTTGTTCATCTCTCGGAACACCTTCCCAATTCGGTTTCCAAAATAGTGCATCAAGATGATGTACCTTAATATTTAGTTTATTTCCTAACTGCTTTGCCAATGTAGATTTTCCTGAACCACCGGAACCAATTAATATTATTTTGTTCATACCTTTACAATGTCTCCTATTGCTTCTTCAATATCCTCTTTATTGGCAAAAATCCAAAAGAACATCTCTTCATTTAGCTTTAATAAGTCTGGTAATTGGACAAAATAAGTAACAAAGATTACTTGAATTGAAAGCATAACATTCCAAATGGCTTTTATTTCTTCTTGCGTTAAATTATTTTGTTTATAATATCCTTCAAACACTTTACTGACGATATGTAACCATTTCCCTCTCAATGTTTCATCACTATATAGCTCACTTAAAATGCTTGTACAACAATAGCATATATCAAATACTCTTACATTGTTTTCTAAAAGCTCAAAATCTATAAATCCTTGAAATTGATTACTTTTAAAGATTACATTCGATAAGTGCATATCGCGATGAATGATTTGTTTCGGCAATGAGTAGATCGTTTCTTTAAAAGTTGTATGTACTTGATCCATTTTTGAAATTATATCCCGATGAACATGCTTATTCTTTTCTAAAATCGGTATAGCCCACTCGTATACAACTTTATACAAATCTCTTTTTATTAGATCATTAGCACTATTCACTGAATATAGCGCTTTATGTAAATTAGCTATTTCCTCTCCAACCGTACTTGCTAGATCTGTCAGCTTATTCTTATTTTTTATTTCTAAAACACTTCCGGCAATATACTCATATAAGCAATAATATTTCTCTTTATATAAAACATACTTTTCATCATTTTCCATTTTAACTACTCTTTGTACCTTAATTCCTTTTTCATACATTTGCTCTAATATGTTCATTTCAACTAGAAGCTGCTTTATCGATCCCTTTTCCTTTAATATATACACTTTATTATTACACGTAAGTTTCGTGACTTTCGATTGAATGACTGTAGCTATCACTTGTTCATTTTGAAACCAAAACTTTGCAATTTCCAATGCATTCTCCATATACAAATACCCCTTTTTTTAATTCTTATTTCTTTCGTAACTTAAGCTCTAAAAGTATTCCTATCCCCACACCAATTGTATAAGCAATTAAATCACTCCACAAAAATCCGTAACCTAATACGAGCCCACCTAAAGTCGTTGTACGAATACTATCAATCCATGGTGCATGGTACAATTGGCTCATTTCAATCCCGTAGCAAAATAGTAAACTAATAACAGCTAACTTCTTCGTTTCTATTTTAGGAAACAAAAATCCGAATCCAATGAAAATCATTAACGCCCATAACGCATCACCTAAGTAATCATTTAATAAATCCGGTAACACGAAAGCAAACTTTCTTGAACTAAGGCCTAAAATAATAACAATGATAGTAAACATAGCATATCGTAATCTATTTCTTTTCGTATTCATTTCAAAATCTCCTGATAAATTTTTTAAAACTGCAAATAGCTAGTAAAATATAATCATTTTACTAGCTATTTATAATCAAGTTCACTTTGCATTTCATCCATTAACTCTTGCTGCTTTTTCTTTGAAAATGAGTGCAGTACTAAATCATACGACCAATCTATCATCTTATTAATTTGATCTTGTCCTACATCCTTATGTATGTACACTGTATTCCAATGCTTTTTATTCATATGATACCCTGGAATAATTGTTTCAGGATAATCCTCTCTGATTCTTAATGCGAGTTCTGGATCACATTTTAATGTAATCGCAGCTCTTTCACCTTCTTCATGGTTCAATATCGCAAATATTTTATTGTTTAACCTCATACACGTTGCGCTCCAGCCATCTGGAGAATCTTCTGTCGCTTTTCTTTTCGATAAACAATATGCCCTTGTTGCATTCATTCTAATTGGCACCTCTTATTCTTTCACGATTTGATTACGGTGCATCACAATTTGCTTCGTCGCTTGAAATTGCTGTTCACCATAAAACTGCATTAGCTTCTCTCCGCAAAATAGACTAACAATATGAATATGAGATATTTCCTCGAGTAACATTGTAAGCATCTTCTCTCCAATACCTTTATTTCTTACACTCTCATGTACGACAACATCTTCTATGTATGCTCGAAAAATACCATCAGAAACGACTCTAGCAAATCCAATTAATTCGTTTTCTTTCCATACTCCAATTGCTATACTATTCTTTAACATTTTTTCAATATCTATTTCTTTTCTTTCTGGCCACCAACCGACAGAATCATAAAGTGTTTTTATTTTTTCTGGACAGATCAGTTGTTCGTGTTGCACTTTATAAGTGTACATTTTAATACTCCCGTCATCTAGTCTACATAATATTATTATAATCTCTTTTCGAAAAAGTGCTGACTATGTCCTTTCGGGTGATCTTCAACAACACCATATTCTCTGTAGCCATGCTTTTTGTAAAACTCTGGCGCTTGGAAACTAAATGAATCTAATAATATTAATCTACACCCTTTTTCCTTCGCAATTTCTTCGATTTTATGTAGCAATTGACTGCCATATCCATCATGGCGAACTGATTCATCAACCCATAAAAAATCGATATGAAGATGATAAAAATACATCGTTCCTGTTACACCACCAAAAATTTTTCCTTCTTCATCTTTCACTACAAAACTTACTTGTTCCATCTGTTGTTTTACTTCCTCTGTTAAGATGGACATGTTATATTGAATTACTTTATTTTTTATGTATTCTCCTTCATTGCGAGTACCACTCTCTATATGTTTCATCTATACCATCCTTTCAGCTTAGTAAGCTACATTTAATTTTTATTTCTTCGCTTTAAAATACTTATAAAAACAAATCCTCCGTATGTAATAAAGCATGTAAAGCCAATTATCCCGGGTATAGAGACATAGCCTGTTCTTACGTAACTTACAACTGCAAAACAAGCGATTGACAATAAAATAGATGGCCAAAATATAAGAGCAGTTTTTCTCCGTCCTTGTTTCGATGTATTTTCTTTCTCTTCAGAAACACGTGTGCCAAAAAGCAATACAATACAAATAAGGATCGCTGCAAAGTAAATTGTATCTAATGACAAATTGTGATCATATAGTGCGATTCCAACTTCAAGAGCAATAATTGTTACAATTAAAATGATAATTGTTGAAGTTTTTAAGTTTCTCTTCAATTGTTCACCTCTAGCATGTTTTCAATATATTCTTTGTATATGCGCTTCAAAGCTGCTGCAAACTCTTCATCTACCTCTTTATTTTCACGTCGATTAGGTAAATCTTTCCCCCCAATGACATAAAGAAACGGGAATTCGTTAAACATTCCTATTATACCAATATTTATTGTAGCTGTGGACAATCCACCTGTCATATGAGCTAAATGATATGAAGGTATTCCATCATATTCACCTTGTTGTCTTACCATCCCGTTTACAATTGGTTCCCATAATTCTGGTTCTGTTTTATACCCTTGAAAAATATGAACTAAAAGCGAAAGAACTTGATTTAACTCTCCGATATTTTTCTCGTCTCTAGGGTTTTCCTGGATATAAATCTTCGAAAAGTATGTTAAAACATATTCTCTGACAGTATTCCATCCTCCGCAGTGCATTACAATTGACTGCGCAACATAACTGTCATGACAAGCTATCATTACTTCAACCGCTTTACTAAGTGTTAATGTAGTTCTTCCTTGTAAATGTGGATATAGCTGTGCACTATCTTCACCTGGATTAAACGTAATGTGATGAAGTATATCATTCCAAGAAACTTTTTTCTCCCTCACCATCTTTGCTAGTGCAAATCCAATTGCCACTTTAGCTGCTGATGCTAATGGAATATATAGTTCATCATTATATGAAGCAATTACACGTTCATTTTTTGTAGAATAAATAGCTACTCCTACATGACCAGATTGTATCTCTTTTATTTTTTGAATGACAGTTTCCATTTCCATTCCTCTTTTCACATCGTAATATCACCTTCTAATAATTCAATATAGAATATAAAATTCCTTTTCTGGAAAATTATTTTTGCTATTACAATACGAAAAAGGTAGCACGGATTATTCCTTGCTACCCAAAAATAAATTTTCCCGAAAAACTTCTATTCTTCTATAGGATTTACAGGTCCATTAAGCTCCAATTGATAAAAGGCTAAATCTAGCCATTTATCAAATTTATAACCTGCTTTTTTTATTGTCCCTGCATGAACAAATCCATAGTTTTGATGCAAAGCAATACTTTTCTCGTTTTCCGCATCAATTCCAGCAATTAAGGTCATATATCCTCTTTCTTTTGCAATTTCGATTAATGTTTTCATTAAAGACGTCCCAATCCCATTTTTTCTATAATACTTATCAACATACACCGAATGCTCAATTGAATATTTATAAGCAGGCCAAGCTCTAAATGGTCCAAATGTCGCAAATCCTACTACTTTATTATCTAATTCGTATACGAAAATGGGATAACCGTCAGCCTTTTTTTGTTCATACCAATCTCTTCTATTTTCAAGGGTTACAGGTTTATATGCATACACAGCTGTTGTATAAAGTATCGCATCATTATAAATATCTAAAATAAAGGCTAAATCTTGTATCGTTGCTTCCCTTATCATTGTTTTCTTCCTTTCATAATCATTATCTTCTAAATGGTTTCATCTTATCGGAATTTCTGATTCATTTTCACATACGAATACTTGCTTTTCGGAAACCATCAAATATATTTATTACAGCAGATAACGTGTAAATGAAAATGCCACCGCCAATTAACCACGTTTTAAATCCCTCTGGGGAAGTAGTAAATGCATTTGCCAAATACGTAATGAATCCTTCGTTTAATAAATGTGGATTTACTACAATTACAATGAATATGATTGTTCCGACTACTTGAAGAATAGCATTTCCAATTGCCAA
This sequence comes from Bacillus sp. SH5-2, assembly GCF_008368905.1. Taxonomy (NCBI): domain Bacteria; kingdom Bacillati; phylum Bacillota; class Bacilli; order Caryophanales; family Bacillaceae; genus Bacillus; species Bacillus sp. SH5-2. The sequence goes on from NZ_QOSD01000002.1 coordinate 121,951, forward strand.
CCTTTTCGTCCATTGTCCCTGTACTAACTTATAAAGTGATATAGCTACTTCAAAAACGATCATAACCAAAATTAGGGGCCAGTATTGAAGCAAAACATCTTGATTAAACGTTGGCGCGACAAACTTCAATCCGTTTTCTGTACCATGATATACGCCTACAAGATGATTCGCATAAAAGTAAAGTGTAGCCCATATTGCTGTCCACATTAAACCTCCAAAAACTTCAAACTTTGAAATCACCTTTTTCTTCGGGATATACGAAACTTTTTTCAAGTCATCTGGTGTCCATTTTTTTAAGCTTGTTGTTAATGGGTGTGGATCCTTTTCTTTATCAGTTCTTTCTAAAATAGCAAATACAAGTGTTAACCAGAAAAATACATGGAGACCCACTTCAAAAATTTCCCCAATACCTTTACCTATCAATTGTAAAATAACATTTAATACCGCTTGATCACCATTATAGCCTATAAAATTTTCTGCAACCATTGAAATGAGCGCAATAACAGCTGCAATTGGTATAATCATTTTTAATAGCGTCGTATATACATCAAAATAACGTGGTCCAATTAAATGCATTGGTCTATCCAAGTACCCATTAGCCAATGAAACTGGACTTCCCAATTTTTCGAGTACGCTCTTCACATCTTCCTCATTATAATCGTCTGGTAACATATCCTCTATTGTTGACCGTAGTTCAAGTGTAATATCTTCACGATTTTGTTCAGGCAATCTCTTCGCAACTTCATGGACATACATATCAATCAAACTCATTTTCGTCCTCCTCCTTTAATAAGTTATAAAGTTCTTTCGAATCCTTTACCCACTGCTTTTTCAATTGTAAAAATATCTCTAATCCATATTCACTTAAAACATAATACTTACGAGGTCTACTCTCTGTTTTATCCCAACTACTCGTCACTAACTCCTGCTTTTCTAATCGGCGAAGTAGTGGATATAAAGTACTTTGATCAATTATAATCCCCGATTGCTCCAATAATTGGACAAGTGAATATCCGTACTGCGGCGTTCTTAATTGACTTAAAACCGCTAAAGTTAATGTCCCTCTTCTTAGCTCAGTAATTAATGAATGTAATAAAGCATCCATTTATTCACCTCATTTTCATTACTATATGTCATACAGTATATGTTTTATACTATGTATCGTACAGTATTATTGTGACAAAAACAATGATTATTTACAAAAAAATACATAATAAAAAGCACAATTCATATAGTTTGTGCTTTTCTATCTAACTTAAATACCTATAACACTCTTAACTTTGTACCCCTGGTAATATAAACTCACCTTTTTCTTTAAAAAATGGGATAACCTCTACAATCGCCTCAACATTGATTACTCCGTATACATGCGGGTACTCTTGACCGTTTGAAGCAAGTTCATATTTTATTTCTGCTTTCACTAAGGATGGATCAATTGTCAGTAATAATACATCTTCTTCATGAATGAAATATTTTTCTGCAACGTTTAAAGCTTGTTCTAAAGATGAACAGTGTATAAACCCCTCTTCTTTTAGTGAAACTTCATTAATCTCTCCATTTATCTTTGCGATTTCCCAATTTCTCTTTGTTATTACTTTTGTAATCATTATCATTTCCCCTATATATTTATAAAATAAGAAGCTTTCCTATTCATTACTAGAAAAGCCTCTTGAATTTTTATTTCTTAATTAACGGAGATGCTTCCCCACTATGGAAAATCCATAAATCATGAAGTGATCTCGTACATCCGACATACAATAACTTCGCATCATGTTTCGTATTTTTATAATGTTCTTCATCAACATCAATGAGTAGGACAGCGTCAAATTCTAACCCTTTCGCTAAATAGACAGGTACTACAGAAATACCACCTTCATATTTACTTTGATCGGCTTCAATTACGTTCACTTTTAATCCTGCATTCGTTAATTTCTCATACATTTCACGGCATTCATCATCTGTTCTACCTATTACCGCAATTGTTTTCACATCTTCATTTTGCAGCTGTTGCAACGTTTTTACAATTTCAGTGAATTGATCTTCTGTACCAATTACTTTCACATCTTCACCACTACGAAAAACTGGCGTTGCAAGCCCTACAGGAATTTCTGCATTTTTAATTATTTCATTTGCAAATTCAATAATTTCTTTTGTAGAACGGTAACTTCTTGTTAATTCAAAGTAACCTGTTTCTTGAAATACGTCCTTAAAAGCACTCCAGTCTTCAATTCCTTGATAATCATAAATCGCTTGCGATAAATCACCTAATATAGTGAAAGAATTACCTAGTGTAATTTCTTTTAATACATACACTTGGAAAGGCGAGAAATCTTGCGCTTCATCAATCACGACATGATGAAACTTTTGTCCGATTTCAATTCCTGTAGTGCGGTGATGTATGTAAATTAAAGCAGGCAAATCTTCTACATACACTTCTTTTTTACGACAACTCTTTTCTGTTTCTTGAACAAGTTCTTCAGGTAGTACGTCGAGTATTTCTTTGCTTTTCAACATTGAACTGTATAGTGAAAGCGGGCTCATTTTTGGCCAAAAATTCATATAGGTATTCAATCTCTTTGTTGCTTCTTTTTTTAGTAACTTTTTCTCGTTTGTTTCTCCATACTTTTTAAGTTCAATTTCAATCCAGCGTTTCATACGGCCAACTAAACGTTCTCTTCTTTTCTTTAATGGATAATGTTTATATTCCACTTGCATCCATTTTTTAACGTCCTCTACTGGAATAACAGCTTTATCCCATGCTTCAAAGTCTTTTGTTGGCACTAAATCATTTTCAAATTGAATCATTCTTTCTTCTATAAACGTCTTAAATTCCAGCGTGCCTTTTAATTTACCAAGCATTACCTTTCTTTCATCACGATTAATTGAAAAAGCTTCTTTCAATTTTTCTTCTGTCTGCTTTAGTTTCACCGAACCCTCTAACGTACGTAACGCCCAATCTGGAAACGTTGTTTGACTAATATTTCCTACTCCTAATTCAGGAAGTACGCTAGAAATGTAGTCTAAAAACAAACTATTTGGAGCAAATACAATCATTCTCTCCGCTTCCAATTGTTCACGATATTCATAAATTAAAAAAGCAAGGCGATGTAAAGCGATTGTTGTCTTTCCGCTCCCTGCAACCCCTTGAATTAATAATGGTAAGTTTCTTTCCGCACGAATAATATCATTTTGTTCCGACTGTATAGTCGAAACGATATCTTTCAATTTATTATCTTTATTCTCACCTAATCGATATAGAAGAAAATCATCGGCATGCGATACATCTTCATTTCCTTTAACATATGTATCCACAACACGTTCAAGCTCTCTTTTTCGAATAGAAATGTTTCGTTTTAAATAAACATCGCCTTCTACCAATCCGTCTGGTGACTGATAAAATGCTAATTCATCTCCACCGGTAAATGAATAAAACATACTTGCGACAGGTGCTCGCCAATCAATAACCATCGGTTTCATCGTATCTTTATCTGAAACACCTACTTTACCGATGTAAATCGGCATAACTTCTTCTTTTCCATCCTCCTGGAAGTCTAATCTTCCAAAGTACGGCTCTTGCACACCGATACGTAAGTTTTGTCTATTAGACTCCCTCATACTTTCAAGAATTTGCTCTTTAAAATCTTCTCCATAATAAACCGGGATTTTTTCAAGCTGTTCTAGTTGCTCATCCATCGTACATAAAATATCTTTCATTTTCTGTAATTCTTCTTCAAATATGTTACTCATTTGATGATTCCCTCCTGTCCGTTCTAATTTTTCAGTCGAAATATAATTGTATTAAAAATCCAATTATAAAGTCAAGAATTAATTTTATTTTTTCTGAAAAAACTTACTTTTCTCCTTTCTAATATTGAAATTCAAATGAGATTTTTACATTATAAGAATATATAACATCTAAATCATACAACTACACATATAATAAAGTGATTCACACAAAAGCTGCTATTTTCTATTGATTTAAAGAACTTTATGCTTTCTAACTAAGTTCCCCCTCACATACTCTCTAGCTTCTTTTCTAGTTGTCTATTATTTCATTTATAAAATAACCGAAATCACAAAAGTCAAAAATAAAAGTAAAGGAGTCTATTCAAAGTGACTGCTACCAAAAGAAACCCCCTTAAGTTACATTTACTTATTTTTCTGTTCATTGTATTGGCAAGTGGCTGGATTGGCGTAATTCTAGATTCTCTCCTAACGGATCAGCCTGAAGGAAACTCTTTAGGCATGGGACTGTGGCTAATATTACCTTTCCTCTCATGTATTTTACTAAGAGTTATTAGCCGAGATTGGAATGGTTTTGGTATCAGACTAAATTTGAAGGGAAACTTTAAATGGTATTTCGTCGCACTACTAATTTACCCGTTCGTTACAGTAATAACGATAAGTTTAGCACTTATTTTTGGATTAGCTAACATAACTAGTTTTGAAATATCCTCGTTATTGTCACTCATATTCATGTCTACTATTGGTAATTTTATTAAGAATATTTTTGAAGAGTTTTCCTGGCGCGGTTATTTAACTCCAAAGTTGATTGAACTAAAGTTAAACGATTGGTTTATTTATATTATTTCTGGTTTAGTTTGGGCTCTTTGGCATACCGCTTATTATTTAGTCTTTTTACCAAATGAATATTTTGAATCTATTTCAAGGTTAAATATGCTTGTATCAGGCTGTATACTTATGGTTTCTTGGTCTATTATGTATGTTGAAATATATAGACTTACAAAGTCAGTATGGCCATGTGTTATCATGCATGCAATTGAAGATGCCATTCCTACTGTTTTAGTTACAATAACAGGGATCATTACACTTACTAACAGCAGTGATTTTTGGTTAAACCCTATTAGCGGAGTCGTTGCTACTATTATATTTCTTGGAATTGGGATCGTACTAAGATTCATAAGAATTAAAAAAGAACGACAATTAAATACAGACAGTCGATATGATTAAACATTCATTTAAAGAAGCTTGCTCTTTATATATTCTCTCTTTAAAGTCATACGCTCCTCCTGGGAAAATCCCAACTATACTGAAACGAGCTTCTGCACATAAATTACTAATCTCATCTATAGTATAGCAACGTAAAGATTGTGTCACAATATCATTTGAAGAATCCGTTTCCCACCAATGGTCTAGCATTCTAGCATTTCCACTATCATATTCATATTTTCGCATTGCAGAGCCAATCGGCATTTCTTGTCCATTTGCTTTTTCCCAATATAAAGGTTGATAAATATCAATAAGTGCACACCCATCATCTTTCAACCAATTATGGATGCGTTTTAATAAAAATAATTGTTCTTCATCTGTTCCTACACCAAATCCGTCTAAATAAGTAACGACATCAAACTTTTCTTCAAAGTTAATTTTATAAAAATCAGCGCAATGAATATCTATATCATTAGTAGAATGTTTTTTTGCAAATATAACTAACTCTGGTACAAACTCAACAGTAGTCATCTTTACATCTAACTTAGACATCGCCCTTGCAAAACCACCATTTCCTGCTCCTAGTTCTAACATCGACTGAAATGGATTTCCGATTTGTTCTTTAACTTCTTTAGCAACCTGCTCTAACCAGCTTTCTGTATTTATATCGTAATTCGAAAGTTCAAATTGTTTTTGGTAAAATTCCCTCGCATCTAATTCGTTCATTATTCTCCTCCTACAATAAGTTTTCCCGCTGTAGGTGACCGACTAAATTTCTTACACCTATGAAATAATATATTTTATTTTCCTATATTTACAATTCATCAAAATAATAAGAACTTTAAAAGTACTAAAATAAAAAGCAAATAATGGATGATTCCACTATCTGCTCTACGGCTGCTCTTATTGCCCTTTTTGATACTCTACCCAATCACCAGAAATGATAACTTTCTTCAGCATCTCTTTATCTTGAGCAACATACACAAATGCACGCATTTCTCTATCACCTAAATAAATTGTTTCGGTGATTCGGTCATATAAATCACTCTCTGCATTACCTGTGTATTCTTCAAGTTCATCTAATTTTTGCAGAACAGCCTCATTTACTTCATAAACTTCTCCGTATACTTTATCCTCATTTGAATAAATCATCGCCGGATAGCCTTCATTTGTATCAAATAATTTGCCATACGTCCATGCTATGTCAGCGATGCATGTTGCGCCTTGCATATAATGAACGTTCGTTTGCCCTCTTCTTAACGTGCCGTACACGAAAACACGATGCATATATCCCTATCCCCTTTATATGTCTCTACTTTCTTATTTGTAAATAGGCACGAATCATAAAGTAACTCACTTCACCTGGAAGTTGTTCTTTAATCGACTTCAAACCACCTTCTGCGTTTTGTACAGCAGTTTCAATTAGAGATTCATACTCTTTCGGAACGAAACTATTCCAATCTACTTCCATACCATCTTCAAAAGAGCGGATTAAGTGATTTTCAATCGTTTGTCTCGATAACCCACGTTCTTTCGCAATTTCATTTAAATCAATGCCTTGTTTATACATTTCATACGTTTCTAAATGGGAATTTGCTGAAGCTTTTCCTGACTTCTTACGCTCTGAAACAACTTCCGTCTTAATTGTTTCAACATAGTTTGGATTCTCCTCAATAAAGTGCTGAACTGCTTGTAAAAAGCGAGAACCGTACTTCACAAGTTTATGTTCTCCAATTCCTTTTACAGTTAGGAGTTCAGAGTCACTTTGCGGCATTTTCACGCACATATCTTTTAACGTTTGATCAGAGAAAATTACAAACGGCGGCACACCTTCTCCTTGCGCAATTTCTTTACGCACTTCACGAAGCACTTCAAATAATGGATGATCTTGGACAATTTGTCTTGTCTCTACTCGTTCTTTACGTAGCACATTCTCTTTACCAAGTAATACTTCTTTCCCTTTTTCTGTGACCTTTAACGTCGGATAAGTACCATGTTCAACTGCAATTAACTCGTCTGAAATTAAAAACTCAATAAACTCACTTACCTCTTTTACACTACGGTTTGATAAAAGACCATACGTTGGTAAAGTATGAAAATTAAATTCAATAACTTTCTTATTTTTTGATCCCGTTAAAACTTGTGCAATCATTTGCTTCCCGAATCTTTGGTTCGTTCTAATCATACAAGACAACACCATTTGTGATTCTCTTGTCACATCAATGCTCTCACGATCGTCCGTACAATTACCGCAGCGTCCACAATCTTCTTTCGGTTCTTCTCCAAAGTATTGCAAAATAAATGATTGTAAACACTGTTCGGTATGACAGTAATCAGTCATGTTTTGTAATTTTTCAAGTTCATTTGAAAAACGTGATTCTCCCGTTGATTGATCAATTAAAAAGCGCTGTACTTGCACATCTTGCGATGAATATAACAATATACATGCACTATCTAATCCGTCACGACCAGCACGTCCTGCTTCTTGATAGTAACTTTCCATATTTTTTGGTAGCTGATAATGAATAACGTAACGAATATTCGATTTATCAATCCCCATACCGAATGCAGATGTTGCTACCATTACACTGACTTCATCTCGTAAAAAGAGTTCTTGCTGCTCATTTCGATCATGGTCACTCATACCAGCGTGATATTTTGACACTGAAACTCCAGCTTTCATTAAATCTTCATACAACTGATCGACTACTTTTCTAGTAGCTGCATATATAATCCCAGATTCCTTCTGATTTTGGCGAATGTAATCCGCTAAATACGCATTACGATCCTGTCCTTTAATGACTGAAAACGATAAATTCTCACGCTCAAACGTTGTCATAATTGTATTTTCTTGATTAATTCCAAGCGTGTTACAAATATCCTCACGTACTTGTGGTGTCGCTGTTGCGGTTAATGCTAAAACAAGCGGTTTTTCCGGAAGGTAGTCTAATATGCGATGTATATGTAAATAACTTGGACGGAAATCATGACCCCACTGCGATATACAGTGCGCCTCATCAATTGCAATCATCGGGATTTTCATATCGATAAGTTGATCAACAAACTCCATTGAATCAAGTCGTTCAGGAGCAACATAAAGCAACTTGTAATGTCCTTGTTTTGCTAATTGAATTCGTTGATTTGCTTCTGTAATAGAAATTGAACTATTAATATACGTAGCGGAAATACCGTTTTGTACTAACGTATCTACTTGATCTTTCATAAGTGAAATTAAAGGGGATATTACTAACGTCGTTCCTTCAAATACTAATGCCGGAATTTGATAACAAATTGATTTCCCACCGCCCGTAGGCATAATACAAACTGTATCTTTCCCATCTAATACATTTTTAATTGTTTCATCTTGTCCTCTTCGGAATGACGAATAGCCGAAGTAAGTCGCTAAAAGTTCTTGTGCTTTTGTAAACAAAAAAGATTCACCTGCTTTTCTTTATCTTTCATCTATCCCTATTATATCATCACTTATGTGACTTGAAAGTAATGAATACATGCTTATTCCTTTTTGTATTAAATATTGATTAACATACATGTTTAGTTACATTCTACGTCTCCTAACAGCTACGACGCATATTCAATATACAAAAAGAAAGTATTCCAATTCAAATATTCATTTTCTTCCCCTTCCTTGAATACTACTAATCATATACGTATAAATTCAGGAGGTTACTATATGAAGCGTCGTAATATTAGTTTCATCAAACATAAAACAGAAACGAAAAAACTCCAATTCTCTAATAATGATGCGTGGAAATATGAATCATATTATAAATATCAGCCATTATTCTCTTATAGAAAGGTATGTAACTTTCTACTTCAATTTTTCAGACGGTAATACATGTGCAAAAAATATATAACTCATATAAATTTTCTCAATATAAAACTTATAGACCTACTCCAATACAGTTGTTAACATATAGAATAATCTGTTGAATAAACCCCTTAAGTTGACCTGCTTACATTAGCAGGTCTTTTTAATAATTACATATTTCAGTACACCTTAGTCTCGCATATAAACCTTTTCTACATTTTATAACTATAACCCACTCACAACAAATGATAATAACCGAAAAAATTTAAAATATAAATACTTTACGTCTAACTATGTAATTCATTTTTTCTCAATACACAAAACTATTTTTACTTGTTACTATAAAGGTACTCTAGATGAGTTTTTACTCATCAACATTATCTAGTGAAATGGGGCTGCCGCGGGAAGCAGCTCCTTTTCACTTTATTAAAGCTTTACATCATTCATTTGGACAGATTTACCAGGTTTTTTCAAAAAAAATTTATGGTACTATTACGTAGTCGAGTCCGACATCTCGACAATACCCTTTAGAGGCTCTGCAATTTCCCTTGCAGAGCCTCCTTTACTTCATATTCAATTAATTTATATATATATCACAAGTCCACTTTTTAACCTTCCACTTATGTAATTCTTGAAAATAATCTAGGACACGTAACTAAAAAATAAATTTCATCATACTTTGAGATATACATGTTCAAAGGAGTGTTACTACTTATGTATACTTATTGGCAACCGTATTACTCCCCCTATCATAACCCTTATGTAAACTTTGATGCATCCGTACGTAATTATCGAATTAGTAAAAATGAGAGCTTTTTAAAAGGTTATATGCGTTCATTATGGGAACAACATGTCGCTTGGACGAGATTAGCGATTATAAGCATTGTTTTTAATTTACCAGATGTTAACGTTTCAGTTGGACGGCTTCTACAAAACGCAACGCACATGGGGCTATCCCTTGAACCTTTCTATGGTGAGGATGCAGTAAAAAAATATAGCGCATTAATTAAAGATCATTTAGTAATCGCCGCTGATCTTGTTAAAGCTGCAAAAGCTGGTGATCAAAATGCCGCTGCCGCGATAGAGAAAAAATGGTACGCTAACGGGGATGAGATTGTTGCGTTTCTTACTGGCATCAACCCATATATAGAAAAAGAGGAATTCAGAAAAATGTTCTATGAACATTTAGCACTAACGAAAGCAGAAGCACTTTCCTTCTTAAATAAAGATTATGAAGCAGGAGTAAAATTGTACGATAAAATTGAAAAAGAAGCATTAGAAATGGCCGACATGATAACAGAAGCAATCGTAAAACAATTTCCGCAAGTGTTTCAATAAAATGAAACCTTAAACAACGAGAAGTACTCACACCAATTTAGCTTTTACAAGCCATTAATTTCCCACCTGATTTTTCTGTTACAGCCAAGAATCTCACCTCTTGTGACTGAGGGATAAAAACAAGCCGATTCGGAAAAACAAATCGGCTTATTACGCTTTCTATTCATGATATTTTGCCTAGCCTCTTTACATTTAGCTTATATCGATATATTTTATTAATATCCGTTTTTTATAGGAGGACATAGTTTGATTAACGCCATTGGTCTCGTATTTATTCTCACAAATAAACACGAGAAAAAAAAGAAAGTTTATTTGAATGAAAAATTCGCATTAATAGACATTATTGACTCTAAGGAAGTATTTGATGATGAAGGCAACCCATTAGTAGAACTAACGTGTAAATACAGTATATATTTAGATGAAAAATATTATTGTAAATCCCTCGATGATTATACGGGACAAGTATTCCCCTTCTTAAGTGCAAAAATAGGAAAAGGCCTTCTTAGAAACTTAAATTATTACTTTTCTTACGTTGATGCATATGATAAAAAGCCTCCTGTGAAAGAGATAAGGCCACTTATGAAACAAGTAACTAACAGATAGCAGAAAATATTCAAAAAAGAAAGCATCCAGTATGGAATGCTTTCTTTTTTGAATCAAGAACCCGTTACCTTTTATCCTCTTCTAAATATATGTGTCCAGGCATACTTTAAATAAAAAACATTGGAGGATTAGACTAAATGAAATACTCAGAAACAATTGTAAGCAAACGGCTTCGTAAACTTAGAACAGCAAGTATATTTTTTATAATAATTTTAATCACCTGGATAGGATATACAAAATCCCTTTATACAAGTGGTTTTCTTCTCGAAAAGAAAAACTCCGCCGAAGTAATAAATACGAACGGTACTGGGGAAATCGAAAAAAATTTCAATGTAAATTTACAGGGGTTTCGTAAAACAAATCTCGATACCCTTATAGATACAAGTAAGACTGATCCAAGTAATCTATCATTAATTGAGCTAATTAATACGTCTTGTTCACGAGATTGCATAGGTGAACCATTAACATATGTGAAATCAAATAATGGTTATATCTTTTATCAAGAATCTAATGGATCTTATGTATCTATAAAAATTAAAAAGAAAGATTCATGGGAAATTGAAAACAAATCAGTTCTAGATGGAATATAAACTAGTACTCTTTTTTTATTACTAGTCTTCATGTTTACAGTGGCATTTCGGTTTCTCCTTGCAACTACACTTTTCACAATCGCATTTCGGTTTCTCCTTGCAGCTACACTTTTCACAATTACATTTCGGTTTCTCTTTGCAACTGCATGTATGACAATTCCTGCATTGACATCCTCCAAACATTAAACCATCCCAAAATGAACGTCCACAATGACAATGATTCCCCATGAATATACTTCCTCCTAAATAGAATTCATTATATTCTATGTTTGAAATAATAGAAGGGCTTGTGTACTTGTCTAGTATTAAGATTTAGAGGACATATATCATATTTAATGAGCACTAACATATTGGGGATTTTTCACAAAACAATTATTTGTAATTTATTATTCTAGACATAGGTAATATATTTTGTACATATAGGAGGTTACATTTCGAAGGGAATTCTATTTTACCTTCTATGCGAAGCTATTTTTTAGATGGAGTATGCTCTATGGTATAAACTTTGATTACTATATTTCTTTATACCACCATTTTTTACGTTCAAGATAATCTTTCATTGCATTCAATTGCGTGTCTGAAGTTGGATCAGAAATGAAATATGTTAATCCATCCGATTGTAAAATGAACTTAGCTGTCATCTTTAAAGAAGTTAATGCTCCCATAACATCAGGCACTTCATATGGTGAAAAGGCTCCAGATTGGATGATATTTTGTTTATTTGCTTGTACTTGCACAGGTTGTACTGGTTGTTGTACTGCTCCAGTAAACCACGATAGAGGTTTATTTCCTATGAGTGAATTGAGATCACATTTACCGATACCAGGAACATTCCCTGTTTCAGTGTACTGCCAAAGATCACACGGATACACCGGCTTATTCCCGCCATATCTCGGAATCCATACAAAGTCACATTTCACATTTGCCATGCCAAAAGGTTCATACATATGATGACCAACATATAAACCAACTTTCTTAGCACCTAGTCGGCGTAATTCGTCGATAAAAGCTTGTGTACCTGTTCGCATATCATCCATCGTTTTCACTTCAACATCTGCAGCCCAAACCGTAGCACTTTTATCCCCACGGTTCCAAAAATTTCGCGCTTCTACTTTCGCATCTTCTACTGAAACGAAACGGCAAAATGCATAGTTACCAAATGGAATATTTCTCGCTTTCATTGCTTGTACATAATTTTTATATAGAGGATCTACATAATTTGAACCATCTTGCACACGTGCAATCACGAAATCTAATTGTGGTGCTGCTACATCCCAGTTAATATCGCCATTCCATTTCGAAATATCTACAATGTAACCCATTATTCAACATCTCCTTTTTTTATTATCATATTCATAGCTTGTCTTTTTGCTCTTACCGTCTAAAATTTCAACTACATTCTTTTAACGGCTGTGCCAATCGGATTACAATGTGTCCTGCATTTTCTAAGATAAAAATAATTCAATTCTACGAAGTAGAAATGGAAGAGTCCACTTATCCTGTTTGCTCATCTTTTACAGAATTACTGGATAACTTACGTGATTTTAAAGACGAAGAATAAAATAAAAAAGAGGAATGCCTTGCAGTGGGGATAAACGTTCTTCTTTTTATTAGTAAATGTAGCCAACTATCAAATATCAGCATACTTTGGGCATAAACAACGCCTGATTTATACTCTCGTGTATTACTAGGTATAGATAAATAAACATTTGAAAAACTCAAAAAAACCATTGAAATACGACCGATCAAAAAGAATAAACTATAATTCCTTTCCTTCCTGCACTGCTTTCTTCAAACTCTGCAACATATATCCAATTCCTTTACAACCTTCTAACGGATATGTAATGATTTCTTCCGAATATAATTTCGTCACTACTTTTTTATGTTTCTTCCCAGCAAGCAAAACGATTTCGTCAAACTGAAGGAACTCTTTATCAACCATCTGTTGTTGTAATTGTTCAATACTAATAATTTCATTACTCTTTGAATCAAATGCGAGATCATAGTTTTCTTTCACAATGTCATTCGGTCTTAAAAATCCATGCTTCGCTGATAAGATAACCCAGTTCTCAAAAAACATAGTTGCGTATGCCTGGCATGCTTTTCCGAATGGACTAATATACACATCCTTTGCCTCATTCGGTCCGGAATCTGGATGCTTATCCCAAATTTTCTTTTTTCCACATGGGATTATGCATAGTCTCTTCATATTTATGTCTTACCTCTTTTCTTTCGTATATAAAGTTAAGTTTTTTGTACATTTTCTTCACAAAATACTATATAATAATCCCGAAAGAAAAAATACATTATTTACCACATTTTTCATTAGTTTCATTTACAATTAGTCTTTTAAAACATTTACTAAAAACATACTTATATAAATCAAATTAAAATTGCTTGCTTTTATCCAAATCTATTTAATGACACTATAATATACAAATATTATATATTAAAGCTTGGAGAGGAGGTGAACAGCAATGAAAAATATTATCCCTGCACTATTTGTTTATTTTATCGTTTGCGTTATTGTAATTACCCTACCAGCATCTGACGGCTACAATACTGTTAGTTGGAAATTATTTGTTGGGCAAGTATATGCAATTCCTATTTTCCTCGTTGTTGCTATTGTTACTTTTTATGTGAATAAGAATCGTTTAAAAGGATAGCAAATGCTGTCCTTTTTTATTCACTTATCATATCAAGTATTGCCCTGAACGTATTTTGTACTACTTCTTGCGAAAAATCAAACTTTTTAATGTTTCCAAGTCATAACATTTCCTGTTTTCATCCAAATTTAACAACTTTGAGAAATTTCGCAGACACAATTCCCTCTAATTAAAAACCTGGATTTCTCGCCATTTAAAAGAGAAAAGGACAAGTAGTCAATCTGACTACTTGTCCTTTCTGTTTATCTGTACTCAATAATATTAAGCTTGGAATGCTTCTGTTAATACAGGTACGATTTGTTTTTTACGAGATACAACACCTTTTAAAGTAGCTGTGTTGTTTTCTAGTGATACGTTGTAAGCTTTCTCAACAACGTTTGCTGCTTTACCGATCGCAAGACCTACAGAATCGTTAGTTAAGATGTCAGTTGCAACGAATAAGAATAGGTCTAAACCTTTTTCTTCTACTACTGCAGAGATAACTTTTTCAAGTTCCGCTTGGTGTACAAGAACGTCGTTTGTATCAACAGCGTTTACTTGTGCGATTTCAACTTTCGCGTTACCCATTTGGAATTCTTTAGCGTCAAGAGAGATTAATTGCTCCATTGTTTTTCCGCTTAAGTCAGCACCAGCTTTTAACATTTCTAAGCCGTAGCTATCTGCATCTACACCAGCGATTTCCGCTAATTCGCGAGCTGCTGCTACGTCTTGCTCTGTGCAAGTTGGAGATTTGAATAGTAAAGAATCTGAAATGATTGCAGATAACATTAAACCTGCAACTTCTTTACGAATTGTAACGCCATTTTCTTTGTACATTTTGTTTAAGATTGTAGCTGTACATCCAACTGGCTCACAACGGTAGTATATAGGATCGCTTGTTTCAAAGTTAGCAATACGGTGATGGTCAATAACTTCTAACACACGAACAGATTCGATATCGTTAGCACTTTGTTGACGCTCGTTATGGTCAACTAAAATAACGTTGTCCACTTCGCTTGCAACTGTTTCAACAAAACGCGGTCCTTCTACTTTAAAATAATCTAACGCAAATTGAGTTTCACCGCTGATTTCGCCTAAGCGTACAGGCTCAGCATTCATTCCTAATTCTTTTTTCAATTCTGCATAAGCAATTGCAGAACAAATTGCATCTGTATCTGGGTTTTTATGCCCGAAAACTAGTACTTTTTCCATGTTTTCCACCTCTTCATGAAAAGGATATCTTAAAGAAGCAAATATGACAATATTTAAAGCGTATTTTTTTATAAATAATTGCACTTTCTTCTATATTTTTCATAAAAAAGATCATCTAAAATGAAATAGATGATCGAAATGTATATTAATTTAAAATAGTGTAGGCACTTGCACTATATTTTCCATTCTTGATTAGTGTACCTTTAAAGCGCCCAAGTACAAAATTGACAAGAGGGGTCTTAATTATCAAATAACCCTCTCCCTCTCAAATTTGCGGAAACTGGCTCCTTTCCTATCTCACGTGCCCATATAGATAACTGACCGATATGGTGAATTTCGTGGACAATGACATGACGCATTATTTCTCCGTGTGTACATTCAATAACTCGGCGCCTAATTGCTGCGTCTCTAGAGCTAATCGGTGCGTCATTGAAATCAGTTTCTGAAAATTTCCGAGACTCCATTTCACTTGTCCAAGAAGTCACAAATGGCTTCACTTTCTCGTGGTATTGAGTTGAGAGTTTTTTCACTTTTTGCAAGCTAGAATACTCTTTAAACTCTGGCTCCTCGGGCACTGGTTCACCGCGCAAACCTAAAATCCACATATATTCCACATCTACAATATGAAATAGCGTATGTAAGATACTGCCAAACCCACCGACCCGTTTCTTTAATAGTTCTTCATCCGATATGTCTTCACAAAATGTAAACCAATCATCACGAACTTGCCAATTATATTGAAACAGTTTCAACATGACCGCAACCTCCATCTTTTAGATTAACATTTAATATTCACCAAAAGACTGCTAAACCCCTATTAAATAATAACTAAAAAACTGTTACAACCTTCTACAAACTGGCCCTTTAATTGAACATTCCAACCATAGTTAAAGGGTCAAAAAACTAAATACCTTTATAATATATAACTGTTGCATCTAACTCGCCGTTCGGAGAAATTGCATATTCCGGTATTTTTCCAACTTCTTGATAGTCTAATGATTTGTACAATCTATTAGAAGGATCTCCTTCTCTCGTATCTAGCACTAAAAGAGACCTGTTTTCTTGTTTTGCTCGTTCCTCTGCTTTTTTCATAAGCAAACGTCCAATACCGTTACGTCTAAAATTTGGATGAGTCATTAACTTACAAATTTCAGCTCTATGGCTACCATTTGGCTTTGTAACTAAATGTAATTGAACACTTCCTGCTACTTCATTGTTTATTTTAGCGACATATAATATCACTTCCGGCGCTAAGACAGTTTGCCAATACTTCGTCGCTTCTTCTCGCTCCATTGGCGGTAAAAATCCAATTGATGCTCCATCATCTACTACAGTTTTCAAAAGTTTAGTAAGCTCTTCAATATTGTTTTCTAATTTTTTAATTTCTTCAATTACTAAATTCCCCATTACTTTTCCCCCTTTTATTTTTATTTTAACAATTTTAAAGCAGGAATAATTAAATTTTAAGATGAAACTATTAAAATATGAATTTTCAGAGAAAGGATACCTATATGAAATATATATTAGATAGGACATACGCGAGAGAATTACTCGAGTGGGCATATGAACAAAATCCAGGTCCATGGTTCGAACATTCAATTAATGTTGCCCTTGCAACTGAAAAGATAGTTGTAGAACTTATTAATAATGGTTATGACCTAAATGCTGACATAGCATATAATGCTGCCCTCCTGCATGACATAGGAAGGTATAAAGGTTTTACCAGATCTGTTATACATTCCTATGATGGTTATATGTACATGAATGATTTAGGTTATACAGGAAACGCGATTATTTGTGTGACACATTCATTCCCTTGCAAAAATGAACATATAGATATCGCAGCGGAGTGGAGTCTTGTTCCTGATTATATAGAAAGCCGACTAATTGGAATATTAAATGAAAATAGTGACTACGACTTATACAATAAGGTCATTACCCTTTGTGACGCACTTGCTGATGCGGAAGGCTTTACTACTCTTGAAAAAAGATTGATTTCAGTTGGTTTACGTCACGGTACAACCTCTCATACATCCTTACATTGGAAAGGATTCTATACAATTAAGAAAGAATTAGAATCTTTAATTGGTAAGAGTATATACAGAGTTCTTCCTGACGTAGAAAAATCGATTTATAAAAATATAGAATATTAAATTACATACAACTTGAAAACGTTAGAGTTTGTATGTATGATTCTAAAAACTCATTTAAAAGTGGAGGGATTACTTATTAGTAAAATGGGATTTGACTTGATAAATCATAAAGATAACTCTGATTTTTGGTATGAAGATATAGTGAATATATCTAAGAGATGTAAATTTTCTAACTGTTCGCATACAAATGAACCACAATGTGCAATTAAAAAAGCTATTTCCGATGGAATTCTTACAGAAGATATTATGAATAGTTATTATAGAGATACGAATGAATTCGAATATGTATGTAAACAAAAAAACAAAACAAAGGCCATTGACTATATGAAACAATTGAAACTTTTTAGAAAATCTTAAAACTAAATAAATAGTTTCGATTTCTCATTCCCACTAGATTTAAAATTTTCACTTTAGTACATCACATACAAGGTAATTTTTATACTCAAATTTAATCTCACGTAAAAGAACGTTTTAAACATAAAGTTTAAAACGTTCTTTTCTATTCAATGCTTTTGATTTTTCAGTTCACTTAAACACTCTTGTACTAAAGTTACCGCTTGACTCATTGCAGCTCCGCCAGCAAATGCTGCTGATACCCCACACGCTTCCAGAATCTCTTTATCTGAACACCCTTGATCAAGACAACCTTTTGTATGATAAATGGTACAATATTCATCTTGCGTTGCTAGACTAATTCCTAATGCGATAAGTTGTTTTTCCCTTTTTGTTAAAGCGCCCTCTTGAAAACAAGCTTGCGTGAATGCATTATATGTTTCAGCAATTTCAGGAATTTGGTTTGTAAAACTACCGATTCCTTCTTTATAATGATGTAGAACGTCATTTACTGAACTATGATGTTGTTCGTGTTCCATCTTATTATTACCCCCATTCAAATTATCTGTACCTACTGTAGTATGTGATGAAAAGAAGGCAATATACCTAATAAATAGAATGAATATTCAGTTTATTTAAGCTACAATTTCAGACTATCATCCACTACCGCTTGTTCTTTAGAGTTTTTTCTTTCAACCTCTTTACTTCTTTCTTCCCAAAATGTTAGGCCTTCAATCCCCACATTTTTAGGATCAAACACAGGATCTTTCCCTTCTTTTTTCTGCGTTTCATAATCTTTTAACACTTTTAATGCGATTTTACTTAATAGTAGAATCGCGATTAAGTTTAACCATGCCATACTACCGATTCCTAAATCTCCAAGGTTCCATAATAGCGACGCTGATTCTACGCTACCGATGTAAACCATAATTAAAAATCCGATTTTTAAAACTGGTTTTAACCAGCTATATTTAAGCCCGCGATCTAAATAAGTAAGTGTCGTTTCAGCAATATAGTAATAAGCAAGCAAAGTTGTAAATGCAAAGAAGAAGATTGCAATTGAAATAAATATTGGACCAAATCCCGTCATAACAGTTTCAACTGCTTGTTGTGTATAAATTGGACCTGCTTCTACATTTCCTATATTTTGTACAATAGCCTTTTTTCCTTCAGGTATTACATTGTACATACCTGTAATTAAAATCATAAGCGCTGTCGCTGTACAAACGACGATTGTATCAATGTATACAGAAAATGCTTGAACTAATCCTTGTTTTGCAGGATGTGATACTTCCGCTGCAGCCGAGCTATACGTCGCTTCTCCAACACCTGCAACGTTTGAAAATACCGCACGTTTTACGCCCCAAGCAATAGCTGCACCAACGATGCCGCCAAACATTTCATTTACACCAAATGCACTCGAGAAAATTAAAGCAAACATATTTGGAATTTCTGTTACATTCGCAATTAATACGATACATGTCACAATTACATAACCAATTGCCATAAATGGAACTAGCATTTGCGAAACACCAGCAATCCTCTTTACGCCCCCAAATATAATCGCTGCTAATAGTATAACTAAGAATACCGCAGTTATATATTTGCTAATGCCATTAGAGTTTTCAAATCCAACAGCGATACTACTTGATTGAATACCTGGCAATAATACGCCATATGAAAGTGTTACAACCACCGCTACAATAACCGCAAACCATTTCATTTTCAAACCTTTTTCAATGAAATATGGTGTACCGCCGCGGTATTCATTCCCTACTTTACTCTTATATACTTGAGATAATGTTGATTCAACAAAGGCACTAGCTGCGCCTAAAAGAGCCATTATCCACATCCAAAATACAGCTCCAGGACCACCAAACGCGATAGCTGTCGCGACCCCTGCAATATTACCTATTCCAACCCTACCTGATAAGGCCAAACAAAATGCTTGGAAAGATGAAATTCCAGTCTCTGAGCTTTTCCCTTCAAAAAGTAGCTTAATCATCTCTTTAAAATAACGAATTTGCAAAAAACGTGTCGCAATTGTGAAATATACGCCTGCCCCTAATGCAAAAACAACTAAACCAATACTCCATACTTGCCCTACTAACCACTCTACTAACTGCTCCATCAAAGTCCCCCTCTTACTTATTTTGAAAAAGAATATTTATATATAGAAAGCGGACAACCTTTGACTTGCGTTCCAGTTGTCCGCTTCTCTTATTTATCCCGTTATTTACAGGCTATAAGGCTTCTATTAAGTAGCGTTTCACTTAATATTGACCCAAACACTTTTCACTTCTGTATAATTATCAAGCGCATATGAACCTAACTCACGCCCAATACCAGATTGCTTATATCCACCAAACGGTGCTGCTGCATTTTCTAAGTTATAATCATTAATCCACACTGTTCCTGCCTTTAACTGATTAGCTACTTGATGACCTGTTTTTATGTTTTGTGTCCATACCCCTGCTGCAAGTCCATATGAAGATTTATTTGCTCTTTCAATTACTTCTTCTGTCGAATCAAATGGAAGTACAACGACAACTGGTCCGAAAATTTCTTCCTTAACAATTGTCATATCATCCGTAACATTTGTGAATACTGTCGGCTGTACAAAATAACCTTTTTCAAATGCACGTTCTCCACCAGCAGCAACAGTAGCACCTTCCTTCTTCCCTTGTTCAATATAATGCAGCACACGCTCTTGTTGTTTTTTAGATACAAGTGGACCCATTTCAGTTTCCTTCTCCATACCTGCTCCAAGCTTTACTTCATTTGCCATTTTTACAAGTTCATTTACGACTGTTTCATAATGCTTTCGATGCACGAATACGCGAGATCCCGCACTACAGTTTTGACCATGATTATACATAATACCTTGGAATGCACCGTTAATCGCTTCTTCTAAGTCAGCGTCTTCTAAAATGATATTTGGGGACTTGCCACCAAGTTCTAACGTTACATGTTTAATTGTTTCTGCTGATTGACGCATAATATATTTTCCCGTAACTGTTGAACCAGTGAAGGCTACTTTATCAATATCATGATGGTTTACGATTGCAGCCCCTGCTTCAGGGCCAAAACCTGGAACAAAGTTTACAACACCATTTGGAAAACCAGCCTCTTTAAAGAGCTTCGCTGTATATAATAACGATAAAGGCGTTTGCTCTGCCGGTTTTAATACAATAGTACAACCTGTCGCAAGTGCAGCTCCCATTTTCCAGGAAGACATAACGAGCGGGAAGTTCCACGGAATAATTTGACCTACAACGCCAACAGGTTCATGGCGTGTGTAATTTAAGTAATCTTTTGAAATCGGAATGGTTTGCCCGATAATTTTTGTAGCCCATCCCGCGTAGTAGCGATAATTTTCTACAGTCGCTGCAATATCATCATCGAGTGCTACTTGATATGGTTTCCCATTATCTAAAGCTTCTAACTGCGCTAATTCTTCGCCATGCTCTTCAATTAAATCTGCTAACTTATAAATAAGATGCGCTCTTTCAGCAGTAGTCATTTCTGCCCAAGGTCCACTTTCAAATGCAGCTCTTGCTGCTTTTACTGCGATATCAATATCTTCTTCTTGCGCTTCACATACGACAGCTACAACATCTTCTGTTGCTGGATTGTATGTTTCGAACGTCTTCCCACTAATAGAAGAAACAAACTCACCATTAATAAACATTTTAATTTCTTCATTTAAAAACGCTTTCACTTTTGGTTTCAGTTCAATGTTTGTCGTTAACATTTATACATTCCCCCTTATTTAAACAGCAGCATGTGCTGCAATTTCTGATAAAATCGTTTGAAGCTTTTGATCTTCTTCTTCCGTTAATCCAAGTCTCGGATAGCGAGATGGCCCCCCAGCTTGACCGTGTAATTCCATTGAGCGTTTCACGATTTGTACATATTTTCCTGACCCTTCAAGAAACTCGCAAAGAGGTAAAATCGCATCGTTTATTTCCCATGCTTTTTCTAATTCACCATTTTGAAAATGCTCATACATTTTCGTAACGAGACCTGGAACGATATTTCCTGCAACTGAAACCCATCCCGAGGCACCAACTAAATAAGATTCCATAACTAAATCTTCAGATCCACAGAAAACTTGAAAAGCACCTTCGCCTTGTCGTACTAAATCTCTCGCTTTTCGAATATCTCCGCTAGATTCTTTAATATGTGTAACATTTTCACACTCTTTACCAATACGGAGCATTAGCTCTGTGCTCATATCAACACCAGAAGTAAATGGATTATTGTATAACATAATTGGTATATTTACTGCGTTTGAGATTTCTTTAAAATGAAAATAGATTTCCTCTTCTTTCGGTTTACAATAATACGAGTTTATAATTAACGCACAATCCGCTCCATGCGCTTCTGCATGTTTCGTATATTCAATCGTTTCTTTCGTCGTCTCTGCTGCAGTACCCACAATGACAGGAACACGACCATCAACTTCTTTTAAAACTGTTTCTACCATTTTAAATCGTTCTTCTTTTGATAAACTTACAAACTCTCCTGTACTTCCGTTAATGATAATACCTGCAACTTTTTGGTTAATAAAGTAATTAACATTTTGTTTTATCCCATCCCAATTAATCTCCTGAAATTCATCCATCGGTGTTATTAATACTGGAAATGCCCCTTTAATTTTTTGCATACTTATCTCTCCCTTTCATATTTTATTTTAATAAGAAACCTGCCGGAAACGGATCTGTAGGATCTAATAGAAACGTCTGCATTCCTGTAATAAACCCTCTACTTTCAAAGCGAAAAATGTATCCTAGTTCTTCTTTTTTCACTTTTTCTACTGTTATAAAGCTATTAAATATACTTTCGTTTTTAAAAGGTTTTTTCGTTGTAATATCATTTTTAAGTAGAGCATTAACATAAGACACAATAGTAGAAACAAAACCAGGCGACCGTACTATAAAGTTATTTTCATGAAATGTAATCGACTTTATATGGTTTTCTTCTTTTTGCGACGAATTTACTAAAATAAGCCTTTTTATAAGTGACTGTTTTTGTATAGTTTGGAGTGTAGCTTCTCCCCATTTCTTTAATTCAGAAATGTTTTCCACACAAATTTCTGGCGAATGCGTATCTTTTTCTACAACTGCATATACTTTATCTGCCTGTATGAGAGAGTAACTTATATTACCAACCTTTAAATTTTTCTCAATCATATAGCATAGTTTACTTTCAAATGAAACAGATATAACTTCATCATTCTCTACATACGCATGAACTAAAAATATTCCAGATAGCGTTTCGATTTTGTACTGATTTGACTCTCTCTTTTTTAAATAACCACTTTCTAGTAACATCGTTATTACCGCCACGATACCACCGTAATGAAGAGGAATGGATCCTTCATGATTAAAAAACAATACAGCTGCATCCACTTCTTGATAAATAGAAGGAACAACAATACATCCATTTAAACCGATAAAACCACGTGGTTCATTTAATAGAAGTTTCATCTCTTCTGCTAATTCACCTGAAAATTGTTCATTTAATTGTTCCAAACTGTAGTAATATTTGCATGGCACGTCTTTCATTACACGAAATGCTTCACCAGCTACATGTACATCTACTGCTGTATATATTTTTTGAATGTTCATTTTACATCCTCCGTTTCATGCTCCATCGGCGGAATTAACAAAAAACCTTCTTTAAGTGGATCCTTTTCATTGTAAAAAAATCTATGCATACCCATAAGCCAAGCTGATCCTGTAATTTTCGTTACTACAGCTTCAATATTTTCTACATATGTCGTATTTATGACGCACCCTTTAAAGAGAGAGCCCACAATACTCTCATGAACAAACTCTTCATTGATGTCGATTTCTTTATGAGCGTATAATACAGCTAATTTCGCCGATGTTCCTGTACCACATGGAGATCGATCAATTCCTCCTGGTGGAACAACAACTGTATTTTTCACATGCGCACTTTCATGAGTAGGATCTGTATAAAATTCAACATGTGTTAATCCTCTTATAAACGAATACTCTGGATGAATGATTTCAAACCTCTCATTAATTGTATTTCGAATATGAATTGCCTTATCAATGATTGTAGATGCGTTTTCTGGTACTAACTCTAAACCTACTGACTTCGCATCGATAATGGCATAAAAATTCCCTCCATATGCAATATGAGCCCCTACAGTTCCAATGTCTTCAACGTCTACAGTAATGTTTTTCAATAAAAAAGCTGGTATGTTGCAGAAGGAGACTTCTTTCGCTTTCCCATCTTGAACAAAAATATCTACTTCAACTAAGCCAGCTGGTGTATCTAGCTTTAAAGAAGTAACCGGTTCAACTACTGGAATTAAGCCTGATTCGACTAAAGCTGTACATACACCGATTGTATCGTGTCCACACATCGGTAAATATCCACCTGTCTCTATGTATATAACACCTATATCAGCTTCAGGGTGACACGGATCAGTTAATAGTGCACCTGACATTACATCATGTCCACGTGGTTCATTCATTAACAATTTGCGAATCCAGTCATACTCCTTTTTCATATGTAACATCTTCTCTGCCATCGTCTCTCCAATTAACTTTGGAAGTCCGCTAATTAATGTCCTCGTTGGATTCCCGCCCGTATGTGTATCAATTGTCGTAAAGACTTTTTGTAACCTCATCCATTTAACACCCTTTCTGTAAAACGACTCAAACGAAGTGGTTCAATAGGAATGATTGTTTCTTTTTCATTTAATAGCTCCTCAATCACTTTCCCAGTAACTGCCGCAAGACTAATTCCATCGCCTTCATGCCCCGCTGCTATAAAATAGTTCGGAATATGTTCCACACGTGAAATGATTGGTAAATGATCTTCTGTCCACGGACGTAAGCCTGCATATGAACGGATTACCATCATATCCGCCATTTTCGGATAAAAACGAATTGCTCTATTTGCAATACATTTAATAACTTCATTGTTTATTCTCGTGTGAAACCCTACAAATTCCCGACTACTACCAATTAAGAAGTTTTGACTTTCTGTCGGTTCAAATACAAGTGCAACCCCGTATTTTTCAGTCAAATCATCCACTTGTCGTTTCCCGCCAAACTTAGAAATTAAATAACCAAATTCCATTACTTTACGGCAGCCAACGTGTTGTTGCCTTGAAGCTACAATAATATGCCCTTTTCTCGGTTCGATTGGAATATTCACATCTAACATCTGTCCGATTTTAGGAGCCCACACACCAGCTGCATTCACAACTTGCTTCGCAGTATATGTACCGTTTGTTGTTTCTACAATAAATAAGCCGTCTGCCTCTCTTTTCATTTCCTTAACTTCTGTATGGTTATAAGCTTTTGTACCAAATTTTTTCGCCTCTGCTAAAAGTGAAAAAGCGAGAAGATACGGATTTACAGTTGAATCAGTTGCGCATTCTAAACCACCTAATAAATCATCAGCAAAAAATGGTGATTCCGCTCTTATATCTTGCCTATCTAGCATTCGAAACGGTAAACCAGCTTCTTTTTGCCTAGCTACCCATTGCTGCGCCGCTTCCATCTCTTCGTCTGATTCACAAACGAGGATGCTGCCAGGTGCCCTATATTCAAATGAATGCTCCAACTCTTCACTTAGTTCTGTTACTAACTTTTGACTTACTAATGACATTTGACTATCAAACCCTGGATCTTTATCAATTGCCAATATATTTCCATCACACCGTGAAGACGTCCCACTGACAAATTCTCCTTTTTCAATGATTGTTACATCTCTTCCGTATTTTGAAGTGTAATAAGCGATGGAACATCCTATTATTCCACCACCTATAATTAAAACGTCGCAGTGCCTCACAAAACACTCCTCCTTTCCCCCTAAACCTCTCACTTTCTTTTATGCAATTGATGTGCCAACTCTACATATATACACTTTTTATAATTAATATTTTTATTTGTAAAAATATTTTAAATTTATCGTGAATAGGTGTATTATTTTTTTATCACTGTCTAAAATTTTTTACATAACAGGAGGACACTATGGCATTTTCATTTCCGACAATAAAAGAATTTATAAAATTTTTGCCAATGGATCACAAAAGTATCCTGCAACCAATCAAGCAAGTAAATGAGAAATTTTTTTACATCCATTCATCTACTGAAAAATGGAGTTGTGCAGTTATATATGAGGATGACTCTTTCACTGCTTTAATCGACGCATTCTCACATGAACTAGCTGTTGTCATCATGAACGAAAACGAAGAACCTATATACTGTATTACTACACAGCAAATGATTCCTTTTCTTTATAAGTATTACAATGAACTACAAGCTTTTTATAACACTGTTATTCAAACGTCAGATTCTTCCGTTACAGTCATTGACGATAAAGAATGCGTTCGCACTTGGACAGATGGTGCTGAAAAGATTTTTTCAGTAAAACATAATGAAATTATTGGGCAACCAATCACTCGCTTTTTTGATTATAAAGATTTAGAAATTTTACAATCATTACATAGTGGAAAAAGCATAATCGCTCAGTTCCATCAGCCTCGCCCTGATTTGTTCGTATTAATTAATTCAAATCCAGTTTATTGTAACGATAAAATAATAGGAGCAGTCGTTTCAGAAACGGATGTTACAAATCAAGTCGCTTTGAATGAAAAACTATTTAATATGTCGCATGAAATGCACCGATTAGAACAAGAAGTCGCAAAGTATAAAGATACATCAGATCCTTTCCATGCAATGAACGGAAAAAGTCCTGTCATACAAAGAACGATACAATTAGCTCGAAAGGTTTGTTCTGTGAAGTCGACTGTTTTAATACTTGGGGAAAGCGGTGTTGGTAAGGAAGTATTTGCGAAAGCGATACATGAAGCAAGCGAAACAGCAAATGCACCTTTCATTTCAATTAACTGTGGTGCAATTCCAGAAGCGCTATTTGAAAGTGAGTTATTCGGATACGAACGAGGCGCTTTTTCTGGCGCAAATAGTAAAGGGAAAAAAGGGAAAATTGAGCTCGCGCAAGGCGGTACTTTATTCCTCGATGAAATTGGCGAAATGCCACTCGATATGCAAGTGAAACTATTACGTGTACTACAAGAACGAAAATATTACCGAGTTGGTGGGGAAAAAGAAATAAATATTGATTTCCGCATTATCGCTGCTACAAATCGTGATTTACAAGAAGAAATGAGAAAAGGAACTTTCCGAGAAGATTTATATTATCGCTTAAATGTAGTTAGTTTGCATATTCCACCACTACGAGAAAGACGAGAAGATATTATCGAATTAACGTACTCCTTCTTAAATGATTTTTCAATTAACTATAACAGACCAGTTCGCGACTTACCTTCAAGTATTATGCATGAACTACTTCATTACAATTGGCCAGGTAATATTCGCGAGCTCCGTAACGTAGTTGAAAGACTCGTTGTATTTGCGACAGACGGTATTATAAAACAAGAATATTTACCATTTCACACAAACGAAACTTTAGAAAGCGAAACGTCTCATTCCCTTTTGCTAAGTAACAATAATACAATCCTCACTTTACAAAATGAAATGGATGAGCATGAGAAAAAGGTAATCGAACGCGCTTTAAGAATTCTAAATGGAAATAAATTAGAATGTGCAAAGCAACTTGGCATAACGAGGGCTACTTTATATAACCGATTGAAAAAACTCGGGTTACAATAACCACCTCTCCTCCTCTACTTTGGCACAGTTTTTGCATCTTAATTTGTGCAAACCGAACTAGAGGAGGAATACATATGACGAATACAGAGAACGTAATTGTTTGTCGTTGTGAAGAAGTAACATACGGACAACTTCAATCAACAATCGCTGAATATAATTGCTCGGCAAGGGAATTAAAACTAAGAACACGTGCTGGCATGGGGTTTTGTGGTGGCCGCACATGTAGAATGATGATAGATCGAATGATTGAAAATGCAAATCCTGATATAAATTCCAATGAAACCCCTTTGAAATATCAGCCACCGGTACGTGCAGTTACTTTTGGATCGGTAGGTGAGAGTAAATGAGCCGAATTACACATCACCCTATTTTAGGTAGTTTAAATAATAGTCAGCGAATCACTTTTCAATTTAACGGTCAACAATATGAAGCATATGAACATGAAACAATTGCTGCTGCCTTACTAGCAAACGAAATACGAACGTTAAGAGTACATGAAGATAGCGGAACACCGCGAGGCATTTATTGCAATATCGGACATTGCTCTGAATGCCGCGTGACAGTAAATAATCAAACGAATGTACGTGCTTGCTTAACTGTTGTAGAAGACAATATGGTTGTGGAAAGCGGAAAACAGCACCCGAATATCGTGAGAGAGATGGTGAAAAAGCGATGAGAGATGTAATTATTATTGGTGCAGGACCAGCGGGATTATCAGCTTCTATCTCTTGTGCACGTTTCGGGCTAAATGTACTCGTTATTGATGAATTTATGAAGCCAGGTGGAAGATTGTTAGGACAGTTGCATCAAGAGTCGACTGGAGAATGGTGGAACGGAATAGAAGAAGCAAAACGCCTTTATGAAGAAGCAAAATCACTTTCAGTCGAAATTCAATGCGATGTTTCTGTCTTTAATTTAGATAAAGATGAAAGTAATTGGTTTGTACATACAAATATCGGTACGTTAGAAGCACCGTTTGTTCTACTCGCTACAGGGGCTGCTGAATATTCTATTCCCCTTCCTGGCTGGACACTTCCAGGGGTGATGTCGATTGGAGCAGCACAAGTTATGACAAATGTTCACCGAGTTCAAGTTGGGAAAAAAGGAATCATTATTGGTGCTAACATTTTGTCATTTGCGATTTTAAATGAACTACAATTAGCTGGAATTAAAGTGGATCATATCGTACTCCCTGAAAAAAGTGAGTTAAGCCAAAAAGCTGGTGAACCAGAGGAAGTTTTGAACTCCCTTTTAAATGCTGCTCACCTCGCTCCTTCTGCTTTACTTCGTTTCGGAAGTAAGTTCATGAAATACGATTGGATTCGAAAAGCCGGATTAACTTTTTATCCAAATAACGGGATGAAAATAAATGGAACACCGCTTCATCTCCGTAAATCAGCGCTTGAAATTATCGGAACGGATCAAGTTGAAGGGGTTCGCGTCGCCAGCATTGATTCTAAAGGTAATATTATTCATGGATCAGAAAAAATATTAGAGGCAGACTTCGTTTGTATTGCTGGTGGCTTATATCCGCTTGCCGAGCTTGCCGCTGTAGCTGGTTGTCCTTTCCAATACATCTCGGAATTAGGCGGACACATCCCTCTTCATTCCGAAACAATGGAAACCCCTCTTCCCGGTTTATTTGTAGCCGGCAATATTACTGGCATTGAAAGCGGAAAAATCGCAATGGCGCAAGGAGCGGTTGCTGGATATTCAATCGTAAAACAAGCAAATAAAAAATCTAATTCGATTGAACAACACTTGCAACAAGCAATCCAAAATGTACACGCCGTACGTCAACAAGCTGCAATTCAGTTTAATCCAATGGTCGATGCTGGCAGACGAAAAATGAATGAAATTTGGCGTGATTATTCCTCTTCCTATGCACATACTAAAAAGAGCTGTTGAGATTACTCTCAACAGCTCTTTTCACTACTCATCCGAGTTATTAAATTTCGCTAATGCGTAAATGCCTTCTTCATCATCTAATTCAAGTTGTAATCTTGCTGCGAATGAATTGACATTATATTCTCTGTCAAGTAACAAGCGTAGTGCCTCAATTAAGTTTGCTTGAATTAATATTTGCTGACGACCATTTACCTCTACTTCAGCTGAGAAACCATAGTCATCATCATACATCAGTTCAACTAAAACTTCTTCCGGACCAACTTGTCTTTTTTCAGCGATATATACACAAAGCGCATTTATAAGTTCTTGTTCAGAAATTTTTATTGTTTCCATGCTACTTCATCTGCCTTTTTCTTGCGTTGATTTTTGAAGTATTTAAATGCACGAACTGCTAACATTACGATACCAGCCATTACTAACATATTTACCATAAACGCTAATACAGAACCAAGAGCTCCCATATTTGCAAATAAGCTACCCATTAGTAAACCACCAAGACCACCTAGTAATAAACCTTTCATAAAGCTGCCTTTATTACTTTTTGGTGCTGTGTTAGTTGCTTTTGTTTTTGAATCTGGAGTCGTTTTTTGAGAATTTACGTTAGAGTCTTTTTTATTTAAGTCAACTTTTGACTTTTGACCTGAACTTGGTGTAAATGATTTTTTACCAGATTTGTAACTTTTCGCTGCTGCATGATCTACAAATATAAAGCTACTAGCTCCAAAGATCACCATGAATGCTGTCATTACTGCTACAAGTTTTTTCAACATATTATATCCATTCTCCTTTTATATAGATATATGTGAAATCTACCTTTCTAGTAAATTCAGAATGATAGATTTGTTTTTAAAAACATTTTAAAGGTTCTTATGAACTCATTATATGAACTTTTGTCGAAATATGCAAGCATTATTTACTTTCGAATGTTTGTTGACAAAGGAAAAATTAAGCAAAACAGAATTGACTTTAAATGAAACAAAACATATTATAGGTTCATAAGAACTTTTTATTATTTTGGAGGTGAAAAGATGGAAACATTTCATCTCACACGAAACGAAATGGCTACCCTTCTTCTATCACTAAGAGGATGGAATACAAAAAAGCCTCTCGGAATATTACAAGAAGCTTGGGCAAAGTCACATAAAAAAGATATTGAAAGCGGACAAAGCGTTACTGCTTTTATTACTACCGCACTTTCACCTATTTTTGAAAAATTGATTAAAATTGAAGATACGGACATTGGTTTTTCATTAAATGAAATAGTTGCGCTTGGCAATCAGATTGAAAACACGAGTTTCTCTGTAACTGCGATGCAAAACTGGGTGAAACGAGATATAAAAGAAATGATTGGCTCTCCTCAAAAAGGAAAAAAATATTCAATTGAACAAGCAGCCTTACTATTCATTGTTGAGGATTTAAAAACAGCGCTTGATTTTGAATCTATTCGCAAACTTTTACGACTCATCGTAAATGACCCAGCCGATCGAAGTGACGATTTAATTAACCCTGTTCATTTATATGTAGCCTACTCTTCTTTATTTGAAGAGTTAAACCGCGGAGATTGCCTACAATTAAATGCGACAGATACAGTCCATACAATTGAAAATATTGTGAAGGAAAAAGCTGATAAAATCGCAAGCAAATTCGACCAAATTAATAACGAACAACGCGAAGCAATTCGTAATGCTATTATTATTGCAACCCTTTCTGTACATACCGCTTATGTACAAATGTTAGCAAAACGTTACGTAACAGCAACGTTATTTTTACAAAATTTAGATGTAAAACCGTAAAAACAGGAGCAATTTTGCTCCTGTTTTTTATAATGAAAACAAGCATCTACCTTCCATACTATGTAGATGCTTGTTTTATTTCAATTTAGGCCGTTTTAAATCTTTGTTTCATTTCATATAAAGTGGTGGTATTACGTACACCTGCAAGTAGTATCATTTTTGGTTTCATACCCTTAATTCACCTTATATTCAGAATTAATCGTTTATATTTTTCTTTCTATACTGCTACCCCTTCCTTAATTTTATGCATATCATACACTTTCACTTCATTCTCTAAATACGATTTTATTTTTATAAATCCAGCTTTCTCATAGCATCGAATTGCCCTCTTATTATCGTCTTTAACTTGCAATACAACCGCTTGTATATCGGCGTCTAAAAATGATTTATTAATAAAATACTTTGTAACCTCTGTTCCAATCCCTTTTGAATATAAGTTAGAAGCACCAATAAGGATAGAGTATTCCATTACATACATATCATTATGTTTCTTCTTTTTTAATCCGACCCTACCTATTACTTCATCTTGCACTACTATTACATGATAACTTGCATAAGACCGCGACAATTTTTCGGTCCAATACTGCCGAAGCTCTTCGATTGTATATCGCTTAAATGATTTCACATTTGCTATATTATGTAATTCTTCATTGTTATACCATTCTAATATAATTGACAAATCATCTAATTCTAATAGCCGTTCTTTCCAATCCACATTCTCACCTCATCCATGTTTATTTTTAAACTCACTTAAATTGAGTATGCATATTCTTTTTTAGGCAATTTTACTATCTCTTGAATGAAAGGTGATTGCTTTATAATATCTTCTAACTCATCACTACAATAAACATAAATACCACCTACATATGTACTGTAAGCCTTTTTTTCGGTGATTACCGCTAAGCTGCTATTTTCCTTATTAAAGTCACCCTCTGTTCCTTTTTCAAATGTTAAACTTTTAGTTGCCGAAAAATATAGCTGGATTAATGCTGCTATTTCTACGTCGTTTGATTTTGTAAAACACTTTAATTCATTGAAGATCATTCCATCATGTAATGGAAGAAAATCCTCTACTTCTAACTTCTCTCTTTTATAAAAGAAGTTTTGAAGCTCAGGAGTATAGAACGAAAGGTTTTTCTCTTCTATCTTTTTAAAAATCTTTTGCAACAATAAGTCTTTACCTACCACAAACGGGTTGCCAAATCCATTATGGTAAAGCCCTTCTTTCATTTTCATTAGTTGTTCGATTAAAGGGATTCCTGGTTCTTCAATTACAAGTTTACCGTTAATGAAACGCATATAAGTAATCAATTCTTCTACCCGTAAACCTTCTAATTCAAGCGATGAGTAATATAAATCTCTATTCCAAAAATCTAATTGATCCATTCCTAATGAATTAAATAATAGTTCATCTATAATTTGAAAAACTCCATCTTCTGTTAAAGCTTTCGTTACATCATCTAATAATCTAGGAATCTGATTTAAAATCATGCGTATTTCTTCATCCTCTTGAATGATTCGTACAGTCCAATCACCATGATCTTCACCTGATATATGTTGAAAGCAATGTGAATATGGGCCATGGCCAACATCGTGTAAGAGAGCTACAACAGATAATAATTTCCTCTCGTATTCTGACAAACGAATGTCACCAATATCTGTAAGATGTTCTATCACTTTATTTACTAATACATATACACCTATTGAATGCTCTTTCCTCGTATGTATTGCGTTTTCGTGTAAAAAATATGTATGTCCTTGTTGTTTAATATACGCCAACCTTTGAAATGCTTTTGTATCTATCAATCGAAGGATATCTTTATCACGAATAGAGTTTGTTCCATAAATCGGATCATTAATTTGCATGTATTCTCCTCCTATTTTTATAAATAAAAGCTCCTATCATTATACTTAATTTTCAGTTTATTATCATTGATATATGAGAAATTTTTAATAATCTTTTCATTATCTCTTCATGAAAACTAGGCTAATATCCTTTACTATATTACTTATATGAGACATAAAAGAATTGAAATAGCAATCCCCTATGTAAATAAGGTATAATCTACATATAGTAAACCTTTTACGTAGTTAATTAAAAGGAATTTCTATGCAAAAATTCATGAACTAGAAGGTGCAACAATGTTAAGTAGTTTTATTCATTCCGTATTAACTTTTTTTGAAGGATTAGGTTATTGGGGCATTATGCTTGGATTAATGATTGAAATTATTCCGAGTGAAATTGTCCTCGCTTATGCAGGATACTTAGTTTCAAATGGAAGTATATCGTTTATAGGTGCAGTTATCTTTGGTACAATTGGCGGTGTTATTGCCCAAGTCTTTATTTATTGGATTGGCCGATACGGTGGTCGTCCTGTATTAGAACGTTACGGAAAATATATTTTCATTCATAAAAAACAAATCGATGCTGCTGAAGATTGGTTTAATCGTTACGGAACTGGCGTAATTTTCACAGCTCGCTTCATTCCAGTAGTGCGTCATGCGATTTCAATTCCTGCTGGTATTACAAAAATGCCATTGCTGCGTTTCACTACATTAACAGCACTTGCGATAATTCCTTGGTCAATCATTTTCATTTATTTAGGTGAAAAACTTGGCGAAAACTGGGAGAATATTAATGATATTGCTGGACCGTATGTGAAATCGTTCGCAATTGGCGGCGTCATACTTATTCTTTTATATTTCGTCATAAAAAAATGGACAAAAAAACGTAAAAATCTTGCTTAAGCTAATAATAAAAACCGCTAAAATTCATTACGAATTTTAGCGGTTTTTATTATAGGCTTGATTATGTATTCTTTATGCTTTAAGTCATGTTTAATGAGTGATGCAAAGTAATTATTTAACCTCACTTTTTTAGTGTCAAATTGGTAGTCATTATAAAAATATGGGGTGGGAATTCGCTCAATTTGATCTACTAATTGTTTACGAGTAAAACTAAATTGATCTAATAGTCCTTCTTTTGAAATACCTGATCTTGCATATCTTATTGCACCCGTATTCATTTCCTCCACATCTGTTGGAACATGAGGTATTAATTGCGCACTAAGAAAATAAGGTATTCGATACTTCATTACAAACTCGTCCCAAACGATAAAATGTGAAATCACATCTGCACTTGCCCACGAACCATTTTTAAATGATTGAAACCATATATCATCAGGTACTCCCTTCAACGTTTGGGACCATTCTATTACATTTAACTTTTCTTCCAAAATATTTTCTTTCTTCATTTTTCATTCCTTTCTCATAATTATAATCCATTCATATTAATACCTTCTAGAAATTGTATGAAAAGCCTCCATATTTATGTGGATAAGCAACAATCCAGTCATACATTTCGTATATTATTTCAAAAAGGAGTGATTTTCCTATGCATTGGCAACAAAAAATACCATACTTAATCGGGCCCCTATTGGCATTTCCTTCATGAATGGGCAAGGAACTTCTGGTGTATTATGCTCAGCACATGATGGTCAATTATATGTATATGAATACCTGTACCAGGCTCAGTTCGCAATGAAACATTATGATTTTAGACAAATTCAAGACATACATGCATTTCCGAATTGTCCACACCAAAATCCTCTATATTAAAAAACCGGAACGGCTAATAGCTATTCCGGTTTCACTACTTTATTTCTCAGCATAAAACTTCTGTACCGCTTCATCAAAGTAAATCCAACCTTTCCAACCTAAATGAATTGTATCTTTTAAGAAATACTTATCATATTCATGGCCAGAAAAATCAACTACTGGATATCCTGCTTTTTCAACTTGCTCGCGAACCTTATTATAATATACATCACGGCGTTCTTTCGGGAACCCGGCATAATCATACCAAGGTCCATTTACAGGAACAGAAATAAAGAGTGGTTCGACATTTTTTTCTTTGAAAAGATCTAAAACAATTTGTAAGTCATCATATTCTGGCGATTCATCATACGATTCATTTGCTCTAAAGTTTTTTAACCCTTTTAATTTTTTCTTTAAATTATGTTTATAGTAGTACGGATTTTCAATTCCGAATGTATTTGTAGTAGATTCAGCTTTCCCTTCTTGTTCCGCATGTTTACGTGCATCCTCCCAAGATAGTGAACGTAGTCCCATATTTGTTTTTTCTTTCATCGGTTCAACCTTAAATAAGGAATTAAACAAATCCCTATGATCTAAAATGTTTCGATGCATATAAGCGAGTGGTTTGACTATTCCTGCCTTTATGTTATGTTTTGTATCATTATATACAATACCTTCTAATGAGTTTTTTAATATATCATCTTTACGAACAACTTTATAATCTAGTAAACGTTTCGCAATCTTCTTCTTCATTTCAGGATTTATTTCGTCATTAAAAATAAAATGATAGGCTTGTTGTTTGGAAAAATTATTAGTAAAATCGCCTTGCGATACCCCAGTCTTTGTAAACCATTGTGGTGATAAAACAAAGACTACTTTTTTACCTTCTAGCTCATTCATTGTAGACGTCATATTTAAAATATGAGCTAAACTTTGCGTACCGCCAATCCCGATTAAATATGGTGTAAAACCTGCGGGATTTACCTTGAAGTAATTAGAAGGGTGATATGCATCCATTCGCAAAAATTCAGATGAACCGTACATCGGTAAATACTGCGAATTCTCTAACATTTTTTGTTGTAAGAAAACACTTTGTAATTTTTCTTTTTGTAAGGAAGTTGCCGCATCTTCAACTTTCGTATCGCTAATAAGTGATACGAAAGTTGAAGATGGAATAAGCACGACAATAAAAAAGAGTAGACATGCTATAATAATTGGACCAAAAGCATGTTTCATCTTCATCGTCTATTCCTCTTTCTCTCGCTATTAAATTGTAACCCTTGTTTTTGACACGTCATTTTTTTCTCCTTTTTCTCTATACATGTTTCATTCTATTTATCTATTATATACATGTACGTATTTCTTTCCTTGTTCTATTAAACCCTATATAAATAGCGCAAGAAAATGTTTCCATAGAAACACGTTAATTATACAAGATTCTACATACATTTCACACTGGAATTTTAGTAATAATTTTATTTTTAAACTATTAAAAAACATAGAAAATGTCTATAATTTATCCAATGATGTCTGGAGTTCAAAGTACGATAATAAACGCCCGTTATGATCAACATCATGAGTATATGTGAAACCTAAATTTCGTAAAAGTTTTTTCGAATTCTCATTTGCTATTTTCACCCTAGCAATTATTCTTTTTACATTCATCATCTCTTTTGCATATTGAATGGAAGCCTTTGCTGCTTCTGACGCATATCCATTTCCCCAATACTCCGGATCAAGTAAATACATAATTTCTATTTCACCTGTTTCATCTATTTTTCTTAAACCACAATGTCCTATAAGCTTCCTTGTATTTCTATTAACTAACAACCATACCCCGAAATCATACTGTTCCCAATGTGATATAAGTTGTCCAATATAATCATTTACTTCTTCCTTTGACATTCCTCTTGATTTAGCAAGCCATTTGCCAACAACTTCTTCCTTTAATATGCTATAAAACTGATCAACATCTTCTATAAGCGGCTTTCTCATGAATAACCTTTTTGTATATATTACTTTCTTTTCTTCAAACATAAAACTTCATTCCCCTCCAAAATTTTATACCGACTAGTAAATTATACCATGTACTATTTACCCGACTTTAACTAAAAAACAGACTAACACATAAGTGTAGTCTGTTTCTCCATTCCTTTATTTTTGTACATCCGCCCACTTCAAACTTGTTGCTGGACCGAATTGATGTACGTATAAATCTTTCACGTAAGGTTTTTGCAAGTAAGATAAACCGCGCTGGAATACCGGTGCAATTACTGCATCATCTAATAGCATTTTTTCGGCATCTTGCAGTGCTTTCCAGCGTGCTTTTTCATCATTACCTAATTCTGTTTTAATCTTTTTAATTAACGCATCATATTCTGGATTTGCATATCCTGTATTATTCACACTGCTTCCAGAAAGGAATACTTCTAAATAAGTCATTGGATCTGGATAATCAGGTAACCAACGTGATAATGACATTTCATATTCTTTCTTCTTCTCAAGTGCTAGTTTTTGAGTATGCGGCTGCAATTTCACATTTACTTTTAAGCCTGGTAAGTTTTTCTCAAGCTGCTCTTTAATGTACTCTCCTACTTTTTTAAAGTTTTCTAGGTCATAGTTTAATAGTTCTAACGTCACTTCATTCGTGCCTGTCTCTTGTTTTGCTTTTTCCCAATATTCCTTAGCCAGCTTTACGTCTGTCTTATTAAACTCACCTGCTGTACTTCTAAAATCTTTCTTATCTGGCCCTTTTAAAAATCCTTTTGGCACGTAGTAGTTTGCAGCTATCGAGCCATCGTTTAAAAATGAAGTTGCGAGGCCTTTCTTATCAAACACTGTACTCAGCGCAAGACGTGCATTTTTATTTTTAAGAATCGGTACATTTTCATTGAAACGGAAGAAGTACATAACCGGATCTGTATATTGTTTTAGTTCTTTATTCGTTTTATATTTATCTACAAATTCTGTTGAAATGACCGCTCTATCAACTTTATCTGTTTCATATAAATTTACCGCAGTTGAAATTTCTTTTACAATTTGATAGTTGACTTCATCTAATTTCACTTCTTTGTTATCCCAATACTTATCATTTTTCTTCATCGTAAAACTAGCTTCATGCTTCCACTCTGATAATGTAAATGGTCCATTATATATCGTTTTATTTGCTTCTAATCCGTATTTATCGCCTTGCTCTTTCGCATACTTTTCATTAATTGGATAGAAGGATGGTAAAATGAGTAGTTTCGTAAAATACGGTACAGGGTGTTCTAACTCTACAACGAATGTTTTATCATCCTTTGCTTTTACCCCTAATTCATCTAGCCCTAGCTGTTTTTTGTTTATTTTCTCTGCATTTTTCACATCGTACGCAATATATGCATATTGAGAAGCAGTGTCTGGGTTAATCAGTTGCTTCCAAGCGTATACATAATCATGAGCAGTTACTGGATCTCCATTAGACCATTTTGCGTCACGTAAGTGGAACGTATATGTCTTTCCATCTTTACTCACTTCATATTTTTGCGCTCCTGCCTGGATCACTTCATCATTTTTCGACAAACGGAATAGCCCTTCCATTACGTTATTTAATACGTTAAATGAGACCGCATCTGTTACTTTACCTGAATTTAATGATGGAATTTCACCCGTTTCTAGTAGCTGTAATACTTTCTTCTCATCTTTCGGTTTTGTAGCTGTTTTTTCTTTTGCACAGCCGACTAAAAATGAAGAAACTAATAGAGTACTAACTAATGAGTAGCGAACAACTTTTTTCATTTGAAAACCCCCTCTATGTTTTAAGGTAAGTAACGACGTGCACCAGCAAATTCTTCTATATATCCTGGTGTATTTAGCGGTATAATTTCTACCGATCTTTCAGCTTTTGGAGAGTGAATCATATTTCCATCACCAATATACATTCCAACGTGATGAACACTACCTTTCCCTTGATTATGAGCAAAGAAAATTAAGTCTCCCTTTTGCAAGTTTTCTTTATTAACTGCAACTCCAGCTTTTGATTGCGGTCCAGAATCTCGTGGAATTGTAATACCATGCGATTTATAAATCGTATGTGTAAATCCAGAGCAATCAAATCCAAAGCCACTTGTACCAGCCCATATATACGGTAATCCTAAAAACATTTTTCCAGTGTTTATTAAATCATCTGCCGTCGGAGCCGGAATATCATTTTGAGAACGATAAACCGTTCCATCATTTTTCCGTAGCCACGCCTTCTGACCATTTGGCAACAATACGCGATATGAAATCGCATCTTCACTAAGTAGCGGCAAACGCGTATTATAGCTAACCTCAAGTGATTTATGTTTTTCAGAAGGGTTAATATATAAAATAGCTGTCGGTTTTGTTACTAATACGAAAGGTTCATTTTTTTTATCTGCAAATTCTTGATTATACGTTAATTGTTTTTCAGGTATCCATCCCGGATAACCTTCTTCGTTTCGTGGTGTTGGCTGACCATGGACTAACACTTTCACCCAGTCATCTCTTTTATCAATAACAGTTACTTCTTGACCAAGTAGTGCTTGCGTTTCTAATTTATTAGCACTTGTTAACCATAGTTTCTCATCAAGCGTCATTGATTTCGTCCACTTCCACAAATCAACTGGATTTGTTGCGCTTGGTGTATCAATTGGTCGTAAAGAATCAGGCGCAGTCCAAAGAGTTGCTGCAGATACATCTATAAATGCTTTACGATCCTTCTTTTCTTCAGCATTTACCGATGTAAACGATGAAAACATAAATAAAGTTGTTAAAAATACAGTTCCTACTTTTTTCATATATATCCCCCTTAAAAGATAGTTAATTTTTCACTTCTTCTAAGATTAAATATTCACTGTAGAATGGAGGTTTACCTTTGAACCAAAATATGACATTCCTTCAGGATCTTCCATTAACCACAGTGGTGCATCAAGGTCAAAGTAATGAATATTAGGATGAGCTGCCGCTAAATGGGCAACAGCGCTAACAGAAAGCGAAGATTCCATCATACTGCCCACCATACACTTCACACCAGCTACTTCTGCGATATCTGCAATACGCCACGCTTCACGTATGCCACCACATTTCATTAATTTAATGTTGATTAAGTCTGCATATCTTCCTTGAACGAGTTTTAATGCATCACGTGCTGAAAATATACTTTCATCAGCCATAATTGGCGTTTGTACATTTTCTTTTACGTACTTTAACCCATCCCAATCTTTCGCGTGTACTGGTTGTTCAATAAATTCAATATTTAAATTACGATTTTCCATCTCTTTAATGATAGACACCGCTTCTTTTGGACTCCATCCTTGATTCGCGTCTAAACGTAACGTCGTATTTTTTGGTACCACATTTCGAATTGCCTCAATGCGCTCTAAATCTAAATGCGCCTCTTTCCCCACTTTAATCTTTAATGTTTGAAATCCTTTTTCTATATGTTTCTTCGCTTCTTTTGCCATAAATAAGGGTTCATCCACACTCACTGTAATATCTGTATGAATCTCTTTCTTCCCGCCTAATAATGCATATAATGGTACATTTTGATATTGGCAATATACATCGTATAAAGCGATATCTACTGCTGCTTTCGCACTCGAATTTCCAATGCAACTCATTTGAATGCGCTGTAATAATTGTTGAAATTGAATCATATCTTGGCCAATTAAACACGAACGGATCGGTCCTACAATCGCCTCCTCTATCCCGTTTGCAAAGTCACCCGTAATAACTGGTGTCGCAGTTGCCGCACCTTTGCCGATAATTCCTTTATCTGTATGAACAAACACATCGATACTTTCAATTTCTGTTACTGTACGAAGTGCTGTTTTAAAAGGAGTATGAAGCTTTACTTGCCGGCGCTTTACTTTTATATTAGTAATTTTCATATCGTTCATCCTTTCGTTGTCCAATAAAGTGAAACATTAAGCTAAACAAATTGGGCCTTTATGGACAGTTAATTTCTTATCTATCGTTTACTTTTACTGTAATTGAGCTACTGACCATTAATGTGGAATAAAAAAATCCAGCCATAAGAAGGATTCTTACGGCTGGATTTTGTCTATGAATGTGTAGACAAAGCAGCGATCTGATTATATTTTTTCTGCGCATCTTTTAGCGCCACAAGCAGAGCCTTTTGAGATGAACCGAAATAACGATTATTTATTTCTATTAATAAATCTGGGTCGTTAATGTTTTTATGTAAAAATAAATATTTAACGAACTGAGATGTTAATACAATTGTTGCTGAGCAATCTGCATCAACAATTTTCCCTGTATCCTTTTCAATTACAAATGCTACAAAATAGCTTTTAAACTTCTCTGTAATCGGATTGTTTTGAGGAGATTTTGCATCCCCTACAATATAAATCGTATTTGAAGCGTACACAGCTATCTTCCTTTCTTAAACGAGGATAACGGTTTTTTTAACAGACGTATGAGCGGTAAACTCAACGTTGATTAAAAAATGTATCCGCTTACGAATATTATATAAAATTATCAGAATTTTAACAACATTTATCTTTACATATATTCCATAATTAAGGAGATTCATTTATATAACTGAAGAAAGGGGTTAACACTTTACCTTAAAATATGTCATGCTTCATTGTACCATGACAAGATTTTACTTCTTCTTTTCCACACTTCGTACACAAATAAGAAACAGTTAGCTATCGCTAACTGTTTCTTTACTTTGGTAATACAAACACTGTTTCGTTCGACTTAGAAAATTGATATTCTTTTCTCGCAAACTTCAAGATTTCTTCTTCATTATCCGTTAAATTCTCGATATTAGTCTTTAAAGACGATTGATCCTTCTTTAATGAAACTAATTGCTTCTTTTGATTCGTAATCGTATCCTTTTTATTCATTATTATCTCTTGTTGCTTCGTTAAAATATATTGAACGTACAAAGTAGTTGCCGCAATAAAAAGAGCCATTAAAATAAGCCGCCTTAACTTCTTTTTGTTTATAGTACGATTGTGACTAGGCTGTGATTGTTGCTCTGGTATATTAGGAACATTTACTCGTTTGAGTTTCCTCATTCAAATCCCCCTAACCCATATTTTTCACTACCATCGGCACGTTTTCTTACTTAACTAAATTCTATTCTTATAAAATAAGCTCCTTCACAAAAATATCTCATAAATTAACCAATTAAAGATAGCATTCGACGACATCTCCATATTTCCATCGATTTTTTTTATGTATGCTGCAATAAAATAGTAGTTTATGTTATTCTTTTTCTACTATTGTAGAAGAGTTTTCTTACTTAGCACAGGCTCTCCTCAGCATAAGGATTAACATATAAGTCTATATCAAAATCAGCTTTAATTCTGTTGGCGAAATCAATCACAGAAAGATCTAAATGAAATGCTGGTGTATGGCCATCGTTCATTTTAATTACAATTGTGAACCTACATTCTAATCCAAATTCTCTTTTTAGTTCATTTATAATGGCTGACTTATCTTTTATTTGTACAATTACTTGCTCCATCATTTCCCCTACATCAAGTGATTCCTGATATCCTGTACCTAGCTCCCATGATGTATAGCTTCTTGTTCGACTTTCGATATCACTTTCATTTACTTTACTAATTATGTCTCCTTTGCTAAAACTTTTTGTTGGGCTTACTTTCAATCGTTCTGAAACAACCTCTAATGGAAATTTATCTCCGTACAGATTAAAGTAAATCATGACTTGAGTCTCATCCAATACTCTCACACCTTTATTAAAATAATAATATCATATAATTATTCTATTTAAATATAAACTAAAGTTTAACCTATAAC
Source organism: Bacillus sp. SH5-2 (assembly GCF_008368905.1). Classification (NCBI taxonomy): domain Bacteria; kingdom Bacillati; phylum Bacillota; class Bacilli; order Caryophanales; family Bacillaceae; genus Bacillus; species Bacillus sp. SH5-2. Next base: position 164,382 of record NZ_QOSD01000002.1, read on the forward strand.
TACTGCGCTTTTAATTGTACTTCTATTATCAATGATGCATTCTTTCTCCATTTAAAAAGTTTACATAATAATATTATTTTTATTATTTGTTATTCCAATAAAAAAACAATCCGCTTGTTAACGGATTGTTTTTTTACATTTCATTTTTGTGATTATTTAAATACTATCGTTTTTTTATCACAACTATACTGTATTTACAAAAATGAAATACACTTATATTTTGAAAACCGTAGCAGTTTATACTAATCAAACAACAGTTATTTATTTGTTTTTTCAATTGAAAACTAAAATGAAATTTAGCCTTTCGTTTGAAAAAAACTATGTACTAAGTCTTTGAAATCAAACTAATCTATAACAATTCTGCCTTCTTCCCTTACCTGTTTCCTTTAACACATATGACTTTAAAACAAGTGCGGTTAACGAATCAGTTAATGTTTTATAAGATAAATTAGATAACGCCAACAGATCATTCGTATATAACATTCTATGTTTCTCTAATAATAATAGTACTAATCGTTCAGACGGTTTTAATCTCTCATCACTTTCTAGTATGAAATCTATATTTTTCATTTCTCTAATTATTACTCCTTATATAAAAAAATACGTTAAATGATTATTTAATGTAAAAATAATACATAACAAGATTTGAATTATATTAAAATAACATCGTCTTTAAACACTATTATACTATAACATAAAAAAGCATTTCCCAAAATAGGAAATGCTTACTTAGTATACCATGCGTTACACAATATCAATTGCGACATGCGGTTTACTATAGTGACTCGTACCACCGCCACCTACTATTACTTTTCCACCTTTATCAAATACTAATAATTTTCTCGTACCATCAGAAAGTAATACAATTACTTCTGCACCATTGCTTGTAGCTATATAATTTACATAACCACTTTTTGAAATACAAGTTGTCCAATTCTCATCGAATTCTGATCTTAAAACTCTATTTGAATAAACTTGATTTTCGACTCTTCCTGGCTGTGCATTTTCCAAGTTTATTTCCCTACTTTCTTATATTAAATTTTCATGTAAAATAACGATTATTTTACAATAATCACCTTTAATATAAGTATTTTATGAAATTTTCAGAAGAATGCTTGGACGATGAATACATACATTCAATAAACTTTATAATTTAAATTTCTCTTTAATCATTTTTGCTACTTCTCTAGCAGTTAAATGAGTGTTATTAATTTTTATATATTCTTCACGTTTAATTTCACCATAAAGTGAATTCAACCTATGTTTTTCCAATGTCTCTTTTAAATTTTTTTCCGACCACTCAATGTCTCTTTTTTTCGGTTTATGCTCTAATCTATGTGGACTTTTATTACGTTCCAACCTTTCATCTAAGTCTGCTTCTAGCTCTACAAAATATACTGTGCCACCTTTTGATTCAAAAATGCTTACTATATGATTTATATATTCCCAGTCAGATTGTAGGTCAAATGCCCAAACATATGTAAATATCATTCCATATAAGTTACTTTTAGACACTTCTTCAAATAGTTCATTACGAAACAAACTCACTAATCTTTTTGCTTCCTTAGTGCTGTAATCAAAAAATGGACTAACGAAATCAATTGTCATATGATTATGAAACAGCTTCAAATCAGTTACTTTTTCTAATTCATGTCCAACCGTCATTTTCCCAACTGCTTGCGGGCCAAATATTATTATGAACTTCATATTTTTTCCTCCGAACCACATAAGATTGAAAATAAGGCAGTCACTTTTGTATCAACTTTAAAATTATCCATAAGAAATGGAATAATGACTCGTCCAACATCTAACGTTTCTTCGAGAATTTTAAAAAACCTTCTTGGTAATACTCATTTCCATAGAATGTAATCACATTGTATAATATTCCCTTAAAAATAAACATGTGGAATTCTCTAAAGGAGGATATAATGAATTCGTTACTTGGATTTCTTTTTCTTCTTATCGTTTTTAATACACTAATTTTCTTTGTTGCAAAGAAATATAAGCAAACATGGAAAATAGCTAGTTGTATTTTCATTCTTGCTTCTCCCCTTGTTTTCTTCACCACTTTGCACATAATTGGTGAAAAAGTAGGAGACGGCTTTGCTGGAGGGATGGCTGGACTTACCTTTGGAGGACTTTTAATCGTAAATGCAATAGTTTTATTTGTTATAAGTTTCTTTGTTTCTACCAATAGAAATTCATAATAAATCACCACATTTATAAACAGTATCATTTCAAAAAACAAAGAACTTACTATCGTAAGCTCTTTGTCTTTAACCATTTATTTCACAATCGGTAATGTCACTTCACTTAATTTTACTGTTAGTTTCGTTCCAGCCTTTGGTCTAATTGTATAATCGTAGTCACTTGCGATTAAAACAACTCCTATTTGATGCCCAGCTTTAAATACATAATCATCCGGTTGCATGTCCCATGTAAATGTATAATCTTTACCTGGTTGAAGTGCTGTTGAATTTTTTATACTATTTAAGTTTTGTGGGTCCATCCAACCTCTCGTAACGATTTCAGGCTTCACTCCTCCGTAATCAACAAGTAATGCCGTTAAATTAGATACAGGGCGATCAATATTTCCTTTAAATGAAATCTTCGGTGTACCGCTAATACGCATATCTTTTTGCAGCACAGGCATTGTGTACACTAATCGATTTGCTACCTCTAGCTCCGGTTTTTCTACTAATTGATTTGACTTTATTTTTGCATCATCAACGAATGAGAAAACTTTATTAATAGATCCCATACCTAATGGTAAATTAACTGCTTTATTACTTAAATACATACGAATTTTTGACGGCACAGCTGCTGGATCTGGCCAATTTTTCAACTTTTCCCATGTTTTATTTTCTCGTTGTACATCAACCATTGGTTCATCCATAATTCCATTTTCAATTCCGTACAACCAATAATCTAACCATTTATTTTGTGTTTTTTGCCAGTCATTACTTGACGTACCACCATGTCCACCTTGATGTAACCACATTTTACGAGGTACATCATTTTCTCCAAGCGCATCCCACCATTGCGCGAACTGCTTCGTTTTTACGTTCCAATCATTTAAACCATGAACGACGAATACGCTTGCTTTTATATTTTTAGCATCTTTGACATAGTTTCGTTTATCCCAAAAATCATTATAATCACCAGTTTTCCGGTCCTGTCCAGCAGTGAGATCTTTAATTATCGGACCACAAACTTCTGGATTCTTTCTTGTTAGCACTGCTTCTGCCATATTATCTGTATCTTCCCCTTGATATCCACCTGGAGCAATGACTGCACCATTTGCGCGATAATAATCATACCAACTACTAATCGCTGCAATTGGAATAATCGTTTTTAATCCTTCCACTCCAGTCGTTGCAACAGCATTTGGTAATGTACCATTGTAAGAAACCCCTGTCATACCTACATTTCCTGTAGACCAATCAGCCTTAACTTCCTCACCATTTTCTGTGTATGCCTTTGCACGTCCATTCACCCAATCAATGACAGACTTCGTCCCAAGTATTTCTTGTTCATCTCCAGTTGTAGGACATCCATCTGATTTACCAGTCCCAATACTTTCCCCTAAAATAACTGCATAACCTCTTGGCACGTAATAATTTCCGTATGAACCAAGATTAACCGCCCCATACGGCTTTCCTTCATATGCATACAATTCTTCATCTACATTGTAAACCGGAACATCTTTTAACCCTGACCGATATGGGCTCATTTCATAGATAACAGGAACCTTTACATTCGGTTCAGTCTTTGGACGCATTACCTTTATTGATACGCGGTCCTTTTTACCATCGCGATCACTATCGACTTCTGTCTCTACAAATAAATTTTCAATAATTGCTTCATCAAGAGAATAAATTGGTTTTGTCATCCCATTTTCCAATTCAATTTTCGTACTGCTTGTCTCTTCTTTCTTCTCTGCATGCACATCCGTTGTCAAGTTAGGTATAAAAGTTGCAGATAGCATTGCTGAAAGTGTAATTGCTATTTTCTTTTTACTCAAAATGTTCCCTCCCCTTAATTGCTCTCTTTTACTATATAACAAAATAACTGAAAATTCAGTTTTAATTTTATATAAAAGTTGAGAAATTTATGATTATTAATCTATAATCGGGAATTTCTAAAACTGAAAAAAGACTAATATTTCATTAGCCTTTTTTCATATTCACATAAAATTGTATCTCTTCATGTACAATAGAAACTCCATAATCAAAACTATGTCTCTCTAAAATACTTTTTACTATCGCTAGTCCTAATCCTGTACCTGATTTTTCTTTACTTCGCGAAGACTCTAAAACGTAAAAAGGTTCCCAAATTTTATCAATATCTTTCATTTGTTCAGCATCAATACCGTTTTGAATACTAAAATATACACCGTCTATTCTCTCTTCTAAATTAATTTTTATATTTTGATTTGTTGTATATTTGATTGCATTAGAAATAAAGTTTTGAAACACCATTCCCATTTTATTCACATCCGCATAAATAACCGAATCACCCACATTGTATTTCACTCGTAACTTAATTTCTTTCGACTCCAATTCAATCTTATACTTATCTATTATACTTTGGACTAGTGGTTCAATAGGGAATTCTTCTTTTTGTAAACTATCTCTTTCTAATTTGGAAAATCGTAATAGTTCTTCAATTAAGTTTGATATTTGATCTGTTTGTTTAATAATGATATTTAAGTATGTACCATCATCTAAACCGTCTTTTATTCCGATAGAGTATGCTTTTACTAATGCGATTGGTGTTTTTAATTCATGGGTAACATCACCCATGAATCGTTTTAAATGTTCATTCCGATCTGTTAAATCTTGATGTGCCTCATGTAACTTATCGCTCATAATATTGATACTATTGGCTAAGTCGCCTATTTCATCATTCGTTTTCACTTTCGTTCGTTTAAACTTCAAACGTGAAATATCTTGAGCTACATCACTTAGCTCTTTCAGTGGAGTCGTTATTATTTTGGAAAGTATCCACACAAGTAAAATAATAAGTAGGAGTGAGAAACAAAAAATGTATAAATAAAATGTATTTAACGTTTTTATAATTTCGTTAGAATGTGCAATAGAAGTTCCCATTAAAATTAACGAATCATCTTTCGCAATATATTTAGCAAAAAAGCTGGCTTTTAACTTCTCTTGATCATACAGTTTATTCGATTGCCCTTCCATTTTCACTTTCAGTACTTCGTCTTTCGTAATCCAAAGTTTATTTAACGTTACTTTCTTTTTCGTAAGTTGCATGCGTAGCGCTTCATTCATATCATCTTCGGATTGATTGATTGGTGTATATGCAATTGTAACGTTATTTTCACTTTCGATTGTATGAATAACTTCTTCAAAATCTTTAACTGATGCATTTTGTATTTGCGTCGTAAATTCATCCAAGTTCTCACGTGTTTTGTAAATATGATATTTCGGTAAGAGATAGTTGATTAATAATAATGAGATTGTAAAAATTAGAATGACCGTTAAAGAAATGCTGAGAAATAGCTTTTTTCCGAGTTTATTCACTTTGTTCCTCCAAACTATATCCGAGCCCGCGATGCGTCTTTATAACATTCTCCCCTATTTTCTTACGCAATCTTCTTACATGCGTATCAACAGTTCTCTCTTCCCCAAAATAGTCAAATCCCCACACGATATCTAACAGCTTTTTACGAGTTAAAATCATTCCTTTATGTTGCAAAAAACACTTTATTAACTGAAGTTCTGTTTTTGTAATTTCTAACTCTATATCATTTTTAAACACTTTATTTTTCGCAAAATTGATCTTAACATCTTGCACTTGAATTACATCATCATGCTGTACAAGCTTTTTTGCACGTGTAAGTAATACCCCGGGATGAAACGGCTTTTTCACATATTCATCAGCCCCACTTTGAAGCGCAGCTAATTCGTCTTCACTTTCACTTTTCGCCGTAAGCATTAACACTTTTACACTTGAATTCTTTTTTATTTCCTGACAGACTGCAATACCGCTCTGTTTCGGCATCATCCAATCTAATATAGCTAAATCTACTCTTTCATCATAAAAAGTTTGAAGTGCTTCTTCCCCGTCTTTCGCTAACAAAACCTCAAAGCCTTCTTTTTCAAAATAAGCTTTTAAAATTTTTAACATATCTTGTTCATCATCTGCGATTAATACTTTCATGCTTATTCCTCCATTACTTTTAAACAAAAAACCAATTGTATCATACAACTTCTTTGTTACATGAATGTGACAGAAAAATATTTATAGCATCTGAGGGCATAGTAATGATGAGGTGTTGTATTATGTTAAAAAAAATCGGGGTTATTACTTTTCTGCTTTTCTTATTATCAACAAATGCTTTTGCAAATATAAATAAACAAATTGAAGTGTTTGATTGTCAAAAAGAAATGGTCGTTCAAAAACAATCTTTAGATCCAGCGATTGAAAAAGAGGCAGTCCAATATGCTAAAGCAATCACTGGCCCATTTAAAAACTTAAACGTTGTTCCGAAAGATGGCCATATGATAAAAATACCTTTATCTAAACCAGTTTCCATCACAAATCAATGGTTGCATTCAACGATTGATGAAGTACTTATTTTACTTCCTCTTAATGAAAAACCTTATATTATGCTTTACGATGATGAAAATAATCCTCATTTTTATTATGTGAAAGGTAATCCGAAGGTTCTATTGAAACAGATGAAAGTTAAAATGTAATTGATTACAGAAAAGTTACCTCATCAACTAAAATTTAGTTGATGAGGTTCTTTTTTGTACTATTAAATTGGTATACGAAATTATACAAACATTATTTTTACTATTAGACTTCAAAAAATGATAGCTACTTCTATACGCAATTAAACCGTTATCTTTAAGTTTGAAATCCCTCTAAAACTCTCCCTATTTTTAAGTTCCAATCCTTATATAATCATTTAATTGTCCACACTGATTTGTTGGACAAGCGTCAACTCCCCCACTGAGATAAAACGTTTCAGTGGGGGCTTGAGTTTGAATGCTAGGTCTTTTCGTCTATCACTAGACAGTTTGACGCTCTAGCATTCATGCCACCTTATGGTAACACCCCAAGTATGTTTTTGGTTGGTACTGGCAACGAACGATTGTTTTCCCACTTGCACCACCCTTTCGAAAAAGAGCAATTCTTCCTTATGGAAGAAGCCACCACTCAGATGAATCCGGCGTGTGCTACAAGCCCCGACAAGTCGCGTACACATGGATGGTTGACGCACCCACTAAGCTATGCGCAAAGCAACAGCCTTACGTTTTTGCACTTCTAATAGAATCGGCGTTTTTACCTTGAGATTGTCATCTAATTCTACAACTTTTGATTTTTCCAATGTATTCAGCGCACCATTAATATCAGCATGGATACATGTTCCTGCTTTACTTTGGTACAGACCACGCGTGATTCGTTTGCCACTAAAGCGATACTGCGTCCTATCATCCTTAGACCAAACTGGCACCGGATCTTTATCAAGAAAACTAGCTTTTGAAGTATAGCTTTCTTCTTGTTTCAAAAAACGGATGCCTTCTTTTACACATTTATTCTCAATTGCTGCCATCAATTTCTGAAATGGGATTTGAACAAATGTTTGATTATTCTTTTTCCCCATATGAGATTTTTGTTTCCAACCAGCGTTATACCCTACGACAATCGTATCTATATCGAATTCTTTCACTTTTTTGAACAACAAGCCTACCGTTTGTGAAATGTAACCATTTATTTGTCGTTCTCGTTTATGCCAAAGTGCAGCGATTTTTTTCGTTACAATTCGTTTAGAAAGCCCATTTTCCACATTTTTCTGTTGCAGATTACGTATCGTTTTGTTGAAGTATTGGTTAATGGATTTTAATTTTTTTCCATCAATTAAGAACGTATCACCTGTATTCGTTGCGCAACTTACTAATCTATCCACACCTAAATCGCAACTCAAAGCGTTACTAGTAGTCGTGGATTGTTTCTTCATTTGAGAAACGTGCATTTCATATGTGTAATGCACCTCAAAGAACCGACCTTTTTGTTTCGGTACAATCTCAATATAGGAGATTTTTTTATTTCTCAAGTTTTTCGGCATACGTATTTGAATGGAACCGAATTTTTTCCTGAATGCAACACTCATTGGAATCATCCAATACCCATTATCATCCATTTTTGGCACTTGATAGATTTCAATAATTCGTTTGTCAGTGGAACGAGAATAATTTGGAAACTTCGGACGACCTGTGAACTTCTCAGGATTTTTCTTCCACTGTTCCAACGCTTTAAAAAAGCTCTTCACTTCTGTAAATAAGGTTCTAAGAATCGCTTGAACAGAGTTTGATTGAATACCCCAGTAGTTCATATCTGCTTGCATAGCAGTGTCCACTTCTTTTACAGTAGCCATCCTGTTATTGTTCAAATAACTTTGTTTCATCGTGTACAATCCAACATTTCGCAACGCTTTTGAACTATGTGACATACGCTTAAGTAAACGAAATTCTTTAGCTGTGAGACAAGCTCGTCCGATATTCTGTTTCTGCGTGAATCGTTGCATAGTTTCTCTTTTCTTTTGTTTCCGTAATACTTTCACTGCTTTCTTTCTAGCCATTGTTTTCACCACCTTTCTCAAAGAGTTCATTACAATTTTTTCTTTCCTAAGATCGTGTTTTTTCTTAGGAAAGAAATATTTTTGTAATTGTTAATTACTTTTGACAAATCAATATTTGGAACGGAACAAAATGTGAACATTGTTTCGTCTACCTACTGACGGCAATTCATCTCCACTTGAATTTTTGGGCTTCACCCGTAACACAAATCAGATGGAGTCTTCTTGCCGAAAAGGATAAAATAAATTAAATCTACTATAAAGGAGCAACAAATATGAAACACCATCGTATACTTACATGCAAACTCATCTCATTTGATGGGACAACACTGACTGGTGTCATTAAAAATGGTATTACGCTGACTGCGACTGTAATATCCAAAACAATTTATCATGCGACGAACCTCAATCACTATATCCCTACTGATCCAATCCTCCCGCTAATCGCATCCTATAATAAAGCTGTTAGATCAGGTAAAAGCACTATTATTTTGAATGCCGTAACGCGGGAGCAAATGTACAAGTTCGTTTGGAACCGTATAGCACTATCATAACTTCCTTTCGCCCTATATCCTCAATAATATAGATTGGATGGCTTTACTACTGAACATAGAAGCAGCATCGATGGAAACTATTCTAATCCCCCTCATAAATCATCGGTACCTGGATTGGTTCCTAATCTCATTTTCACAATATAAATTAACAACTAAAATAGCTGTCCAAAACTTTTCTTTGGACAGCTACTCCTGTAATAATTTATAATGACTAGAGCCTTTATACATGTTCCCTCTTACAAATCCATTTGCCATATAGAACGCATTACCCTGTTTTGTATCTGTATGCAAAACAACAGTTTGAAAGTATTTTTCCGCATGACTTAATAGCCGATTTAATAATAAGTTCCCTAATCCTGTACGCCGATAGTCCTTTGAAATATAAAATCTCCTTAACCGGCTAATCTTATTATCTTCTGTGTACGGATCTTGATTTAAGCCTCCAATTCCAATTAACATTCCCTCTTGAAAAACACCGTATAAACATTCACCAGTTTTATTAAATTTATTTATCTCATTTTTATATTCACTTATTAGTTTTAATAGGAAATTAAATCCTTCGTCTTTGCTTTCTTGAACAAGATAGTCGTATTCGTATATCATTAAATCTTCAATTTGTTGAATATATATATCTTTCAGGTAAATTCCTCCTTACTATGAAAATACATAAAAATGCTCTAGAATCATTTATTCTGAGCATTTTTACAATTGTTACCTTATTCAATTCGTAATATGCGTATTCTTCACTTCAGACAATAGTCCCTTCAATTCCATCAAATCATCTATGACTATATCCGCATAAGCAAGTTCCTCTTCTTGCGCAAAATCAAAATTGCATCCAATTGCGATTAAACCGTTATCTTTCGCTGCATTTATATCAGATAATCGGTCACCTACTACTGCTGCCTCTTTTATATCATATTTGTTCAAAATACTTTTAACTAAGTCGCTTTTATTAAGTGAGTTTATTTGTTCAATACTAAATGTTTCAGTAATCCATTGATCTAAAGCATAATACGATACAATCGCTCGTAAATATTCAGTTAAACCATTACTAGCAATATAAATTGAACAATTATTTTCTTTTATATATGTAAAAACTTCTTTTACGTTCGGATATAAAGCACCTTTTCCGCTCTTAATGTTTTCAATTAATCTTTCTAAAAAATATGCATCTGTTTGTTCTCTTACTTCCATTGTATGATTCGGTAATAAAGCTTCCCAAACTTTCGGTAACGGCACACCCATGATTTCACGGTATTTTTCAATTGGGGTTACTGTATCCCATAATTTTAGTGATCTTAAGTGATCAAAAGTATCATCTAACGATAATTCTAAAATTTTATCTGTTTGAAATAACGTTCCGTCCATATCAAAAATTAATGCTTGTAACATGTCATTCTCTCCTCTTGAACTATAAGTTTTACTCGATATATTTTTCAGCATCTCAACGATAATTTCTGAACAATAATTTGCGGCAGTTTTCGCGAAGTCATCATAAGAAATTTGAGCTTCATCGTCTGCACTGTCAGAAATACATCGTATAACGAGAAATGGTACTTCATTTATGTAAGCAACATGTCCAATTGCTGCACCTTCCATTTCTGTACAATGCGGCGCATATTCGTCTATTAATTTCGCTTTTAGTTTTGAATCTTCAACAAAACATTCACCGCTTACGATTCTTCCTTCATGAACCCTAATATGTAAACTACTACTATTGCATGCAATACGTGCTAACTCCATTAATTCCTTATTTGCGATAAATTCTTCTTGAAATGGGAATAAGTTTTTCATTTGAGTCTTACTTACATCATGATGAGTTACGTTAGTTGAAATAACTACATCTCCAACTTTTACATCTGGATGTAGCCCGCCAGCAACACCCGTATTGATGATAGCATCTACATCAAATTTATGAATTAATGTTTGCGTACATGCGGCTGCATTAACTTTCCCTACACCACATCTTGTAACAATTATTTCTGTTCCCATGAATTCACCAATGTAAAAAGGCATTCCTGCAATTGTTTGTTCTTCTTGTATAACTAGTTTTTCTAAAAGTAAGTCTATTTCAATTTGCATTGCTCCGATAATTCCTATTCTGTTCATGTATGTTGTCCCCTTTGTCACTCTAAATAAGCCGTAAATATTCATCAATATCTTTAGAAATTTGTCTAAAAGCTTTATCCCAAAATTCATAGCTCGTTATATCTATTTCAAAATGTTTTTTCATAAGTTCTTCCACTGGAGCTTTTCCTGTTTCTCGTAAAAACTCTTTATATTTCAAGTGAAAAGTACTTTTATTTTCTTTAGCTATTTCTATTAAACTAAAACTAACTAAATATCCAAATGTGTATGGATAATTATAAAAAGGAACATCTGCTATATAAAACTGAACATATTTCATCCAAACAAACGGCTGATATTCTGATAATGCATTCCCGTATGCTTTTTCTTGCGCTGCTATAGATAATTTCTCGATTTGATCAGCACTTAAAAGACTTTCTTTACATTTTTCATAAAAATCCTTCTCAAATTCGAACGATGCTCGAATTGCCATTACATAATTAAAACAGTTTCTTATTTTCCAGCTAAGCAATGACTTTTTCATATCAATACACTTAGTTGTTTCAATTAAATAGTTTATGAGTACAGTTTCAAAGAAAATAGACGCCGATTCAGCTGTACTCATTGGCAAATAATCATCTAAAAATGAACTAGACTGTTCAAAACTCATATTATAAAAATGCCAAGCGTGACCTAGTTCGTGAGCAAGCACTCTTACACTATCAATACTTCCATCATAACGCATTGAAATTCGCGATTCTTTCTCACTGAAAAAAGGAGCGCAAAATCCACCTGGGGGTTTATTCTCTCTCGGTTCCGCATCTACCCAACCACTCTGTATTGCACCAAGTGTAAATTCTGCTAATTCTTCATCTATATTTTTTAATGCATCATATATGTTTTGTACTGCTACCGAAAATGGGATCACGTTCTCATTATTTTCTTTTAACGTCATGAGTTCATGCCATGTAATTGAAGCTTTACCCTTCTTATACACATTTAAAGCACTAACTAATTTATCTAGATTTTCTTCTGTCGCATTCCATATTTGTAATAATACAGTTTCTGAAATACCATTCGCATGAAGGGACCCTGCTAAAATCTCTCTATCTTCTAATTCATTACTCTTTGTATTGCGCAATCTTCCTATTTGATTTAATACAGTAGCAAAAATTTCTTTTTCCTTATGTAAAGCACATGTTAATGACTCGAATACTTCTAGTCTTTCCTTTTCATTATCACTATTCACTGCAATATGATTTGCTTGTCCAAATGATAATTGCTTATTATTGTGCTCTATTTCTATCCTATTCCTTAATTGTATATACATATTTTCCCACGCATTAAGTTCACCTTTTATTAGCCTAGTATTATCGGTAATTTCCACTTCACTTTGTAGTATTACTTGCTACACTTCACTTTTTAATTCCTTTACTTTCACAGTCAATCTAGTAATATCCGATACAACACTTTCCTCAGCCGATCGACAGTACAAATAGTATTCTGCTTTTTCAATAGCTTGTATAAGTTTTGAAAGGTTTTCTACATCTTTTGTCACCATATATTGTTCTTTTAACTCCAATATTGGAAATATAATGTCTCCACACGTATATAATCGATCTAAATCCCATCTAGCAATTTCATGCATTTTATAGCCGCCTCCTATTTTTACAAATAGTTACAGATTTTTCTCCCTACACAATTATATATGAAATAACTAAATTTTAACATCTTGAAATATTTAGATTTTTACAAACAAAAAACTTCAACACATAAAAAAGATGATTCTGTTCACGACAGAATCATCTTTTTAACAGCTTATATTTAGCATTTTCATACTAATTTCATAAAAAATTAATTTATATATTTAGTAACTGCTTTTTCTTCGCATTAAATTCATCTTCTGTAATAACGCCCATATCTAATAATTCCTTAAATTTTTTCAGCTCATCTGCTACTGAAATAGTGGCATTACCTTGAAGAAAAAAAAGATTGATCAAAAGATCAATCCTTTACTCTAATTCACTTAAGAAAAATAACGTTATAACGCCAGGTCCTGTATGTGCTCCGATTGCTGCACCAATCGTATTTACGATAAATACTTCACAGCCAAATCTTTCTGTAATTAATGCTTTTAATGCTTCAGCTGTTTCTAAGTCATCGCCATGAGTCATACCAATTGTTTGACCTTTAAGATCTTTTCCACGTTCTTCCATAATATCTACAATTCGGCCAAGTACTTTCTTTTTCCCTCTTACCTTTTCAAGTGGTACAAGTTTTCCTTCTTCCACGTTTAAGATTGGCTTAATGTTTAGTAAACCACCGATAAATCCTGCGACTTTACTTAAACGTCCACCTCTCACTAAGTACTGTAAATCAGCTACAGTGAAGATATGTTCCATATGGTTCATTAGAAAATCAACACGCTTTAAAATATCTTCTTTTGATGCACCGTTTTTCGCCATTTTAGCAGCTTCTAATACGACAAGCCCTTGACCAAGTGAAGCACATTTCGTATCGATAATTTCTAAATCTAAGTTAGCGTATGTTTCTTTGACTTCCTCTTTAATGAGAACTGATGATTGATATGTACCAGAAAGTTCAGATGAAAAAGCTAAATATATACAAGGATTACCTTCTTTTGCATAAGAAACAAATTTTTCTTGAAAAGTTTCAAGTGAAGGCAATGACGTTCTATAAACAGCGCCTTCTCTCATTTTTTGCAATAATGTAACTGACTCTAATGTTACTCCATCTAAATACTCTGTTTCTGCTTCATCATACACACGGAGTGGAATTAAATCAATATCATATGCTTGCAGCAATTCTACCGGTAAATCCGCCGCACTATCCGTAATGATTTTAACACCCATTTTTAAACCTCTATTCTGTTATAAATATAAAATAATAAAATAAAAATAGTACTTTTAAATTATATACGTAAAACTTAAATGAAGAAAGGAAAACACTTTATATTGTATGCACTATTCTTCAAAACTTGAACTGTTAATAAAAATCATGCCATTTTAACCACTTTTTCCTGAAATTATATTATGTATAATGAAAATAGTAAAAGTTTTCTGAAGGAGGATGTATATGAGTATTCAACTGGCTACATATAATGATTTAGAATGGATTAATAATCAATATGAATCGATAGGGTTTGTACGAAGTGATTTAAAGCGGGATACAGTTGTGATCATTACATACAACAATGAGTACGCAGGTGTTGGACGACTAGTCCAAATAGATGAAGATACTATTGAAATGGGTGGGATTTTTGTTCTTCCTAAATTTAGAGGGCTACAATTAGCTGGGGAACTTGTTTCATTTTTACTGCAAACTGCGAAAAAATTACAAGTTCAAAATGTATATTGTCTTCCTTTTGAGGAACTAGAAAACTTTTATAAGAAATATGGCTATACTGAGGGTGATACTACGAAAGAAGTTGTCCATCCGATTATTCTAAAAAAATATAATTGGTGTTTAAAACATTATGATAAACATGTATTACTGTTTAAATTGTAAGTTTTCTATAATGGGGGTGGATACACTTTTTGTTACACCTCATGTTTTAACAAAGATTTATCCATTTCATCTATTAAAGGAATTGGTTTTTTAAAGCGATCCATCAGTTGTATTTCATATCTTTCCCAAACGCTTATCAGCAAGCTCATTTACAAACTTGCTAGCATTACTTTTAAGTTTCTCTAATACATTTTCCTGAAGAAATTTTTAACTAATTGATGTAGAGATGATTAATTATCTAATCCGCACCCAAACTTCCTGTTCTTGTAATAATTGCACAGTTAATTCCAATACAAGGTTTTGTATTAACTGATACACATTATCATGCGGTGTACTTCGTTCCGATATAAATTCAATACATTGAAAAACATAACCCTCTACGAGTAAGCTCCCTTTTTCAATTTTAGATGGATTATTTCCTTTCCTTATTATTTTTGGTAATAAAAATTCTTTTTTTGTTAAAATAATTTCCTGTGACACCTCTTTTATTTCTATAACTTTTTCTTTAAATACCACTTTTTCTCGTAAATTAATTTCACCTTTATACTTCCCTATTTCTATTGGTAATTTCGCAGGTATATAATTATTTACTCCTCCTTCATCTTCCTTATCTAAAATTATTCCGTGTATAGGGATCCACGAAGATGTTCCTACCCAATTCTCTTCCATATTACTTTTTATTTTTTCATTAGAAAGTTCTAAAAGCACTCTCTTTTCATAAAGGTTTGAAGAAACTAAATTACAATTAACTTCTCCATGATAATGTTGCACTGTAGTTAATAACTTAGTATCCAATTCACGACCCCTTTCATCTTTTTGATTCCGGAATACAAATACTTCTTGATTTTTCACATTCATATTAGGGAATTTTATAAAACTAGTCACATCTGAAATAATAGAAAATGGGGTTTTTACTACTATTGAACGTACTAAGGTCTCTATTTTTGACTCTGAATCTTGACGTTTTTTCTTCGACTCTGTTTCTTTACTCTTTTTCTCGGATTTATCTGCTTCTTCTTTTTTTAACTTTGTTTCTTTGTTTTCTTTCTCTGATCCAATTGTTTCTTCTTCTTTTTCCGACTCTGTTTCTTTACTTTTTTTCTCTAATTCAATTACTTCTTCTTCTTTTTTTGATTCTGTTTCTTTATTTTCTTTCTCTAATTCAATCGCCTTATCTCCCTTTTTTGATTCTGTTTCTTTATTTTCTTTCTCTAATTCAATTACTTCTTCTTTTTTTGATTCTGTTTCTTTACTTTCTTTCTTTAATTCAATTGCTTTATCTTCTTTCTCTGATTCTGTTTCTTCAATTTTTTCCTTTTTTCTTATTTCGCGTGAATCATCTTGAGCATTCAGCTTTTTCCCTTTATAAACTTTGTTCCATATTTCCTGACCAACCCATGGATTTTTCATCACCATCCCCCCGTCTAATGAAATTCATAAAAATATGTTTTTTGTACGCGACCATTTCATCATTATATATGTTTTATAATAATAAAAAAGACATTGTCTTTTTATCAAAGACAATGCTTTTTTTAGTTTTATACTTGTACTTGTTGTACTTGTAAAACTTTTAAAGTAAGATCTAGTACAATTTTTTCACGAAGAGTATCAAATGGTTCGTTTAGGTCTGTTGGACAAGGTGAAAAGTCTAATTCAAAAAATTGAGCGCTGACTAATTCGCAATACGGTTGTTCATTATAAAAAACTGTATTTTCGAAGAAGTATTTGTCTAAACGTGGTAGATCACCATTTTTAGGATTAATAAAGTGAGAAGTAGTATCTGAGGAAGCAGCCACTATAGCTAGTGATAGAAAATCACCAGCTGTTAAATCAGCAAAACCAGAAAATGGAACATTAGCAATGCGGTCATATAGCACTCCATTACACTCGTCATTTGCATATTCAATATTTTTACGAATATATCCTTGTACAAATAACTTTGCTCTTGTAACTCGGCGGTAAGGTGTTCCTGGTACTGGTTCGAATGCTACAGGAACTAACTTACATTGTGTTAAAAATGCATTTTTTAAGATACGTTTAATTTCAACCGCTGGAGGATCTAATGAAATATCAGATTCTACAACAATTTGAATTGTTCTTTCTGCTAATACAACCGGTATTTTTACAATTGGTGCTCCCGGAGTAGTAATTGGCGTTGCAGGTGCATCACTTAATGGTGTTTGGGTTTGTCCTACTACCTGACATGGTACATTAATTGGACATTGTTCACTCATATTTTATAATCTCCTTTATAAAAAATTTAGAGTTTTTCAACTCTCTATACTGTATATGTACTTTTTCTATTAATGCGTGGGTTTGTATCATAGTCACTTTTATCATTTACAAAATAAGAGATTCATTTCTTCTAGATAGTTAAAAACACATACATTAATATACGTAGCCTATACTGATATCTACCTATATAAAATAGAATTTCACGACTTTTTTATGATAGAGCTAATTGGTGTTCCAAAATTAATTTTTCAAGACTCTTTTATTCTATCTAACAAAGGATACATTTAATAAGGACCATTTACCAACTTAATACTATCCACAAAACAGAACATCACGACTATTGTCCCCTTTTATAAAAAAAACAAAAACCGGCTAAAAAAGCCGGTTTTTGTACTCAATAGATTATAAAATCTCCTTATTATTGAACTAATTATTTTATTCTCTAATATTTCCATAGGAGTTTTTAACAATGGTATCGAAACATTCTAGTCATTTGTCTTTCCCTTTTTAAATTCTTTATTTTGTACAATTCTTACAATCTCTGCTCATTCATCTATTATCCACAAAATAAGTATCATACGCCTTATCAAAAACATACCCTAGCTTTTCTGCTAGTTTTGCAGATGTAGTATTCGCTGCATCCCAGTTTGGATATATCTCTTTTTCTAAACAGTCTAAGATTAGCGCTGCACTAACTATAGTCGCCAATCCTTTTCTTCTATGATTGTGATCGGTTGCAACCTCTATTTCAATCCCATTATCATAAATGCTATACGATGATGCACCGCATACAACTTCTCCTTTATACAAAATACAATACCCTATACCTCGGTTTATATAATCTTCAACTGATTGAAATTGACTTGTAAAATCTTCAGAGACTTTATGTAATGTAGGGTTATTTACGATATCTTCATCTATTCTTCTTAACTCATATCCTTTTGGAAGCACTGATATAAAAGATTGTAATTTTGAACGATTAAAAACTTCTGCATTAAGTTTGAATTTATAGCGTAAAAACTTATCTATTTTTCTTCCGTAAAATGTTTCTAAACGCTTTTTCCACTCTTCACTATTTACGATTACTAACATTCTATCAGGAATGTTACGTACTAATTCTTCTGTTTCTTTCGCATTTGAATTCCCAGCATAAAATGTGAAAATCCCTATCGTAACTTGCGCTACTGTTGGATTTTCAAGATTATTTACCCAAGCGGTACCCATATGTCCTTGTAAATAAGAAAGTAAAACAATGTTATTGAAATCTTCGAACATAGTAACTAATTTTTCTCTTGTATGTATATTCGCTTCATATATCATTTACATTCCTGCTTTCTTTAGAATCAATGTACTTCTACTCTTTTCTACATATAAGCAAACGTCTACTACACTCCATATAAT